>DATLXM010000001.1:0-3470 GCA_035575835.1 Gaiellaceae bacterium
CCGGCTCGGTCGCGCTGACGGTGCAGAGCTGGCGCCGCGTCGAGGGCGATCGCGTCCGGGTGCACATCCCGCCCGACGCGTGTGCAGTGGTCGAGTGACGGAGCTCGCGACGGCCACCTGGCCCGCCGGCTTCGCGATCCACGAACGCGCGGTCGCCCCCGACCCGGAGTTGGTCGACGCGCTCAGCGGCGTTCCCACCACCATCGTCAGCGACTGTCTCGGCCGCTGCGTCGGTGCGGTAGGGCTCGAGCCGTATCACGGCGACACCGCACTCTCGCTCTGCGGCGTCGCCCTGACCGTGCGCGTGCGCCCGGGCGACAACCTGATGATCCACAAGGCGCTGACGCTCGCCAGACCGGGCGACGTGCTCGTCGTCGACGGCTCCGGCGAGCTCTCCCCCGCCCTCGTCGGCGGCCTGATGCGCCTCGCAGCGCTCGCCCGCGGGGTCGCGGGCTTCGTGATCGACGGCGCGATCCGCGACGTCGCCGAGTGGGCCGAGGGCGAGCTCCCCGTCTTCGCCCGCGGCCACTCCCATCGCGGCCCGAGCAAGGACGGCCCCGGTGAGATCAACGTCCCGATCGCCTGTGCGGGCCTCGCCGTCTCGCCCGGCGATCTCGTGCTCGGCGACGCCGACGGGGTGATCGTCGTCCCGCCCCATCTGCTTCCCCGGGTACTCGAGGAAGCCCGCACCAAGCAGGCCCAGGAGGACGAGCAGCAGCGCCATCACCGCGCCTCCCGCACCGACCCCTCCCTGCTCGCGCTCGACGACGAGCGGGTCGCCGCGATGCTCCGCGCGAAGGGCTGCCCCGTCTGATGCGCGCGACCGAGCAGCCGGCCGCGACCCCGCTCGTCGGCCTCGCGCAGCGCAGCTACGAGCCGGACGCGAAGGGCCCGCTCGCGGGCGTTCGCGTCCTCGACCTGACGCGGCTCGTCTCGGGTGCGCAGCTCGGCCTCATCCTCGGCGACCTGGGCGCGGACGTCGTCAAGGTGGAGCGACCGGGCAGCGGCGACCCGTTCCGGCACACGACCGTCGACGGCTACGACGCCTACTGGAAGGCCTACGGCCGCAACAAGCGCAGCGTCACCCTCGACCTCGCGAGCGAGCGCGGCCGCGAGCTCGTCTTCCGGCTCGCGGAGAACGCCGACGTGCTCGCGGAGAACTTCTCCCCGGGCGTGCTCGAGCGGGTCTGCGGCGGCCCGGAGGGACTGCTCGAGCGGAACCCGAAGCTGGTGATCCTCCGGATCAGCGGGTGGGGCCAGACAGGTCCTCGGGCTAGCCAGCCGGGCTTCGGGACCCTCGCCGAGGCCTACTCGGGCTTCACCTTCCTGAACGGCCCCGCCGACGGGCCGCCGGTACAAGCTCCCCTCTCGCTGGCCGACACCGTCGCCGGCACCTACGCGGCTGCGGCGACTCTCGCCGCGCTCTGGAGCGTGCGCGTGAACGGCGCTCCGGGGCAGGTCGTGGACATCTCGCTCTACGAGCCCCTCTTCTCGATCCTGGGCGCCGACGCGACCGTCTACGCGGGCCGGGGTCACCTCCGCGGCCGTGGCGACGGCGCCGGCGTCTCGTCCGTCCGGGGTGTCTTCCAGACGAGCGACGACCACTGGGTCGCGATCTCCGCGGCCACAGACGAGACCGCGGCCCGCTTCTTCGCCGCGATCGAGCGCGACGACCTGCTCGCCGACCCGCGCTTCGACTCCGCGGAGGCGCGGCTCGCCCACCGGGACGAGCTGCACGAGGCGCTCGTACCCGAGTTCCGCCGCTTCAGGCGTGAGGAGATCCTCGCGCTCGCGGCCGAGCACCGGCTGACGATCGGGCCGGTCCTCGACGTTCTCGACGCGCTCGCCGACGAGCACTACCGGGCTCGAGAGACGATCGTCGAGATGGAGGACGGTGTCGTCCTCCACAACGTCGTGCCGCGGCTCTCGGGCACGCCGGGCGCGATCCGCCTGCCGGCGCCGGAGCTCGGGGAGCACAACGCGGCCGTCTACGGGGAGCTCGGGATCGACTCGGACGAGCTCGCACGGCTGGCCGCAGATGGGGTCGTTTGACCCGCTATAGACCCCACTGGCGCTCGCTCCTGTACGTCCCGGTCGTCTCCGAGCGCTTCGTCGCCAAGGCGCACGAGCGCGGCGCTGACGCGATCATCCTCGAGCTCGAGGACGGAGTCGCGCCCTCCGAGAAGGCCCGGGCGCGGGGCATGACCGCGGCGGCCGCTCCCCGAGTCGGCCAGGCGGGCGCGGACGTCCTCGTGCGGGTCAACCGGCCCTGGCGGCTCGCAGTCCCCGACCTGGAGGCCTCGATCGGGCCCGACGTTCGCGGGCTCGTGCTCCCGAAGGTCGACTCGGCCGAGCACGTGCTCGCGCTCGCGGAGATCGCCTCGAGCGTCGAGGCGGAGCGAGGCCTCGAGGACGGGCACACCGTCTTCTTCCCGCGCATCGAAGGGCCGAAAGGACTCTTGAACGCGGCCGAGATCTGCGCCGCCCATCCGCGCGTGGTCGCCGTCGGGCTCGGGTCGAGCGACTACACGATCGCGACCGGGATGGAGGCCGGCGGCCCCGGGAACGCGGCGGCCAGCTTCCTCGTGGTCAACGCGGCCGTGGCTGCGGGGATCGTCCCGATCGGGCTGACCGGGGCCATCGTCGGCTTCGGCGACCTCGATGCGTTCCGCCGCTCGGTGGAGGAGTCGCGGGCTCTGGGGCTGCGGGGTGCACCCTGCGTGCATCCGAGCCAGGTGCCAATCCTGAACGAGGTCTTCAGCCCGACCGCCGAGGAGCTGGCGCGGGCGCAGCGGGTCGTCGAGGAGTACGAGCGGGCGCTCGCGGCCGGCGAGGGGGCGATCACCGTGGACGGCGAGTTCGTCGACGTGCCGTTCTACGAGCAGGCCCAGCGGCTGCTCGCCGAATAGCGCCATGAGCCGCCGGCTTGTCTTCGCCCTGCTCGCGATGGGCATCGCGCAGGCGGCCGTCTATCTGATCCGGCCGACCACCTCCTACCGCCTCCTCGCCTACGGGGAGGGCGTGCAGGCGGTCGGGCTGGTGGCGGCAGCCTTCGCCCTACTGCCGATCTTCCTGGCGATCCCGCTGGGACGGATGTCGGATCGGCGCGGCGCACCGCTCCTTGCGATCGGCTGCGCCGTCCAGACCGCCGGGTGCCTCGCGCTCGCCTTCTCGACGACGACCCTGACGATCGCGGGGGCGAGCGCGGTCGTCGGCGTGGGCCACCTCGCGCTCGCGCTCGGCTCGCAAGATGTCGTGGCGCGGGAGTCGCACAGCGACCGACACGACCATCATTTCGGCCTGCTGACCGCGGGCGTGTCGCTCGGACAGCTGTTCGGCCCGCTCATCGCAGGGCTCCTGCTCGGAGAGGGCGGGACGCCCTCGGTCAGTGCGACCACGCGCGGCCTGTTCGTCGCGACGGGAATCCTCGCCGCGGCCACGATCTGCGGCGCGATCGCCGATTCCGACCG
>DATLXM010000002.1:0-2337 GCA_035575835.1 Gaiellaceae bacterium
CTCGACGACGCTCGTGACTGTCGCCTCCGGCCGCAGGGACTCGGCGACCGCGGCGGCGAGCACCCCGGCCGCCTCGCGGCCGTAGCTCGACTGGTGTGCGCCCGAGAGGTCGAGCGCCTCGAGATACGCGCCGTCCGGATCGCCGGCGTTCGCGATCCCGACGGGCGCGATGTACATCGCGGCGCCACAGTTGACGATGTTCCCGATCCCCGCGTCGCGTGGGTCGGCGTGCCCGTAGCGGAGCTTGAGCACGAGCCACTTCTCGGCGAGGAAGAGCCGGTGATAGAGCAGGTCCTCGCGGTTCAGCTCGGGGATCCAGGTCGCCTTGTCGACGATCTCGGGGACGAGCAGCGCCTCGACGTCGTACGCGTCCAGATGGTCGCGCTTGATCTCGTACGCGTTGACGAGCGCCCGGGTCATCAGGGTGTCGTCGGTGACGTGGCCGTCTCCCTTGTGGAACGGGGAGAACGCCTTCTCGACCTTCTTCGTGCGGCGGATCGACTCGACGATCCCCTCGACGAAGCCGCCGAAGTGATCGTGGATCTCCGATGCCTCCCAGCCTTCCGTGGCGCCGCCGAGCGCGTCTCCGACCGCACCCCCGGCCAGGCAGCCGACGGCTTTGTCGGCCAGCAGGTGTTCACTCACGTTGCTCTCTCCTCGCTTCGCAGAATGTCGGCTCGTCGGCCGGCCGGCTTCTACCGGCCGGCCGACGTGCCTTTTCTAGCGTCCGTTGATCCGCTTCCAGCCGTCCTCGAGGTTCTTCCCGAGCTGGTCGATCGAGATCGACCCGCGCAGGTACTGGACGAAGTTCGGCTGAGCGACCTCCGACTTCCAGCGGGGATACGCGGCCAGTGAGACCCAGTTGCCCTTGCGGAAGTGGACGACCGACTCGGTCGCGATCTTCCAGCTCCCGGCCCGCTTGGTCGAGCGGCGAGCGAGCTTGCCCGCCTCCGGATTCGCCGGGATCAGCCAGTCGCCGAGGGCGAGCTTGGCCAGGTTCTGCTTGTTGACGAGGTATGAGATGAAGAACATCGCCGACTGCTTGTTCTTGCTCTGCTCGGCGATCGAGTAGGTCTGCGGGTTCGCGACCTGCTCCTGCGTCTTGCCCTTGAGCAGCGGGAACATGGCCCAGTTGAACCCACGCGGGCTCTGCAGGATCATGGCCTGGGCGGTGAAGTTGCCCGACACCGTCATGGCGCACTTGCCCCCGAAGAAGGCGGGCAGGATGGCACTGCCGGAGAGGCCCGTCGCGGCGGGGTCGACCGACTTGTCGACGTGGATCATGTCGTGCATCTGAGTGACCACGTTCCGGTCGTTCGGGCCGAACTTGAACGTCCACTTGCCGTTCTCGAGATAGAAGAACTGACCGCCGTAGTTGAGCGACATCGTCTGTGTGACCGCGGTCGGCGAGCGCAGCCCCCAGCAGACGCCGAACCGGCTCGAGGTCGTCAGCCGCTTCGCGATGGCGCGGAATTCCGCCCAGGTCCACGGATCGGACAGCGTCGGGGCTTTGATCCCGGCCGCCTTGAAGATGTCCATGTTCGCGAAGATGTTGTACGTCTGGAGCAGCGCCGGAACGCCTGTGATCTTGCCGCCGAAGTTCGTCGTCTGCCAGAGCGAGTTCGGAATCGTCCTCCGCAGCGTCTTCGGGATCAGCGGGGTGAGGTTCGCGAGATACCCCTGCTGCGTGAAGCCGGCGATGTCCGCGGCCTCGTCGTGGATCACGTCCGCCGCCGTCCCGCCGACGAAGCTCGTCAGCAGCTTGTCGTGGACGGAGTTGACGTCGACCGGGACGATCTCGACCTGGATTCCGGGGTGGCTCTTGTTCCAGGACTCGACGATTGCCTTGTTCGCGGCAACCGTTGTCGGCTGCCAGACGTACGTGGCGAACTTGAGCTTGACGACGTTGGCTTGCTTGCCTGCCTGAGCCCCGGCTACGAGCACGGTGCACAGCAGCGCCAAAGCGCCGAGCGCGATGAGCTTCCTCATGGTTCTGACCCGCCTTTCTGCGGTAGGAGGCGCCGTCCCATTCAACGCCGGGGAGTTCGTTGTGAGTGCCATCGCTAGCCCTTGACCGCCCCAGAGAGGAGGCCACGGGCGAGCCAGCGTTGGATGATCGTGAACAGGATGAGACTGGGTGCGGTCGCGAGGAGGGCGGCCGCGGCGAGGGGGCCGAATCTGACCACTCCTTCGATCCCGACGTACTGCGCAAGCCGGAGCGGCAGCGTCGTCAAGGCGGGGCTCTCGAGGATCACGAGCGCGAAAAAGAACTCGTTCCAGGCGGAGATGAACGCGAAGAGGGTCGTGACGACGATCCCGGGCACGAGCAGCGGCGCG
>DATLXM010000003.1:0-15025 GCA_035575835.1 Gaiellaceae bacterium
GGCGGGCGCACGCTTCGCGCCGGTGCCGCCGATCGACTCGATCTGAATCTGGGAGAGGCTCGCGCGGAAGCCCGTGTGCTTCTTGTAGCCGTTCTTCGGCCGGTACTTGCCGATCCGGATCTTCTCGCCCTTCACGTCTGCTACGACCCGCGCGGTCACGGTCGCGCTCGGCGAGAGGTTCGGGCCCGCGTCGCCGCCACCGGTCAGGAGGACGCTCGGCTCGAAGGTCTTCCCTTCGCCGTGCGGGAGGCGGTCGACGAGCAGCTTCTCGCCCTCATGGACGCGGTACTGCTTGCCACCGACGGAGATGATTGCGTAGTTGCTCATAAGGTGTTCTTTCGGGCGTGCGAGACGCGGGCGAGGCGCCCGCGAGCCGAGGGATTGTAGCGAAGCCCCCGTGTTCGCGCGCGGCGTCCGCGCCTAGATCTCGTCCGCCCACTCGGACATGGGAACGTACTCGTCGTCCCCGGCCGCCCTGACCACGGCTGTGCGCCTGGGCTCGCGCGCGGCAGCGACCGGAACGGGCTCGACCGGCGACTCCGGCTCGGCCGGCGCCTCCTGGGCCTCGGCCATCGTCGCGGCACCATCGGCCTCGTCGCCGTCGGCCCCGTTGTCTCCGGCGGGCTTCTTGCGGTTGCGACCGCCTCGGGAACCGCGGCGAGTCTTCTTCTTGACGGCCGGCGCGCCGTCAGTGGGCTCCGCTCCATTCTCGGTCGGTTCGCCGATCGCCTCGGTGACCTCTTCGTCACCGACCTCGGCCGCGTCGGCGACCTCCGCGGCCACCCGGGGGCGTGAGCGCGGCTTCGGCTTCGGCTCGGGGTCGCGATCGAGATCGGGAACGTGGATCCGGGGAGCGCGCGGCCTCGCGGCAGGCTTCGAGACCTCGTCGCCGTCGGCACCGGATTCCGCAGCTGCCGAATCTGCGTCCGCAGTCGGCTCCGCGCCGTCTTCCGCCTCGGCCGGCTTCTTCTTCCGGTTCCGGCCTCCACGGGAGCCTCGTCGCGTCTTCTTCTTCACCGGCACGCCGTCGACGGTCTCTTCGGCCTCGCCGGTGGCGTCGGTCTCTTCGGACTCGTCGGCGTCGGGCTCGAGCTCGGCCTCGACCGCCTCGACCTCCGCTACGGGCGTTTCCAGCTCGTCCTCGGTCGCATCCTCGGGCGTCGCGAGCTCGGCGGCAGCATCGTCCGACGCCTTCTTCGCGCGACTCGGGGCGCGGGTCGGCTTTTCGGCCTCGCTCTCGAACGTGATCGGATCCGGTCGCCCGTCTCCGCCCGAGAGCAGCGTCGCGTACGCCGAGCCGTCGAGGACGCGCTCGATCCGAACCTTGGCCTTCTTGCCGACGAGCTTCGCAGCGCCGCCGACGACGACCTCGAGGCCGTCGAGCTTACCCGCGGCGGCCTGGGCGTCGTGCCGGGCGAGCTCGACGAGCTTCAGCTCGACCTCGGTTCCTTCGGCGACGGGCGCCTCGGGCTGCAGGTCGGCGAGCTTGCCTTCCTCGAGCACGGTCACGTGGTCTGCGTGGGCGCCGTCCTTGGGAACGAAGAAGAAGCGCTTCTTCGCGGCAGCCTCGATCTCGGCCAGCCTGCCTGCACCAGCGCCGATCAGGAGCGCGGCCGTACGCGGGCTGACCTCGACCTTGAACGCCTGGGCGCGGGAACCGGCGGCCAGCGTACGCAGGCGCCGCTCGACCTCCATCGCCGCTGTGGCCTCCGAGACGACGATGCCGTCGCCCTCGCAGGTCGGGCACTTCTTGGTCAGGATCTCGCGTGGCCCGTCGGTCACGTTCTGGCGCGTCATCTCCACGAGCCCGAGCGGGGAGATCTCGACGACGTAGGTCTTCGTCCGGTCGCGCTCGAGCTCGTTACGGAGCGCCTCTTCGACAGCGGCCCGGTTCTTCGGGTTCGCCATGTCGATGAAGTCGATCACGATGATCCCGCCGATGTCGCGCAGCCGGAGCTGGCGCACGACCTCCTTGACGGCCTCGAGATTGTTCTTCGTGATCGTGTCCTCGAGCCGGGCGCCCGAGTTCTTCGAGCGGGAGCCGACGAAGCGGCCGGTGTTGACGTCGATCACCGTGAAGGCCTCGGCGTAATCGAAGACGAGATAGCCGCCGGAGGGGAGGTCGACGCGGCGAGAGAGCGTGGAGCGGATCTCGGCGTCGACGCCCGTGCCCTCGAAGAGCGGCGTCTTCTCCTTGTAGTGGTGAACCCGCTCGAGCATGCCCGGGGAGGTCTTCTTGAGGTAGCCGACGATCCGTTTGTAGGTGCGGTCGTGGTCGATGATCGCGCTCTCGAAGTCGCCGGCGAAGAGATCGCGAACGATCCGGAGCGGCAGCTCGGCCTCCTGGTAGACGAGGGCAGGCGCCTTGGCGGCCTTCGCCTTGGCCTGGATCGTCTTCCAGAGCCGCTGGAGGAAGACGAGGTCGCGCTCGATGTCCTCGGCGGAGGCGCCCTCGGCCGCGGTGCGGACGATGATTCCGCCCTCCTTGGCCTCGAGCCCCTTGATGATCTCCTTCAGGCGCGCGCGCTCGGCGTCGTCGAGCCGGCGTGAGACACCGAGCCCCTCGCCCTGCGGGACGAAGACGAGGAAGCGGCCGGGGAGCGAGATCTCCATCGTCAGCCGGGCGCCCTTCGTCTTCATCGGATCCTTGACGGCCTGAACCATCACTTCCTGGCCGCGGGCGATCAGGTCGGTGATCTTCTTCCCGTGCGACTTGCCCTCGAGCTCGGGGCGGACGATCTCGTCGACGTAGAGGAAGCCGTTCTTCTCGAGGCCGATCTCGACGAACGCGGCCTCCATTCCGGGCAGGACGTTGTCGACCGTGCCGAGATAGATGTTGCCGGCGATCGAGCGGCGCTCGGGGCGCTCGAGATAGACCTCGGCGACGCGGTCGTCCTCGAGGATCGCGACGCGCTGCTCGCCGACGTCGACCGAGATCAGGAGCTCGCGCTTCGCCTTGGGGAGCGGCGCCCGCTTCTGGGGCACCCGGCGGCGGTTGCCGCTCTGGGCGCGGCGCTCCTGGCGCTGGCTCCGCTCGCCGCTGTCTCGGCTCCCGGACTCGCGCCCGCCAGACTCGCGGCTGCCGGACTCGCGCTGGCCTGAGGGCTTGCGCTCGCGGCGGGCGGGCTGCTGCGCCCGTCCCTCGGGCTTGGGATCGGCCTGGGCCTCGCCTGCCGGCGTGCCGGGCTTCTTCCGTCCGCGCCCGCCACGGTTACCGCGGCGGCGCTTCTTGGCTGGATCTGTCCCGGCGGCGTCCGCCGGGGGTGAGTCGGGGGTTACCGCCTCAGGCGGTGACGGCTGTGCGGGCGCCGCTTCGGCGGCCTGCTGCTCGTCCTGCTTGCGCTTGCGTCGAAACCAGGGTGACAAATGCTTCTCCTAGGGTGGGCGCGCGCAAAGACACGGCCGCGGATGCGGTCGGTCGCGCGCTGCGAGTGATGAAAAACGTAGGCATGGCCTGTGAACAGGCTAGCAGCAGCCCCGCGCGGCACGGATCGGGCGTGCCAGGGACGGGGATTACGCCGCAGCCGGGCGCAGGCGGGCGCGTCGTGCACGAACCGCACGAAGGCGTTGCGAGAGCCGTGCGTACGCCCACGGCTCCACCTCGGCATAGCGGGTCTCGCTCTGTCCTCGCGTGGCCTCGAGATATTCGAACCAGGCATCGGCTTCTTCGATCATCAGGAGCTCTTCTGCGTGCGCTGCAGCTGCCATTCCGCCTCCCTCCAGGTGGTCGCCGTCCAGGTCTGGGCGGAACTCTAGGACCCGGACCGGACGGAGTCCCCTGCGGGACTAGGCGGGCTTGGCAGATGCGGCAAAGTAACGGCGCGCGGCTTCGCCGACAGCGCGGGTTCCGGCGTAGGCGATCCCGCCCTTGAGCGCCCAGCCCGCGACCGGGATCGCACCCAGGACTTGCCGCGCAACGGCGCGAAGCCCGAACCCGGCTGCGACCGTGCCGAGGATCTCGGGCAGCCGCTGCTGGTCGACCTCGATCCCGTGGGCGGAGGCGAGCCGGAGCACGAGCCGCACCTGATTCAGGGTGAGGACGGGGAAATCCGCGCCGGGGATGAAGATGGCGGCGCCGAGAATCCCGTTCTTGCGCGAGAAGGAGTCGATCAGCGCGTCGCAGACCGGATCGCGCAGGGCGGGCAGCCGGGCCGCGAGCGAGGTCGCGCTCTCCCCCATCCTGGCGGCGACCGCCCGAGCGATCTCGTCCACGGGGAATCCCGCTCCCGGCTTGCAGGCGATGACGTCGGTCGCGAGCACGTACGGGACGTCGAACGACTCCGGCGAGGTCTGGACGGCGAGCACGGGCACGCGCGCGCGGTTCGCGGCGCGGAGCGCCTCCTCGTCCTCCTCGGTCGGCTTGCCGGCGAGGACGCGCAAAAGGACGGCTGCGTCTTCGATCCGCCCGCGCGAGCTGACCGCGTTCGCCGAGCCGCCGCGCGCAAGCTCCTTCTCGAGCGAGGCGGCGAGCGCACCGGTGACGAGCAGCGGCTTCTCGTCCTCCATCACCGTCCTGATCTCCTTGAAGAGACCCCAGACGGCTGCGGGGTTGAGCTTCGCCGCCATCTCAGCGCCGCCGGCGCGCAGGGATTCCACGCGCGTGGATCGAGAGGAGGACGCCGATCGCCGCTAGGTTCGCGACCATCGACGAGCCTCCGACTGTGACGAACGGAAGCGGGATTCCCGTCACGGGTGCGATCCCCATCGTCATCCCGACGTTGACGAAGATCTGGAAGAGGAACGCGAGCACGATTCCGCCTGCCACGATCGCACCGTAGGCGTCACGCGAGACGGAGATCACGCGGAGCCCACGCCAGACGACGAGCAGGTAGAGCCCGAGCAGGAGGGCGGCGCCGAAAAAGCCGCGCTGCTCTGCCAGGGACGCGAAGACGAAGTCGGTCGCGTGCTCGGGCAGGTAGTCGAGCCTCGTCTGGGTGGCGCCGTCGACGCCGCGCCCGTTCAGGCCGCCCGAGCCGACGGCGGTGATCGACTGGGTCACGTTGTAGGTCGTCCCGCCCGGGTCACGATCGGGATTCGTCCAGCCCGTGAGCCGTTCCTTCTGGTAGGGCTCGAGCAACTCGATCCCTGCGCTCGGGAGCAGCGAGACGACGCTGACGATCACGGCCAGCGCGACGGCCGCGAGGCTGAGCAGGTGCGTCCAGCGGGCACCGGCGACGAAGAGGCAGGCGGCGAGCGCGGCGGAGTAGACGAGGGCGGTGCCGAGGTCGGGCTGCTTGAAGACGAGGAGCGTCGGGATCAGGCCGAGCCCAACCGCCTGGAGCACCACCTTCGGCTCGTGCATTCGCCGCGCGCGGTCGGCGAGGAAGCCCGCGAGCGCGAGGACGAAGAGGAGCTTGCCGAACTCGGACGGCTGGAACTGGAACGGCCCGATGTCGATCCAGCGCTTCGAGCCGCGCGTCTCCTGCGCGAGCAGGAGGACGAGCACCATCAAGACGATCGTGCCTCCGAAGATCACGCGCTGAGCGCGGCGGAAGCGATCCGGGTCGACCGCGAGCGCGGTCACGAGCGCGATCCCTCCAAGGGCGGCGGCGATCGCCTGGCGGATCACGAAGTAGTTCTCGTTCCCCTCGACGTCGAAGCGGGTGATCCCGGCGACGGCCCAGAGCCCGTAGGCGACGAGGGCTCCCACTGCCCCGACGAGGATCCAGTCGAGGCGGCGGATGAACGCAAGGACGTCGGTTCCCTCACGAGTCGTCGAGCGGTTGGACGCGTAGTCGAGCATCAGTCCGTCGCCACCAGGGCCTGGACACCGGCCTTCGTCCCGAACCAGCGCTCGAACAGCTTCAGCGCCGCCGGGGCAGCCGCGGTTCCGCCGTGGCCTCCGTTCTCGATCACGGCGCAGACGACGATCGGCCCGCGGCCGCCGTAGGTGCCGCCGTCGAACGGGCCCCAGCCACACCACCAGGACTGGTCTTCGAGGTGGCCGAGCGGGTAGCCGGGGAGGTTGACGACCTTCTCGGCCGTGCCCGTCTTGCCCGCGACCGGGACCGGGAAGCTGCCGAAGACGCCGGCCGAGGTGCCGTTCGCGTCGTGGGTCGCGGAGAAGAGGCCGTCGCGGACGACGCTGAGCCCTTCCGGATCGACGTCGACCTCGGTGGGGGGCGGCGGCCGGAAGACCTGCCTCGTCAGCGCCGGCGAGCCGTCGTTGCCGGGCTGCTCGACCGCGGCGACGAGGTACGGGGTGACGAGCTTGCCGCCGTTCGCGAGCATCGCGTAGAAGCGTGCCATCTGCAGCGGGGTCACGGTCAGATCCTTCTGGCCGATCGCGAGCTGGATCAGGTCGCCCGGGTTCCAGGCCTGGTCGATCGGGTTGTCGTAGACGCGCTTGCGCCATGCGGGCGTCGGCACGAGCCCGGCCGCCTCGCCCCCGATGTCGAGGCCGGCGGACTTCCCGAAGCCGAACTTGCGCGCCCAGTCCTGCATCTTCGTCCAGTACGCGCGCTCGCTCTCGCCCCGCTCGTAGTAGCGGTTGCCAACCTCGTAGAAGTACGTGTCGCACGACTGCGCGAGGGCGGTCGCGAGCGTCATCGGCTGGTTCGTGTACGGGTTCCAGTTGCGGAAGCGGAAGTTGTCGAGGCCGAACTCCGCATACGGGGTGCACTGAATCGACTGGTACGGGGAGAGCAACCCGTCGGAGATCGCGGCGAGCGCGGTGACCGGCTTGAACACCGAGCCCGGCGGATAGGCGGTCGCCAGGACGCGGTTGATCCCCGGGTAGTTCCGCTTCGCCGCGACCTTCGGGTCGACGAGCGGCTCGAGCTTCTTCGGGTCGACGCGGCCGACGTAGACCGAGGGCTTGTAGGTCGGATTGGAGGCGAGCGCGAGGATCGCGCCGTCGCGCGGGTCGAGCGCGACGATCGCGCCGCCGTTCGCGTTGAAGGAGTCGTTGTTGCGCGCGGTCTGGATCCCGAACGTGAGCGCGCGCTCGGCCGCCTGCTGAAGCGCGAGGTCGATCGTGGTGCGGACGCTGTTCCCGTAGATCGGCGACTCCCTGGTCTCGTAGGCGCTCTGAGGGCGGCCCAGCGAGTCCACGCGCACCTGCGCCGTTCCGGGCGTGCCGCGCAGATACCGGTCGAAGGCGCGCTCGACGCCCGTCTTGCCGAGCTTGTCCCCGCCCCGGTAGCCGTCGTCCTGGCGCTCCTTCAGCTCCTCGGCAGAGATCTCGCCGACGTAGCCGAGGATCTGGGCCGCGAGCGCGCGATGCTCGTAGTCGCGCAGGTACGTGCCGACGATCTGGACGCCCGGGAACTCGGTCGCGCGCTCTTTCAGGTACATGACCTGGTCCTCGTGCACGGCCGTCTTGATCGTGATCGGCGTCAGCGGGTCGTCCTTCGAATCCTCGAGTGCCTTGGTCAACTGCGGCATCGGCACGCGCAGGATCATCGAGAGCCGCTTGAACATCGCGTAGCGCCCCTCCTTCGGCAGGTCGCTCTTCCAGATCCGGACCGCGGTTCCAGGCACGTTCGAAACGAGCACCCGGCCGTTGCGGTCGAGGATCGAGCCGCGGGGTGCCTCGATCCGGACCGTCCGCACCTGGTTTTCCTGCGCCGCGTTCAGGTACTTGTCGCCGGAGAGCACCTGGAGCGCCCAGAGGCGAAGGAAGAGGACTGCGAAGACGGCCAGAGCGACCGCGCCGAGCATTCCGACGCGGAGCGCGAGCTGCGGGGTGAATCGGTGCGGCTCGGTGACGCGGGGATCGGGTGGGAGGAAGCGGCGGGAGGGGCTAGCCAAGGAGACGCACCTCCACGGCGCGCTCGGATCCGGCCCGCGGGCGGAGCAGCGAGCGGCAGAGGGCGAAGACCGGCGCACCGAAGATCAGGTTCAGCCCGAGCCCGGCGAGCAGCGCCTCGACGAGGGCGCGCCGCGCCGAGACCGCTTCGCCGAGCAGGAAGTGGAGGAAGAAGCCGGCGAGCGCGACGAGGATCGTGGCGACGAGGACCGCGAGGATCGGCGCATGGCCGCGCCCCCGGCCGGTCGTCTCGCCGTAGCGGCCCGTCCAGTAGCCCGTCAGCGCCAGGATCAGCGCGGTCAGGCCGAGCGTGTCCAGCGTGATCACGTCCAGCAGGAGTCCACCACCGAAGCCCGCGACCGCGCCCGTGACCGAGCCGCGCAGGAGCGCCACTCCGATCAGGACGAGGAGCAGGACGTCCGGGGTGCCGCCGAGGACGTCGAAGGAGGCGAAGACGGTCGCCTGCAGCAACACCGCGACGAAGACGAGTGCGGCGACGATCCCCGAGTCGGCCGCGTTCACGGAAACCTCGGAGCCGGCTTGCGTCCGACGAGGACGAGCACCGAGTCGAGAGACGAGAAGTCGACGTCGGAGCGGATCTGCACCTGCTGGTAGAGGTCGGTGTCGAGCTGGCCGACGTAGGTGACGCGTCCGATCGGGATCCCCTTCGGATAGAGCGACGCGAGCTGCCCGGAGCGCCAGCCGGCCGTGATGATCTCGTCGCCGACCGAGACGACGGCGTCTTTGCGAACGCGGTCGAGGACGAGCGCGTCGCCGGCCTGGCCGTGCCGGACGATCCCGCCGGCGTCGGTGCGCAGATCGACGGCGGAGACGGCGCTCTGCTCGTCGGTGAGCAGGCGCACCCGGGCGGCGTGCTCGTTCAGGATCGTGACCTGGCCGACGAGCCCTTCGCGGGTCACGACCGGCGCGTTCTGCTGGACGCCGTCCTCCGAGCCGACCGAGACGACGATCTCCTGCTCGAACGCGCTCGTCGGGCGAGCGATCACCTCGGCGGCGAGCGGCCGGTAGTCGGCGGGGAAGGACGGTGCGCTCGCGTACTCGAGCAAGCGCTTGAGATCGACGTTCTCCTGGAGCGCGGACTCGTTCTGGATCACCTGCTGCTGGAGGAGGGCGTTCTCGCGCCGCAGCGTCTCCGCCTCGCTGCGCGCTTCGAAGAGCCCCGTCGTCCAGTCGTACGCGTCCTCGAAGGGACGGGCGACGCGGTTCACGGCCACCTCGAGCGGCTGGAGCAGGCCCGCGACGGCGCCCTGGACGGAATGCAGTGGCCCGCCCTCCGTCTCGCGGAACGAGATCGTGATCAGGACGAGCGCGGCGAGCACCAGGAGCCCCAGCACGATCCGGCGCCGAAGCGCGCTGCTGGTGCGAGAGGTGAACGGACGCGAGGCGGGACGCCGGACGGGGATGCCCAGCACCGCCGATTTTGCGGTGCGGTTGCGTTGCACGGAGCGTCCACTCTAGCGCCTCTTCCGGCGGGCGCTCGTGACGGAAGTCGCTTAGTAGCGGCGGTTTCCGTTGCGGCGCGGGCGGGCGCGGGCAGCGCGGTCGTACGTGTCGAACTCCTCGAGGCTGCGCCCGGAGCCGACTGCGACGCAGGTGAGCGGGCTCTCGGCGAGGTGCACCGGCATCTGGGTCTCGTGGCGCAGACGCTCGTCGAGGCCGTGCAGGAGGGCGCCGCCCCCGGCGAGCACGATCCCGCGATCCATGATGTCCGCGGCGAGCTCGGGCGGGGTCTTGTCGAGCGTGGAGCGGATCGCGTCGATGATCTGGGCCACGGGCTCATCGAGCGCGTGCCGGATCTCCTCAGAGCTGAGAAGCACCGTCTTCGGGAGCCCGCTCAGCATGTCGCGGCCGCGAACCTCGGCCTGAACCTCCTCGCGCATCCGGTAGGCCGAGCCCACCTCGAGCTTGATCTCCTCGGCCGTCTGCTGGCCGACGAGAAGCTTGTACTCCTTCTTGATGTGGCTCACGATCGCGTCGTCCATCTCGTCGCCGCCGACGCGCAGCGATTGCGAGACGACGATCCCGCCGAGCGAGATCACCGCGACCTCGGTCGTGCCGCCGCCGATGTCCACGATCATGTTCCCCGTCGGCTCGGCGACCGGGAGCCCGGCGCCGATCGCGGCGGCCATTGGCTCCTCGATCAAATAGGCCTTGCGGGCGCCGGCGGAGAGCGTCGCCTCCTCGACCGCGCGCTTCTCGACTCCGGTCACCCCGGAAGGGACGCAGACGACGACGCGCGGGTGGGAGAACCGGCCCTGGTGCACCTTCTGGATGAAGTGGCGGAGCATCTGCTCGGTGACGTCGAAGTCGGCGATGACGCCGTCCTTGAGCGGGCGGATCGCGGAGATCGTGCCCGGGGTGCGCCCGAGCATCCGCTTCGCCTCGACGCCGACCGCGTGCACCTCGCCGGAGCGCTGGTCGATCGCGACCACGGACGGCTCGGAGAGCACGATCCCGCGACCGCGGACGTAGACGAGCGTGTTGGCGGTGCCGAGGTCGACAGCCATGTCGCGGCTGCCGAAGCCGCGCATCGAGCGAAAGATGCCCATCCGCGTCCACTGTACCCGCGATTTGCAGCGGCTCTGCAAGGATGACCCGGTGGAGCCCTCCCGCGCAGTCCTCGTCACCGGCTGCTCGTCCGGGATCGGGCGCGCGACCGCCGAGCGGCTGGCCCGCTCAGGCTGGAAGGTCTACGCCACCGCTCGCAAGCTCGACTCGATCGCCGAGCTCGAGGCTTCCGGCTGCCGGCTGCTCGAGCTCGACGTGACCGACGAAGGCTCGATGCAGGCCGCTGTCGAGGCCGTCGAGGCGGCCGAGGGCGCCGTCGGCGCGCTCGTCAACAACGCGGGATTCAGCCTCAGCGGCGCGATCGAGAGCGTCCCGATCGACGAGGTGCGCCGGCAGTTCGAGACGAACGTCTTCGGGCTCGTTCGGCTCTCGCAGCTCGTGCTCCCCGGGATGCGCAAGCAGGGCTTCGGCCGGATCGTGAACGTCAGCTCGATGGGCGGCCGCTTCACATTCCCGGGCGGCGGCTACTACCACGCGACCAAGCACGCGGTCGAGGCGCTCTCGGACGCGCTCCGCTTCGAGGTGCAGGGTTTCGGGATCGACGTCGTCGTCCTGCAGCCGGGCCTGATTCGAACCGGCTTCGCGGACGCGGCCGTGGGCACGATCGCCGACCGCTCGGAGGATCCGGCCGGCCCCTACGACGGCTTCAACCAGGCGGTCGCCGCCGCCACCGCGGGGGCGTACCGAAACGGGATCTCACGCGCGCTCGGGGGCGGGCCGGAGACGGTCGCGAAGGCCGTCGAGCGCGCGATCTCGGCCAAGCGTCCCCAGACGCGCTACCGCGTGACCGGCTCGGCGCGCCTCTTCATCGTGATCCGGCGCCTGCTCCCGGATCGGCTCTGGGACGCGATGATCTCGCGAACCTTCCCTCAGCCGAGATCGGATCAGCCGAAGCCGTAGAGCCCGGAGAAGCGCTCGGCGAGCAGCCGCACGAGGAGCGCGGCGGGCAGCCCCACCACGTTCAGGTAGTCGCCTTCGATCTCCTCGACGAGCGCGGCTCCGCGACCCTGGATCGCGTACGCGCCTGCCCGTCCCTCCCACTCGCCGTGACCCACGTAAGCGGCGAGATCACGGGCGGCGAGCGGTCGGAAGCGAACGCGGGTCGAGTCGTGCTCCACGACCTCCCAGCCCGGCGTGAGCAGGCAGAGGCCCGAGACGACGACGTGGGTCTCGCCTTCGAGCTGCTCGAGCATCGCCTCGGCGTCGGTCGCGTTCCCCGGCTTGCCGTAGATGCGGCCGCCGAGCGAGACGGCGGTGTCGACGGCGAGCACCGGCCGGTCGCCCGCCTGCGCGGCAACCGAGCGCGCCTTGCCGCGTGCGTGCTCGCGAACGAGCTCGACGGCGTCGGCTTCCGGCGGGTCGTGCTCCTCGTAGTCGGGGGCGACGACGTCGAACGGGATCCCGAGCTGCTCCAGGATCGCGCGGCGCTGCGGGCTCGTGGACGCGAGGAGGAGCGGCGGCGCCGGCGAGACGCTCATCGCTTCCCGGCCGGCCACTTCCGGCCCCAGTCGGCGGTGACGAAGTCGTAGGTCGTGTGCGTCTCGGCCCCGGCCGGGGCCTGCAACTCGTGCAGCGCCTCGATTTCGAAGCCGTGCTCGCGAAGCAGGCGAATCCACTCGCCATGCGCGAGATGGAACTCGACCCCGCCCTCCGGCCACTCGAAGCGGTGCATCCCGAACTGAGGGTTGATCAGGTGCTCGACCGCAGGCACCTCGTCCTCGGAGCAGAGGATCACGAGCGTCGAGTTGCGGAGGAAGACGAGATGGCCGCCGGGACGGACGAGCCGCGCGGCCTCCGGGACCCAGCGATACGGATCGACCCAGATGCTCGCCCCGTACTCGGAGAAGACGAGGTCGCACGATGCGTCGGGGAGGCCTGTCTCGGCGCCGTCGGCCTCGACAAGCGCGAATGCAATTCCGGTCTCGGCCTGGAGGCGGCGCGCCGTCTCGAGCTGCGCCGGGGTGATGTCGACGCCGACCGGGCGCGCGCCGCGCTTCGCGAACCAGGCGGAGAAGTACGCCGTGCCGCACCCGAGCTCGACCACGTCGAGTCCGTCGAATTCGATCCCTGCGAAAACCTGCAGCTCGGACTCCGGCAGGTGCCAGATCCCCCAGTCCATCTCGTCCTTCGCCCAGGCCGCCGGGGCGTTGTCGGCGGTGTACTCCTCGTTCGTCCTCGTCCAGAGCTCGCGGTTCTTCGCCGCGTCGGCCTCAGAGGAGGCCATCGGGGAAGAACAGGCCGAGCTCTCGCTTGGCGCTCGCCTTCGAGTCCGAGCCGTGGACGATGTTCTCGGAGAGCTCGAGCGCGAAGTCGCCTCGAATCGTGCCCGGGACGGAGTCGAGCGGGTTCGTCGCGCCCATCATCGTCCGCACGGTCGCGATCGCGGTCTCGCCTCGGACGGCGAGCGCGAGCACCGGGCCGGAGGTGATGAAGGAGACGAGGTCGCCGAAGAACGGCTTGCCCTTGTGCTCCGCGTAGTGCTCCTGCGCGAGCGAGCGCGGGATCTTGAGCAGTCGCGCGCCGCGCAACTCCAGGCCGCGCCGCTCGAAGCGAGCGACGATCTCGCCGCTGAGCCCGCGCCGGACGCCGTCCGGCTTCACGAGCACGAGTGTGGTCTCCGCCGCCATCGACGCGGGAGTCTACTCAGACTCGGACGCGCGTCTGATCGGAGCCGTCCACGAGTCGGTGAGCGACTCGTCGACGCCCGGCAGGCCGGTGCTTGTCACGGGTGTCGTGCAGTACGGGCAGATCTGCCAGAGGGCGTCGAGCGGGCTCGCGCACTTGACGCACGCCTGCTTCAGCTTGGTCGTGCAGACCGGGCAGACGAGGAAGGTCGACTCAACCTGAGCGCGACAGACCGGGCAGTGGAGGTCGCGCACGGAGAGCCTGTCCTCCATCGCCTTGATCTCGAGTTCGCGCTCGCGCACGTCGTCGAGGTATTCCGGTGGCCGGAAGAAGAGGTAGATGATCGGGCCGACGAAAGGAGGGATCAGCCCGAGCACCGCCGCCATCGCGACGAGCCACGGATCCTCGACCCGGCGGCGCGCGTCCTTGTAGACCCAGTACGCGGTCGCCAGCCAGAAGACGACGAAGAAGAAGATCGACAGGTTGCGGATGACCAACCACGCGCCGGAGTCGAAGAAGTCGTTGACTCCCCCGAAGAGATCCTCATTGTTTGTGGTCGCGGCGATGATCACAGGAGCAGCTTGCCCACGATATAGCCAACCGCGAACGCGGAGCCCACGATTAAGGCGAGCACGGCGAACGCGAAGGTCAGGACGGTGACGCGCTCCCGGGCTTTCGCCACGTCAGGCCCCGTTCCTCGCCAGATCTGCAAGGAGATAAAGGGAGCCGGTGACGAGGACCGGACCGAGCTGACGGGCGCGGGCGAGCGCCGTTCTCGGATCCGGGACTGTCTCGACCTCGGCGAAGTAGGCCCTGGCCCTCCGGGAGAGCTCCTCCGCCGGGAGCGCACGCGGGTTGGAGGAGCGGGTGGCGACGAAGTGTGTCCCGGCCCGCGCGAGGGTCGAGAGCATCGCGTCCACGTCCTTGTCGCCGAGGATCGAGGCAAGAACCACACGGTTGCCTTCCGGGAGCCGTTCCATGAGCCAGGCGGCACCTTCCGCGTTGTGCGCCCCATCCCAGATCTCGTCGCCGCGACGCTCGAGCCGGCCGGGGAGGGAGACCTCGACCTCGGTTCGGATCGGCCGCCCGAGGTAGGCCTCTGCGGCTTCGCGGGCGCCACCGATCAGCACGTCCGGGCCGGCGAGCGCGGCGAACTCCTCGTCGGGGAGCACGGCGATCGTCCCCTTCTGGACGACCGCGAGCTTCTCGGCCGCGATCGCCTCCCGTGTCTCCCCGAGCACGTCGGTGTGCTCGAGCCCGACGTTCGTGAGCAGGACGACGTGGCTGCGAAGGACGTTCGTCGCGTCGTGGCGACCGCCGAGCCCGGCCTCGACGACCGCGACGTCGATCCCCCTCGCAGCGAACTCGGCGAACGCGGCTGCGCACAGTGCCTCGAACTGGGTCGCGCCCTGGTGCTCGGCCTCAGGCCGAACGCGCCCGACTGCCTGCTCGAACTCGGCCTCGGCCCCGTCGACCGTGATTCGCTCGGCCCACCCGCGGACGTGCGGAGAAACCGTCACGCCGACCGAGAGGCCCTCCGCGAGCAAAAGCGCCTCGATCGTCCGGGCCGCGGTCGACTTCCCGTTCGTGCCGACGACGTGGATCGCGGGGTACGCGAGCTGCGGGTCGCCGAGCGAGGCGAGCAGCGTGCGCATCCGGCCGAGGCCGAACTCCTCCGGCCAGGGCGAGAGGGATGCGAGCCAGCGGGTGTGCTCAGGACGAGAGGGCATCGAGCTCGCGACGGTAGCGGGCGAGCTTCTCGCGCTCTGCCTCGACCACCTCGGGCTTCGCCTTCGCAACGAACTTCTCGTTCGCGAGCATCCGCTCGCCTCGCTCGATCTCGCCGCGGAGGCGCCCGAGCTCGTCCTCGGCATTCCCGTTCGCCTTGGCCCGCTCCGGCCGGACGACGGCCGCGAAGATCCGCTGCTCGTCGCCCTCCAGCTCGACCGCGACGCCGCTCCGCCGGAAGATCGCAGCCGCCTCCTGGACGCGGTCGAGTGCGTGCAGGTCGGCCGCGTAGGAGTCGTCCGGCTCCGGCCAGGGAGCGACGATCAGGCGTGA
>DATLXM010000004.1:0-26454 GCA_035575835.1 Gaiellaceae bacterium
CCGAGCCGGGTGATCTTCTTGCCGGCGGGGCGCAGCTCGACCTCCACGCCCATCCCTGCATGTGATGGCGCCCCGCCCTCCTCCTCGGGCTCGACCAGCCGCAGCCGACCCTCGCCACCCGGGAAGAGCGTCGCCGCAACCTCGTCGAAGTGCTCCGAGACGGCGGCAAAGGTCTCCGAGAAGCGCCGTGCGACGGTCTCGGCGAGCTCGACGCGCAGCTCCTCGAGCTCCTTCAGGCTCGCCTCGAGGTCGGCCCGCTGCGTCTCGAGCTCGGTCAGCCGCTCCTTCTCCGACTCGTACTCCTCCTTCGCGAGCGGGTTCACCTGGCCGAGCTGGATCCGCCTGGCCTCGAGCCGCTCGACCCGCGCAGCCAGCTCGCCGCGATCTTCGCCTTCGGCGGGCTCGATCTCGACCTCGGCGCGGCGGCGGCGGGCGTCGGCCGCGTCTGCCTCGATCCGGGTCAGCTCGATCTCGATCTCGGTCGCGCGCTGCGCGGCCTCCTCTGCAGCCTGGCGGAGCTCGACCTCGGCCGCTCCGAGCTCGCGAAGCCGGCCGCCGAGATCGCCGGCGCGGGTGGCACCCGCGTCGACGCGCGCTCGAAGCGGCGGCTCGAATCCCACGGCGAACGCCGCCGCGACGGCAAGCGTCTCGTCGAGCCGCTCGGCCCCCGCGATCACTCGCCGGAGCAAGTCCGCATCGACCGCCGAGATCCGGCGCGCGCCCGTGTCGACCGCCGCACCGGCCGCAACCCGGGCGAAATCCGATGCGTTGGCGGCGAGCGCCGCGAGCCGCTCGGCCACGGCCGTGAGCTCCCGGGCCTCGTGCTCGACCTCGTGGCGGTCGTCTTCGAAGACCTCGAGGAGCCGGATCTGGCCCGCGCCGCCAAGGCGCGCCCGGATCAGCTCGGCGCCGGCGGCGACCTCGTTTGCGCGAGCTGCTTCACGGCGCGCCTCGTGCTCGAACGCACCGAGCCGAGCGAGCTCGGAGCCGAGCATGGCCGCGCGCTCGGAGCCGGCGGTCGCGTGCGCCCGCAGCGGCTCCTCGAGCCGGGCGGCGACGGCTGCCCCCGACAGAAGGGCCTCGTCGAGCAGGTCAGCGTTGCGCGCAAGGCGCCCCAACAAGGCGGTGCCGACGCTTCGCGCGCCCCGGAGATGGGCGACCTTCGCGAATGCCGCTTCGGCGTCGTCGGCTCGCCCCTTTGCCGCCGCGGCCTCGCTCTCCGCGTCGGCAGCAGCGCCGGCGAGCGCGGCGGCCTCGGCCGCGAGCGCGCGCCTGCGTCCTTCGAGCTCGAGCAGGACGGCCTCCGCCGCCTCCCCGGCGAACCAGAGCTCGCCGCGCTCGGGGTCGAAGCCGAAGCCCTCAGCGGTGACAGAGGGCGTGGTGGTCGCGAGCAGGGCATCGAGGGGGACGACGGGCAGGTCGGCGACCCGCTCGGCGGGCGACCGGCCCACGAGAACGGCGAGGCTGCCGAGCCCTGCGTCCCGGGCGCGCTGGAGCAGGGCGAGCCCCGCGTGCGCGTCGCCGGCGACGACAGCCGAGGCGCGCCACCCGAGCGCTGCCGCGACCGACCGTTCCGAGCCCGGCTCCACGTCGAGCAGCGAGAGCGCGAGTGGCGTCCCCTCGGCGGCGAGCGCACGCGCTGCCGGGGGGATCCCCTCCCGTTCGGCCAGCGAACGCTCGAGCGCAGCGAGCCGCTCCTGCGCGGTTGCTGCCCGCGCGGTCAGGTCCTCGTGGGCGAGCAGCGCCGCCCGAGCGGCCGCGGTCGCCTCGTTGGCGGCGGCCTCCAACGCCTCGGGAGTCGGCCCGGGACGACGCGCAAGAGCCTCCGCTACCCCGAGCTCGGCTCGGAGACGAGAACGCAACGTCGAGACAGATTCGGCCCGGAGCGCGAGCCGTTCCCGGGCGCTCCCGAGCCGGTAGAGCGCTGCCGTGGCGCCCTCGCGCCCACCCGCGACGTCGGCGAGCTCCGACTCGATTCCGTGGCGCTCGGTGCGAAGTGCATCCAGTCGTTCCTCCGCGCGGGCGGCGGCGGCACGTTCGAGGGCGGCCAGCCGCTCCTGGGCCGACCGAGCCCGCTCCGCTGAGGCGCCGCTCTCGACCGCGGCCGCGCGCGCCGCGGCGGTGGCCTCACCGGCAGCCCGGTCGAGCGCCTGCATCGTCTCGTCCGTCACGACCGCGGCCGCGGCTTCGAGCTCTCCGGCCTCGCTCCGGAGCCGCTGCAGCAATGCGGTGGCGGCCTCCCGGCGCACGGCGACCCGTTCGCTCGCGCCCTGGAGCCGGTACAGCGCCTTGACGGCCGCTTCACGCCGGCCGGCGGCGTCGGCGAGCTCGTCCTCGGCGGCCTGACGCTCGGCGAGGAGCGCGCTCAAGCGCTCCTGGGTCGCCCGTCGCGCCAGCGCAGCCGCGGTCTTCCGTTCCCCTGCTTCGGCGCCCCGCTCCTCCGCCGCAGCGAGGTCGAGGTCGGCGACCCGCGCCCGCAGAGCTGCGATCTCGTCGACGAGCTTCTCGGCACGTTCCGCCGCCGTTGCCTGGAGCGCGAGCGGGCGCAACCGCTTCCGCACCTCGGCCTCGACATCGCGCGCCCGCTCGACCTGGATCCCGACCCGGTTCAGCTTCAGCTCGGCTCGGTGCTTCCGGCGCTTGAACTTGCCGAGCCCGGCAGCCTCCTCGATCAGCTCACGCCGCTCCTCCGGCCTTGACGCGAGCACGGCCTCGACCTTGCCCTGGCTGACGATCGAGTGCATCGAGCCGCCGAGGCCGACGTCTGCGAGCAGTTCGACGAGGTCGGTGCGCCGGACGTTCGCGCGATTGACGAGGTACTGGCCCTCGCCTCCGCGATGAAGCCTGCGCGCGATCGAGACCTCGGAGAAATCCAGCTCGGGGCCGAACCCACCGTCCTCGTTGTCGAACACGAGCTCAACCTCGCAGGTGTCCGCCGGCTTCCGGCCTTCGGCGCCGTTGAAGAGGACGTCGTCCGGCCTCTCGGCCCGAAGCTCGGACGGAGTGAGGGAGCCGGCAGCCCAGACGATCGCGTCGGCGACGTTCGACTTACCGGAACCGTTCGGGCCGACGACGACGGACACTCCGGGCTCGAGCCTGAGCTCGAGCGTGTCCGGAAACGACTTGAAGCCGCGCAGGCGGAGAGAGCGCAGGTGCACACGAGGAAACTAGCGGGCGCCACGGACGGCGAATCGCCCACCGGGGGGCCGCCGACAGTTGTCGGCGGCCCCCCGACAGGGCGAGGTGCCTACGAGCAGGAGAGCGACGGGTTCGTCTGGGAGAAAACGCCGCTCGGGTTGAACTCCGCGACCCACACGTGCAGGTCGTAGTGGATCGGCATCGTCGGGTTGTGACCGGGCATGGGCCCGTCGAACCGCTGGCCGAAGAGCGTCGGCCGGTCGCCGTCCGTGGCGAGGTTCTGATCGGCGTCCGCCTTGAAGTACTCGACGGCCACGAGCTCGACGCTTCCGTTCCCCTTCGGGGCGTAGAGCAGGATGTCGGGCCGCAGCGGGTCGATCACACCGTCGGCCAAGAGCGCGTGGTTGGCCGCGTGGATCCCCATCGTCCTGCCCCCGGGCAGGACGACGCACGGCTCCCCGGCTGCGGAGTAGCCCGCCCGCTCGGCCTGCTCGAGGCTGTGGTAGCGGGCGACCGCGGCGCGGACGTCCTGCAGCTCGGGGGAGAGCGGGCCGTCGCCGCTGAGCGCAGGGGCGACGAGGACGGCCGCCGCCACGATCGCCAGGAAACCGGAGACCGCCATTGCTGTGAATTTCATCGAGAGATCCTCCTCCGTTCGTTGACTCGTCGAGTCTCGATCCGGAGCCCGAGCGCCGCGTCGCGGAAAACCCCACACTTCGGGACGTATCCTTGATCCGATGGCTGCTGCCACGGAGTCGATCGAGCTCGTCGGTCGGGAGGCGCAGCTCGGTCGGGTCGACGCCTGGATTCAGCGCCTCGACGGCACGCCCGCCGCCCTGCTCGTCGCGGGCGAGGCCGGAATCGGCAAGACCGCCGTGTGGGCGGCCGCCGTCTCGGCGGCGCGGACGACCGGCGCGCTCGTCCTGTCCACGCGACCGGTGGAGGCGGAGCTCCCCCTCGGCTACGCCGGACTGGGAGATCTGCTCGGCGAGCTGGCGCCGACGATCGTGGGTGAGCTGCCGGAGCCGCTCGCGCGCGCCCTCGAGGCCGCGCTGTTCCTCCGCGACGACGAGGCCGGCGCCGACCCGAGCGCAGTCGCACGCGGAACGCTGTGGGCCCTCCGAGCGCTCGCGGCCCGCTCCGTTGTCGTGCTCGCCATCGACGACGTGCAATGGCTCGACCCGGCCTCGGCCCGGGCGCTCGCCTTCTCGCTTCGCCGACTGGGCAGCGCTCCGGTCGCGGTGGCCGCATCACTGCGCGACGGGCATCTCGATCCGCTGGAGCTGGCAACGGCGTTCGAAGACGGCCTCGAGCACATCCGGCTCGAGGGTCTCACGACGGGTGCGCTCGGGCGCCTCCTGCGTCTGCGGATCGACCGCCAGCTGCCCCGGAGGACGGTTGTCCGGATCGCCGAGCGCTCCGCCGGCAATCCCTTCTTCGCGCTCCAGCTCGCGCACGAGCCCGACGAGAGCAGGCTTCCGGCGACGCTTCGCGACGTGGTCGACCGTCGGCTAGCCACCCTGCCTCGGGCGGCGGAGGGCGCGACCTTTGAGGCTGCCGTGATGGGCCCGGCGCGGCCGGACGCGTTCGCCGACGGCGTTGGCCTGGAAGCCGCCCTCGCGAGCGGAGTGCTCGTCGAGCGGGAGGGACGCGTCGGCTTCACCCATCCCTTGCTCGCGGCGGGGGCATACCAGCGAGTGCCCGCGGCCCGCCGCCGGGCCCTGCACCGGCAAGCTGCCGAGCGGACGGCCGGCCTCGAGGAGCGAGCGCGTCACCTCGCGCTCGCAACGGAATCGGCCGACCCCGCGGTAGCGGCTCTCCTCGACGAGGCGGCGCACGCCGCCGACTTCCGGGGCGCGAGCGAGTTCGCGGTGGAGCTGGCAGCCCACGCACGCCGCCTGACATCACCCGCAGACCTCGAGGCCTACGTGACGCGCACGCTCAACGAGGCCGAGTTCCTCTACCGCGCCGCCGACGAGCCGGCCGCGCGGGAACGGATCGACGTGGTTCTCGCGAGCGGCGTCCGCGGCGTCCTGCGGGCTCGCGCCCTGATCCACCGGGCGCTCCACGCCTCCGAGCCAGAGGAGGCGGTGGCACTTTGCGAGGAGGCGATCGCGGAGCGGCACGACGACGAGCGGCTGGCGGCGCGAGCTCTCTCGACACTCGCCTGGCAGCGGGGAGCCTGGCTCGGCGACGTCGAAGCCGCCCTCCCGGAAGCCCTCGCCGCGGTCGAGCTGGCGGAGCGGCTCGACGACGAGAGCACCCTGGCGACCGTGTTGACCGGAGCGGCGCTGATCTGCGCGATCGCAGCCGACCCGCGAAGCGAGGAGTTGTTCCGTCGGGCGATCGAGATCGCCGACCGCACTCGGGGGGCACCCGGCGACCGCGAGCCGCGCAGCGCGTTCGCGCACCAGCTCTGGTGGCGAGGCG
Organism: Gaiellaceae bacterium; assembly: GCA_035575835.1. Lineage (GTDB taxonomy): Bacteria > Actinomycetota > Thermoleophilia > Gaiellales > Gaiellaceae > Gaiellasilicea. The sequence goes on from DATLXM010000004.1 coordinate 5,569, forward strand.
ACTTCGCGGCCGGGCAGGAGTTGCTGGACGGCGAGCTGGAGCGGTCGAGACGTCACGGCGACGACGGCGCCCTGATGCGGCTTGCGGTCTTCCGGGCGGAGCTCGAGCTCCGCCGAGGGCGCTGGGACGAGGTCGAGCGCCTCGTCGAGGAGGCACTCGAGGATGCTCGCGACTACTGGCGGATCGCCGCGCTCCAGGTGCGCTGCCTCGCGCGCGGTCGCCGCGGTGATCCCGCTGCGCTGGGCGACGCGATCGAGATCTCGGCCTCGCCCTTCGCCGCGAGTGACCCGGTGATCGCCGCGACGGCCGCGTATGCGACCGGGCTCGTGCAGTTGGCGGCTGGAGACGTCGGGGGCGCCGCCGACCAGCTCTTGTGCCTCGCCGACCTCACGGAACGGCTCGGCGCGTACACCGACGTCGTCCTCGCTGCGATCCCGGATGCGACGCTCACGCTGCTCGAGGCCGACAGAGCGGAGGACGCCGAGCGGCTAACCGTCCGCCTCGAGACGCGGGCGGCGAAGGGAGACCATCCCTGGGCCGCCGCCGCGGCTGCGCTCTGCCGTGGCTCGGTGCTGGCGGCAGCGGCCGATCTCGACGCGGCACTGGCCCCTCTCGCGGACAGCCGGCGCGCGTTCGAGTCGATGGGTGCCCGCTGGGAGCTGGCGCGCTCGCTGCTCGCGGAGGGAAGGACGCTCCGCCGGGCCGGCGCGCGCAACGAGGCAGCGGCCCTGCTCGAGCAGGCTGCTGCGGTCTTCGGCGAGCTGGGGGCGGATCCCTGGCGCAAGCGCGCGCTCGACGAGCTGAAGCGGGCGCGCCCACGGCCGCGGCGCGACGACTCGCTGACGGCCGCGGAGAGCCGGGTCGCAAGCCTGGTCGCCGCGGGACGCACGAACAGAGAGGTGGCGTCGGAGCTGTTCACGACGGTCGCGACGGTCGAGGCGCACCTCACCCGGATCTACCGCAAGCTCGGGCTTCGCTCGCGCACGGAGCTCGCCCGCGCCGTCGCGGACGGCGACGTCGAGCTCGACGGCTGAACAGTCGGGTTTCCTCCGACGCGAGCTCCGAACCGGCCTCGTATCGTCGCCGCATGCCCGTCTTTCTCGTCGAGCGCTACGCGGCCGGGGATCAGATCGGCGGCCTCGACGGCCGTCTGGCGGGCGCGACCGAGGGAAGTGAGGTCAGGTGGCTGGCCTCGATCGTGCTCCCCGGAGAGGACGCCTGCCTCTGCCTGTTCGAGGCGCCTTCGGCGGCGGAGGTGATCGCGGTGAACCTGCGAGCCGGCGCGGGCCTCGATCGCGTCGTCGAGGCCGTGCTCGTTCGCGGCGGCCCGCCGGCGGGGCCCGTTGCTTCAGGCTGCTGAGGCGAGCGAAGCGAGCGCCTGCTTGGCCGCGGCCTGCTCGGCGTCCTTCTTCGAGCGGCCGGTGCCGCGGCCGAGCTCGTCGCCGTCGACGAGCGCCGCGCAGGCGAAGCGCCGCTCGTGCGGGGGGCCCTCGACGTCGAGGACCGAGTACGAGACGGCGCGACCCGACTTCGCGAGCGCCTCCTGCAGCTCCGTCTTGTGGTCGACGTGAGTCGTCGAGGCGTAATCGATCCGGTCGGAGAAGGCGGCCACGATCGCGACCTCGATCGGCTCGTAGCCGTGCTCGAGGAAGAGGGCGGCGATCGCCGCCTCGAGGAGCGCCGCGGTCACGTTCCGGCTCTTGACGATCCGCGCCAGCTCGTCGGGAGCGATCCCACCGGCCCGGGCGGCCTCTTCGAGCCGGGCGCCGAGGTCGAGGTCGCGTGCGACGAGCGCGCAGGTCGCGCGCGAGACCACGTGCGAGCGGATCTTCGCGAGCTCACCTTCCGCGGCGTCCGGGTAGCGGGTGTAGAGCTCCCGGGCGATCGCGAGCTCGAGCACGCTGTCGCCCAGGAACTCCAGCCGCTCGTACGAGGAGGCGCGGTCGGGCGCCCACGAGGTGTGTGTGAAGACGTGCTCGAGCCGCTCCCGCGGGAGCGCGTCGATCAGGCGACCGAGCTCGGTCGGGTCGCCGGTCGGGACCGCGCTACTGGTGAGTCGAGACGTAGTCGACGGCCTGGCCGACGGTCGTGATCTTCTGGGCGTCCTCGTCCGAGATCTTGATCCCGAACTGATCCTCGAGCTCCATGATCAGCTCGACCAGGTCGAGTGAGTCGGCGTCCAGATCCTCCTGGAACGACGCCTCCTCGTTGATCTCGGCCTCGTCGACGCCGAGCTGCTCGCTCAGAACTTCCTTGACCCGCTCGTAGACTTCTTCGCGCGACGCTGCCACATCGACCTCACTTCAATGATTGGTTGGGCTGGAGCGCGCACGATCATACAGTCGTCGCAGAACGGCGTTCCGGCATCCGTGCGGCGAGCCGGCCGACGACGTCGCGCTCGACGCCCCGGGCCGCGAGCCGGATCGCATTCGCGATCGCCTCGCGCGACGAGTTGCCGTGCGAGATCACGGAGAGTCCCCGCAGACCCAGGAGGTAGGCGCCGCCGTAGGTGTCGGGGTCGAGCCGTGTCCGGAGACGGCGCGCGGCGGGGCGGATCAGAAAGCCACCGACCTTGCCGCTCGCGGTCGCCTCGATCTCGGAGCGGAGCGCATCGAGCATGGTCTTGATCGTCCCTTCGAGCAGCTTGAGGCAGATGTTGCCCGTGAAACCGTCGCAGACGACGACGTCGGCGGCGCCCGCGAGGAGGTCGCCGCTCTCGGCGTTGCCCAGGAAGCGCAGATCGCTCGCGGCGAGGAGGGCGTGCGCCTCGAGAGTGAGCGCGTTGCCCTTCTCGGCCTCCTCGCCGATCGAGAGCAGGCGCACCCCGGGCCGAGGAATCTCGAGCAGCTCCTGGGCGAAGATCGAGCCCATCAGGCCGAACTGGAGCAGGTGGTCGGCCCGCGCATCCGCATTCGCGCCCGCGTCGAGAAGCAGCGAGGGGCCTGCCGCGGTCGGGATCGGAACGGCGATCGCGGGGCGGTGCACGCCCGCGATTCTTCGGAGGTGGATCAGGCCGGCGACGAGCATCGCGCCGGTGTTCCCCGCGGAGACGACCGCGTCCGCGCTCCCGTCGGCCACCGCCCGGCAGGCGGCGACGAGCGAGGAGTCCGGCTTGGCCCGAACTGCTTCGGCCGGCTTCTCGTGCATCTCGATCCGGTCGGCCGCGACGACATGCTGGAGGCCGCCGGAGTCGAGGTCGGCGGGGCCGTAGAGGACGGGCGTGAATCCGTCGGCGGCTGCGAGCAACGCGCCGGCGACGATCTCGTCGGGCGCGCGATCGCCGCCCATCGCGTCGACCGCTATCCGGGCCAAGGCTACGGAGCGGGCGTGCGGAGCGGTTCGATCTCGCGGCCCTTGTACGTGTGACACGTGGGGCAGACGCGATGCGGCCGCTTGGGCTGATGACACGTCGGGCAGACGTTCACGCGCGGCGACTCGACCTTGTGCTGCGCGCGGCGCTTGTCTCGGCGGGCCTTGGAGGTTTTTTTCTTGGGGACAGCCATCGGCGGCTGCGGAGTGTAGCGCAACGTTGCATGGAATCGCCCCACGGGGGAGGATGCAGGCGACCGCAACTCTCGAGGGGGAATCCTTTGCCACGCACGCTCGTAGTGCTCCTACTGCTCCTGCTCGCCGCCGTTTCGGCGCTCTCCGCTTCCGCCAAGAGCGGCGGAGCGCCCTACGCAACAGATCACGACTCCTGGCGCGCGTCCGACGGCGATTTCGCGACCTGGTCTCGCTCCGGCGTCTCACTAGGGGCAGACGGGAAGCTCCGGATCGACCTCGCGACCGCCGCGAGCGAGACCGACCCCTATCCGGCCGGGGGGTATCAGGGTCGCAACTACTACAACGGCGGCACCTATCTCGTCGGCGAGGCCGTCTCGCCGGACATCGCCGCCGACCCGTTCACGGAGGCGATCCCCTCCTGGAACGCGGAGACACCCGACGGCTCCTGGGTCGAGACGCAGCTCAGCGCGCGGATCGCCGGCCGCTGGACGAAGTACTACACCGCCGGCCCGTGGGCCTCGGGCACGGGCACCGTCGAGCGGCATTCGGTGAACCTCCAGGCGGACACCGACAGCACCTTCGCGGTCGACACGCTGATTTTGAACGGGAAGAAGGCTCCTCCCGCCGACGCCTACCGCGTCAAGCTGCGCCTCTTCAGCACGAACGGCGCGATCCCGGCCGTCCGCTTCGCCTCGGTCGCGCTCTCGGGCGCGGCGCCGGTGCGGGCGACGCTCCAGCCGGGCGACGCCGCGAACTGGAACACGCTCGTCGACCTCCCGGAGTACTCGCAGATGGTCTACCCGGACGGCGGCAACGTCTGGTGCAGCCCGACCTCGGTCTCGATGGTCCTCGCCGGCTGGCAGGGCTACATGGGTCCGGCAGAGCCGCGGGTGCGGCAGACCGTCGTCGGTGTCTTCGACTGGCGCTACGACGGCCACGGCAACTGGCCGTTCAACACGGCCTGGGCCGCGCACGAGGGGATGGAGGCGCAGGTCACGCGCTTCACCTCCTTCCGCGACGTCGAGCGCTGGGTGAAGGCGGGCGTGCCGGTCGTCTTCAGCTTCGCCTGGAGCAAGGGTGACCTGACCGGCGCCGCCATCCCCTCGAGCGACGGTCACATCGCCGTGATCGTCGGCTTCGACGGGGCAGGGAACCCGATCGTGAACGATCCCGCCGCGGCTGCGGACGCGGACGTGCGGCGGACGTACGACCGGACGGAGCTCGAGACGCTCTGGCTCCAGGCTTCGGGCGGGACGGTCTACCTGATCTACCCGCCGGGACACCCGACGCCGCCGATCGGCTAGGCCAGCGCCAGCTCGCGCGTCGGCGCGACGCGCTCGAGGAAGCGACGGTCGTGGGAGACCACGACCGTCGTTCCCTCGTAAGCGCCGAGGGCGGTCTCGAGCTCCTCGATCGCCTCCAGGTCGAGGTGGTTCGTCGGCTCGTCGAGGACGACGCAGTTGACGCCGCGAGCCATCAGCTCGGCCAGGTGCGCGCGCGTTCGCTCTCCCGGCGAGAGCGTCTCGCCGGGGCGCTCGACGTGGTCGGCGCCGAGATTGAACTTCGCCAGCAGCGTTCGCGCATCCACGGCGATCAGCCCGGTTCGGTCGAGGAACGCGGCCAGCAGCGACTCGACGCCGTCGTAGGCGCCGCGGCGCTGGTCGAGCGCACCGAGCACCGTCGTGGGGCCGACGAGACGACGCCCGGCCGTCAGGGGCAGCTCGCCGAGGAGGAGCGCGAGCAGCGTCGACTTGCCGCTCCCGTTGCGCCCGGTGATCGCGAGCCGCTCGCCGGGAGCGAGGTCGAGATCGATCGGGCCGAGCCGGAAGTCGCCGCGGACGCCGACCGCGCCTTCGAGCACGGCGACGCGCTCGCCGGAACGCTGGCGCGCGTCGAGGGCGAGCTGAAGCTGCCAGGGCTCGTACGGCTTCTCGACGCGGTCGATTCGCTCGAGCGCGCGCTCCGCCTGGCGCACCTTCGTCATCAGCGCGTGGGTTCCGCGCCGGTCCGCCATCCCGCCGCCGGCCCGCGCCTGGTTGCGGCGGACATTGAGGAGCGCCTGCACCTCTTTCGTACGCTCCTGCGAGCGCTCGAATGCCTCGTACTGGCGGTCGCGGGCGAGCTCCCGGGCGAGGTCGTACTCTTCCCAGGTTCCGGCCCACTCGCGGACGCGGCGCGTCCAGGGGTCGATCTCGGCGATCCGCTCGATCGTCCGGTCGAGGAAGACGCGATCGTGCGAGACGACGGCGAGTCCCCCGTCGAACCCGGCGAGGAAGCGCTCCAGGCGGTCGAGCCCATCGAAGTCGAGGTCGTTGGTGGGCTCGTCGAGCAGAAGCACGTCGAAGCGCGAGAGCAGGATCGCCGCGAGGCCCGCGCGTGCCGCCTCGCCGCCAGAGAGCGTCGCGGTCTCCTGCGCGAGCGGGACGGCGAGCCCGAGCTCGGCGCACGTCGCCTGCGCCCGGTGCTCGAGGTCACCGCCGCCAAGGACCAGGAAGCGATCGAGCGCGGCCGCATAGGCGTCGGGATCCCAGGCCTGGGTGTGCCGCTCGACGTCGGCCTGCGCCGCGGCGACGCCGGTGCGACGCGCGAGGTAGTCAAGCAGGGTCTCACCCGCACGTCGGTCATGCTCCTGGGGGAGGTAGCCGGCGGTCAGGGTCGCCGGTGTCCGCTCGACCCGGCCCGCGTCGGGCAGCTCGACGCCCGCGAGCAGGCGAAGGAGCGTCGACTTGCCGGCGCCGTTCGGGCCGACGAGTCCGAGCCGCGAGCGCGGGCCGAGCGCCAGGTCGACGCGGTCGAGAACGGTATGGGCGCCGTAGGCCTTCACGACGCCGGCGAGCGAGACTCGCACGGAGCTACCTCCAGGGGACGACGAACGAGGACGCGCCCGCGAAGGGCGCGAAAGACGTCTATGCCTCGGTCAGTTCGTCATGGGAAGCGCCGGAGCGCCGCTGCAACTTAGCGTTCGCGGAGCAGCTGCACCAGCGCCTTCGGCCGGACGTCGAGCCCGTCGAGCCCGTCGAGCGGGAGCCACACCGGTGTGTGCGTACCGCTCCGAGCCCGGGCGAGCGCAGTCCGAGCGGCATGATCCGGCCAGGCGCCGGTTCCGAACTCGCCCCCCACGATCCGGGCGGCGTAATAGACGAAGCGGGCATCGCCGAACTCCTCCTCGAAGAGCGCCTCCCCGAGCTCAACCTCGACGCCGAGCTCCTCCCAGGCCTCGCGAATCGCCGCCGCCGCAGCGGTCTCCCCCACCTCGACGCCGCCACCGGGGAAGAGGTAATAGTGGTCGTCCTCGCGCTGGCGCTCGATCAGCGCGACGTGGCCGTCCTCGACGAGCACGACCCGAGCTCGGACGCTCACAGTCGGTCGCGGAGCTCCTGGAGCGCGGACCAGCGAGGGTCGGAGACGACGTCGTCGTGCGTGTGCGGCTCGAGATTCAGGTTCTTGCCGCAGACCGGGCAGAGACCGGCGCAGTCGCGGTCGTGGAGGATCTGGACGGGCAGCGCAAGCGCGATCGCGTCGCGGGCCCAGGCGGTGAGCTCGAGCTGGTCGTCGACCACGTACTCGCTCGCGAGCTCGTCGTCCCCGCCGGGGTTGGCGGCGTGGTACTCGCGGGCGTCGATTCGCACGTCGAGCACCGCGTCCTCGAGGCAGCGCATGCACGGGCCGTGCAGCCTGATCGCGAAGGCGATCTCGACGAGGAGCCCCGTCGTCGCCTGGGTCACGGTCAGCTCGGTCTCCACCTCCTGCGGGACGGGCAGATAGCGCTGGCCGCCGAGGTCGAACGGCTCGAGCTCGATCTCGACCGCGTCCCGGTGCTGCTCACCGGACCGAAGCCGAAGACGTCGAAGCGGGTACCGGGTCACGCGACGAGGGTAACGAACGTCCGCTCGGGGGCCGAGGCTTCGCGCTGACGATCAGGCCCACCGCAACGACGATCGCGCCCCCGGCGACGAAGAGCCTCCAGCCGAGCGGCTCGCCGAGCAGGGTGACCCCGAGGAGCACCGCGACGACGGGGTTCACGTAGGCGTAGGTGCCGACGAGCGAGAGCGGCGCCTGACCGAGCAGCCAGACGTAGGCGCTGAAGCCGACGAGCGAGCCGACGAGGACGATGTAGACGAAGGCGAGGATCGACTGGGTCGAGATCGTCGCAGGGTCGACGTCGTTCGCCTCGCCGAGCGCCAGTCCAGCGAGCCCGAGGAGGACACCGCCCGCGAGCATCTCCATCGCCGAGGCGACGAGGGGCCGCTTCGGGAGCTGCGCGCTCCGGGAGTAGAGCGACCCGGCCGCCCAGGCGATCGACGCGACCAGGGTGATCGCGGCGCCGCCGAGCTGGGCGCGGCCGCCCGAGCTGTCGGCGACGAGGAGCGCGACGCCCCCGAAGCCGATCACGAGCCCGACGATCGCGACCGGGGCGAGCCGGACTCCGTTGACGACGCGATCGAGAAGTGCGAACCAGAGGGGCGTCGAGCCCACGATCAGGGCGACGATGCCGGTGTCCACGTTCTGTACGGCGAGGCCGACTCCACCGTTTCCGAAGAGGAGGAGCGCCCCCCCGATCACGAACGCGGAGCGCCAGTGGATTCCGCGGGGGCGATCCGCGAGCCGCTCCCCTCGGCCGATCGCGAGCGCGTAGAGGAGGCCGCCCGCGAGGAGGAACCGGACCGAGAGCATGAGGAGCGGCGGCACAGTCCGGCTCGCCACCTCGATCCCGAGATACGTCGAACCCCAGATCAGCCAGACGGCGACGAGCGCCGCCCAGACGGCCGGCCGCCGACGCGCATCTCTTTCCCCCATCAGGCCAGGATCACGGTGACTCGCGCCGAGGGCAAGTCGAATCCGCGACCGTGTCGATCAGCGGCTGCGATCGAGCGGCGTTACAGGTACGAGGCGTCGTCGTCGAGGTCGCGCGGCCCCACGCCGGCGACCACGGTCTCCTGCGAGCGCTCGTGCAGCCGCTCGCGACCGCGCTTGACGGCGGTGAGGAACTTGTCCAGGTTGACCTCGAGCGTCGAGAGGATCCCGTCCGCCCAGTCCTCCATCTCGAGCCGCGTCTCGCGCGCCGAGCGGCGGGCGTCGTCCACGATCTCCTGTGCCTGACGTTCGGCGAGCTTGACGATCTCGGTCTGGGAGGCCTCCCGCACGGCCTGCTCGCGCGCCTCGCCGACGAGTCGGTCGGTCTCGCGCTTGGCCTCGGCCAGCATCTCCTGGCGCTCCTTGACAATCCAGCGCGCCTGCTTGATCTCTTCCGGGATCGTGGCGCGCATCTGGTCGAGGATGTCGTAGATCTCCTCGCGATCGATCCGCACCTGGTCGGTGAGCGGCACGGCCTTCGCGTTGTGCACGAGGTCGTCGAGCTTGTCGATGAGTACCAGAACGTCCATTGCTCTCCAGAAAGTCTACTCGCGGGGGTTTTCGGGGGCGCCGGGACGGCCGTTCGGGAACTTCTCCGCGAGTCGGCGCGCCACGGTTTCGGGCACAAGCTCGTCCACCTTTCCCCCGAACGCGGCGATCTCCTTCACGCCGCTCGAGGAGACGAAGCTGACCTGCGGGCTCGCCATCACGTAGACGGTCTCGATCTCGGGGGCGAGGTGGCGATTCAACTGGTTCATCTGAAACTCCCATTCGAAGTCCGAGATCACGCGCAGGCCCTTGACGATCACCTTCGCCTCCCAGCGACGCGCGAAGTCGACGACCAGCTCGGAGAAGACGTCGACCTCGACGTTCGGGAGTTCGGTCAGCGCCTCGCGGAGGAAGCCCACCCGCTCGTCGAGCGAGAACATCGGATGCTTGTGGCGCGGGTTGCCGACGACCCCGACGACGATCCGGTCGAAGATCGCGGCGGCGCGCTCGATCACGTCGACGTGGCCGAGCGTGACCGGGTCGTACGTTCCTGGGTAGATGGCGGTAATCACGATGGATGCTCGAAGAGCGTGAGCCGCGCGGAACCGTACCGCCGCGAGGTGCGGAGCGCGAGCGGAAGCTCCGGCTGGATCCGCGAGCCGGTCTCCACGACGAGGAGGCCGTCCGGCGCGAGCACGCGGGCGAGCGGCTCGGCGAGCTTCGGCTGTAGCGCCTCCCACTGCTCGTAGGGCGGGTCGACGAGGACGAGGTCGTAGGTGCGGGTGTCTTGCCAGAGCGTCCAGACCGCGTCCGCGCAGACGACCCGCGCGCCGGTCAGGCGGAGCTTGGCGAGATTGTCGGAGATCACGCGGCAGGCGGCCCGGTCGGACTCGACGAACGTCGCTGAGGCCGCCCCGCGGGAGAGCGCCTCGAGCCCGAGCGCGCCCGAGCCGGCGAAGAGATCGAGCACCGTCGCCTCGTCGACGGGCCCGATCAGGTTGAAGGCCGCTTCGCGCACGCGGTCGCCCGTCGGCCGCGTCGAGAGCCCGGGCGGGGCCGCGATCGCGGCGCCGCGCTTCTCTCCGGCGATGATCCGCACGGCCGCGAGTCTAGAGCGCGATCAGCCGGGCCGGTCATCGCTCGGTCCCTGCTTCAGCGCAGCCCGGCAGCGAGCTCGGCGACGATCTCGGCCGCCGGCCGGACTCGCCGGGCGAGCGCCACGCTCTGGCCCGCCCAGAGCGAGAGCGCCTCGATCTCGCCCTCCATCCCGGCGAGCGGCAGCGCCGAGGCGTAGCGGGCAACTTCCGATCCGTCCGCCCGTCGGGCGATCGCCTCGCCCTCTCGGGGCCGCGAACCCGAGGACGGCGTGCCGGCCTGCTCCCACGCGTCGAGCGTGCTGTTGCGGAGCGTGCGGTGCGGCGCGTCGGGCCAGCCGCCGTCGAAGACGCTCGAGTAGACGGTGTCCGTCTCGCTCGCCGCCAGCAGGCGCTCCCGGTAGAGCGGATGGATCGGCGTCTCCTCGGCGAGCAGGAAGCGCGTCCCCACCCAGACGCCGTCGGCGCCGAGCGCGAGCGCGGCAGCGACACCGCGCGCGTCAGCGATCCCACCCGCCGCGATGACCGGGACGGCGACGGCATCGACGACCGCCGGGACGAGCGCCATCGTCGAGACCTGGCCCCAGACGTGCCCGCCGGACTCCCAGCCCCGGGCGACGACGACATCGGCGCCGGCGGCCTCCACCCGGCGCGCCTCCTCCGCCGAGCCCACGGTGACGAGCGCGACCCCGCCCGCTGCGTGGATCAGCTCGATGGACGGTGCAGGATCGCCCCACGTCAGCGAGACGATCCGGACGCCCGCGGCGAGCGCCGCGCCGACCCGCGCACGCTGATCCCATTCCAGCACGACGTTGATCCCGAACGGCCTTTCCGTCAGCGCCTGCGTCTCTCCGATCATTGCGGCGACCCCCGTCGAGGCTGTCCACGAGAGCGCGAGCATCCCGAGACCGCCAGCGTTCGAGACTGCCGCGGCGAGCCGAGGAACGGACGCGGTTCCGATCGGCGCCTGGACGATCGGCAGCTCGACGCCGAGCAGATGGCCCAAACGGCTCACGTCGCGAGACACCGGGTGCGAGCGCCTCGGGGCCGGCGGCCGCAGCAGCCTCGGCGAGCCGGCGGTCTTAGACGAGCATCCTGCTCGCGCCTGAGTGCAGGGCGCTCACGAGGCGGATTGCGTCGAGCGAGCGAATCCGGGCCGACGCGAACGAGACAGCGCTCTGCAGAAGCTCGCAAGATTGTGAGGATGAACACGCGGCAGGCGGCGCGGTCGGACTCGACGAAGGTCGCCGAGACGGCCCCGCGCGAAAGCGCATCGAGCCCGAGCGCGCCTGAGCCGGCGAAGAGATCGAGCACGCTGGCGCCGTCGACCGGCCCGATCAGGTTGTAGGCGGCCTCACGGACGCGGTCGCCCGTCGGCCGGGTCGCAAGCCCCGGCGGCGCGGCGATCGTCGCCCCGCGTCTTCTCCGGCGATGATCCGCACGCCGGGAGCGTACGGCTACGGCGCCGGGCGTAGCGCCGGATGAGGGCCGGGCGAACAGCCCGGCCCTCATCCGCGCGGAACTACGAGCGCGTTGCGGTAAGTGCAAGAGCGAGGAACATGCCGACGATGAGGCCGCCCGCACCGGCGACCATGGTCGACCAGGTTCCGGCATGCGTCGCTGCCTGCGTCGCGTGGGCGCCGGCCTCGGTGGCCACCTGCACCTCGAACGCCTTCTCCAGATCCTGGATCTGCTGATTGACGTCCTTGCTCTCGTTCTTCGATTCGGTCTGCGTGGAGCTCATGGGTATTCCTTCCGATAGGAGATTGGCGCGACGGGGAGTCCCGTCGGCGCGATTTCGTCGCTGCTGCGGTGAGCGACCCCTCGTACACCCGCTCGAGGCAGAGAACCCTGTCCAACATTGGGCCAGCTCGACTTCTCTCCATATTCCGCCTTCGGCGCGGATTAAACCCTGGCGCCCCGCACACACCGGCGGACGCCGGCGCGGGAACGCACTGAGCGCGAAGCATCGCCGTGGCGGAGGGCCCACCCATACTTCACTGATGGACTCGAGCGCCGAAGAAGCTCGCGGCAAGCAGGAGCACCCCCATGACGCCGACTCGCACCGCCTCCGGAGCGAAGGCGGAGTCGCGTCGGCCGACGCGCGCGCGACCGTTGCCGATGCTCGCGACGCGGATGCCGACGCGCGCGAGGCGACTGCGGACAGGCGGGCCGCGAGCGCCGATGTGCGCGAACTCGTAGCGGATGCGCGCGGCGCCGAAGCCGACCTGCGCGAGGTGGTCGCCGATGCCCGCAACGTCGCGGCCAACGCTCGAGAAGCAGATGCCGAAGCGCGTGAGTCGTCAGCCGATGCGCGAAGTGCCGCTGCCGACGTCCGCGAACTCCTCGCTGATGTGCGGCAGGCGGACGCCGCAGGTCAAGCTCGACGCATCGAGGAGCTGATGCGCACGGCCGACGAGCGCGCGATGGACGCCGAGCTTCGGTTGGCGGAGGCCAACGTGCACATGCAGGCGGCAAAGCAGCACCTCGTCGCCGCCGAGACGCAATCGCAGCCGCAGACCATCGCAGCGAGGACGCAGAGCGTCTCATGAACTTTGCCGACGCACAGCTCGTTGTCGCCGCTGCCAAGCTCGCGGAAGCGACGAGCGACAGCGAAGAATATCAGCGCGCCCTCTTCGACTACACGGCGCTCGTGAGGCACCGGATGGCAAATCCGCTCCAGACGATCGTCGGTGCCGCCGCGACTCTAGGCGAGGCCCGACCTCCCGAGCGACCAACAGCTCGCACTGCTGGACGTGATCGTCAAAGAGGCAGTCGTCCTCGAACGCATCTGCCTCACACCGAAGATCATGCATCCCAGCGAAGACATTCTCGCCCCCACGCCGACGTTCGGCGGGCGTCGGCCGACGGTCTCGGCCGAGACCAGCAGCCGGAAAGCCGAGCCCCCTCCCGGGACGCCCTCACCCTGAGGCAGGCCAGCGGCAGCCGTCCGCTAGAGGTGCGCCAGGACGCGGTCGAGCGGCCGCGGGACGTCCACTACGTCGAGTGAGCCATCCGGCTCCGCAAATTGCGCTACGACGCGCCCAGGTGCTCCGAAGTCCCGAGGAGCGCCACGACCTCTGCCGCCATCGTCTCCGCGGGAAGCGAGCGGGCAACGTCCCGCGCCTGCTCGAGCAGCGCGAGGTCCTTGGAGATCCGCGCGAAGCGGAGATCCGACAGCCCGGACTGGCGCGCGCCGAGGAGCTGGCCGCCGCCACGGATCTCGAGGTCTCGCTCGGCGAGCTCGAAGCCGTCCGTGGACGCGACCATCGCCTCGAGACGCTCGCGGGCGCTCTCGGTCAATTCGTCCTTGGCCCGCGAGATGAGGAGGCAGTACGACTGCTCCGCGCCGCGGCCGACGCGCCCGCGAAGCTGGTGCAGCTGCGCGAGCCCGAACCGATCTGCCTCCTGGACGATCATGATCGTGGCGTTCGGGACGTCCACGCCGACCTCGATCACCGTCGTCGCGACCAGGACGTCGAGCTCGCGGGCGTTGAAGCTCGCCATCAGCTCCCGGCGCGCAGCCGGCTTGAGCCGCCCGTGCATGCAGCCGACCCGGAAGCCCTTCAGCTCCCCCGAGCGCATCTGCTCCGCTTCCTGCTCGGCGGCGCGCGCGTCGCTCGTCTGCGACTCCTCGATCAGCGGGCAGACGACGTAGGCCTGGCGCCCTTCGGTGAGGTGGGCACGGAGGCGCGTGTAGGCCTCCGAGCTCCGTTCCTCCGTCACCCATGCGGTCACGATCGGCTTCCGGGACGCGGGCGGCTTCGCGATCTCCGAAACCGCGAGGTCGCCGTAGACGGTCAGGGCGAGCGTGCGCGGGATCGGCGTCGCGGTCATGTGGAGGACGTGCGGCGAGCGGCCCTCCGCCAGCGCCGAGCGCTGTTCGACCCCGAAGCGGTGCTGCTCGTCGACGACGGCGACGGCGAGGTCGCGAAGCTCGAAGCCCTGCTGGATCAGGGCGTGCGTGCCGACGACGACGTCCGCAAGCGCGGCGTCCGGCGAGCGGGTCGAGCCGGTGACGAGGGCGCACGAGACGCCGAGCTGGGCGCAGATGCCCTCGATCGTGAGGAAGTGCTGCTCGGCGAGCGTCTCGGTCGGCGCCATCAGCGCTCCCTGACGACCGACTTCGACCGCGCGTAGGAGGGCATACAGAGCAACGACCGTCTTCCCGGAACCGACGTCGCCCTGGAGGAGCCGCTGCATCGGAGTCGTCCGGGCGAGGTCGGCGTCCAGCTCGACGATCGCGGACTCCTGGTGCTCGGTCAGCTCGAACGGAAGCTCCGAGCGGTAGCGCTCGATCAGCTCACCGGGCGCGGGGAGCGCGGCGGCGACGGCCTCCTCCCGCTCCGCCGCTCGACGGACGAGGGCCAGCTGAAGCGTCAGGAGCTCGTCGAAGGCGAGCCGCTGGCGGCCGACCTCGGCCTCCGCGAGAGAGCGAGGGCGGTGCAGAGCGAGGAGCGCGTCCCCCCGGAGTGGGAGCGCGCGCTCGGCCTTCAGGGTCGCGGGCAGGGGGTCGGGCCGGTCGGTCGCAAACGGCAGGGCTGCAGTGACGAGCTCGCGCACCTTCGCCGCCGAGATCTCCTCGGTCGCTCCGTAGACGGGCGCGAAGTCCGAGGTCGCGCCGCCGCCGTTCAGGTCGTAGGCTCGCACCTGGAAGCCGTACCGGTTCGGAGCGCCGCGGAGCCGGATCCTGGTTCCCGGCTGGAGCTTCTCGGCGAGCCACGGCTGGTTGAACCAGGTCGCGGAGATCCGGCCGCTCCCGTCGGAGACCTGCGCCGTCAGGATCTGCAGCCGGCCGCGGCCGCGACGCGTCGAGGAGCTCAGCACCTCGCCGCTGATCACGACCTCTTCCTCCCCCCAGAGCTCGCTGATCCGCTTCTCTGCGGCCGGCTCCTCGTAGCGGCGGGGCCGATGCTCCAGCAGGTCGCCGACGCGCTCGAGCCCGAGCTTGCCCAGGCGCTTCTTCAGGGCCGGGCCGACTCCCGGCAAGGTCTCGACGGGCGCCTCGAGCCGCTCCGGCCGCAATGAGCCACGGAGCCGCGGCCATTCCGCGGGCGGGTCCACAGCTGAGAAACCGGTGGGAAGCCGGCGCATCGAGCGAGTATGGCAGCGGGACCGGCCGACATCGTCGGTGGACGACGTGATCGACGGGACGCGCAGCGTTCCCTTCAGGGGTCTTCGCGAAAGGGCGATCCGCCCTCGCGGATTGCCCTTTCTGCGGGAAAATTCAGTCCTGGAACCAGAAGAAGCCGACGGTGCCGGGTCCCGCGTGGGTCCCGACGACGGCGCCGAGCGAGGTCACGAGCTCCACCTGTGCCTCCGGTCTCGCCGCCAGCACGATCGCGCGAAGCTGCTCGACCGCCTCGTCCGCCTCGGCGTGGGCGATCGCGACATGAAGGCCGTTGCCGGCCTTCGTCGCCTCGCTGAACCGGCGGCCGAACTCCGCGAGCGCCTTCTGGCGTCCGCGCACCCGGGTCAACGGCACGACCTCGCCATCCGCGATCGTCAGGATCGGCTTCACGTTCAAGAGGCTCCCTGCAAGGGCCTGGGCGCGGCCGATCCGCCCGCCCTTGGCGAGATACTCGAGCGTGTCCACGGTGAAGAGCAGCCCGGCGTGCTCGCGATGGCGCTCCGCGAGCGCCTCGATCTCCTCGTCGGTCGTGCCCGCCTCGAGCAGCCGCTGGATCCCCAGCGCGAGCATCGAGACCCCGACCGAGACCGTCTCGCTGTCCACGAGGCGGATTCGATCTCCCCCCGCTTCCTGCGCGGCAAGGGTGGCGCTTCCGACGGTGCCGGAAAGCTTGGACGAGATGTGGAGGGAGTAGATCCGCTCGTACCCCTCGAGCTCCTCGTAGACGACAAGGAAGTCCTGCGGCGTCGGCTGGGAGGTCGACGGGAGCTTCGCAGCCGCTCGCAGCCGCCCGTAGAACGCGTGCGGGTCGAGCTCGACGTAGTCCCGGAAGCTCTCCTCGCCGAAGCTGACGTAGAGCGGCACGACCCGCATGTTCGGGTGGCGCTCCTGTGCCTCCGGGTAGTCGGCGGTCGAGTCGAGCACGATCGCGGTGTTCTCGCGGGTCAGCCTCAAGCCGCTCTCGCCCCCTCCCCCGCGCCCCGGATTGCGGCCACGATCTCGTCGAGCTCCTGATCCTTCCGCAGGCAGTCCTCGGCTCCCGCCGCGGCGAGTGCCTCCAGCTCGCGCGGGCTCGCGGAGGCAGTCAGGCAGACCACGGCGATTTCGGGCATCGCCGCCTTGAGCGCCCTCGTCGCTTCGACCCCGTCCATCCCCGGCAACCGGAAATCCATCACGACCACGTCGGGGCGCAGCTCGCGAGCCGCAGCGACGACGCCCGTTCCCTCCGCGACCGCACCGACGACCTCGAGGCCCCGCTGGAGCCCGAGCAGCAGCTCGAGCGCCTGGCGGAAGACGTCGTTGTCCTCCACGAGCAGGACGCGAATCGGCTGGGTTCCGGCCTCCACCACGCCACCCTACGGTCTATTCCTCACTCGGCGGCGAGGAGGAGTGGGTAGTGCGGTTGCCCGCCCGGCTGGACGTCCAGCTCGACGTCCGGGTGAGACTCCTGAAGCCGGCGCAGCAGCCCGTCGAGGTCGGGCTCGTCGGCCCCCGTGAGGAGGGTCAGCACCTCGCGGCCGTCCCCGAGCAGCCGTTCGACGACAGCGCAGGTGACCTCCTCGAAGTCGGGCGACGATGCCACGGCCTCGCCGTCCGCGAGACCGAGATAGGAGCCTTTGCGGACGGCGACCCCGTCGAGCTCGACGTCACGCGAGGCGATCGTGACCTCACCCGTCGCCACCTGCTCGATCGCCTCCAGCATCGCGGCCTCGTTCTCCGCGGCCGAGAGCGAGGGCAGGTAGCGGACGATCGCCGCGAGTCCTGCCTGGACGGAGCGGGAGGGGATCACGCGGACGGGCTTCGTCGCCAGCGCCACCGCCTGCTCGGCCGCAAGGATCACGTTCGAGTTGTTCGGGAGGACGAGCACCTCGGTTGCGGGCGTGGCCTCGATCGCGTCGACGAGCTCCTGCGTGGAGGGGTTCATCGTCTGGCCGCCCTCGATCACGCGCGTGGCGCCGTAGCTCTCGAAGAGGCGGCGGTTGCCCGCGCCGGGCACGACCGCGACCACTCCCGTCTCGAGGACGAGGGTCGGGTCGGGGACGATCGCCATCAGCCGGGTCGAGCGCTCCTCGGTCTGCTTGTGCATGTTCGCGATCTCGACGCCTTCGATCGTCCCGAGGGCGGTGCCGAGCGCGAGCGCGGCGCCGGGGTCGTCCGTGTGGACGTGGATCTTCAGTGCGGTCGGGTCGCCGACGACGAGCAGCGAGTCGCCCATCTGCTCCAACTTCGCCTCGAGCGCGTCCGCGTCGAGCGCTTTGCCCTCGACGACGAAGACCGTGCAGTAGCGGAAGCGGGAGAGCTCCTGGTGGATCGCCTCGATCCCCGCCTCGTGGGCGTCCTCGGCAGGGATCTCCGGGGCGGGCTCGCCTGCGAGTGCGGCCGTGATCCCGCGCACGATCTCGAGGAGGCCGGCGCCGCCGGCATCGACGACGCCGGCTTCCCGCAGAACGGCGAGCTGTTCCGGCGTGCGGGCGAGCGCGACCTCGCCCCGAGCGACGAGCGCCTGGAAGAACGGCAGTGGGGCGAGCCCGGCGTGGCGCGGATCCTCCGCTTCCTCGGCGAGCTCCCGGATCACCGAGAGCATCGTCCCCTCGACCGGCCGGCGCACCGCGCGATACGCGGCGTCGCTCGCGCCCCGGAAGGCCCGCCGCACCCTGGTCGCGTCGATCCCTCCGGCCTCGCCGAGCACCTCGGCGGCGCCGCGCACGATCTGGGAGAAGATCACGCCCGAGTTCCCGCGCGCTCCCATCAGCGCCGCCCGGGTCAGCTCCTTCGCGACAGCCTCTCGGTCGACGGCGGTCGAGGCCTCGAGCGACTCCACGATCGCGCGGGCGGTCAGGGTCAGGTTCGTGCCGGTGTCTCCGTCCGGAACCGGGTAGACGTTGAGGTCGTCGATCCGGCGCCGGTTCGCCTCCAGCGTCGCGAGGGAGCCTCGGGCCAGCTCTCGGGCGCGCTCGATCTCGCTCACGCGCTCCGCCTGACGTCCTGGATGTGCACCTCGACCGCCGCAACCGTGAGGCCGGTCAGCCGCTCGACCTCGTAGGCGACGCGCGAGCGGACGGTGGCGGCGACCTCGGCGAGATTGAGCCCGTACTCGACGATCACGTAGAGGTCGATCCCGATCCCACCTTCGCGGCTCGAGACTTCGATTCCCTGCTTCAGCCGGTCGCGGGCGAGCCGGCGCTTGAGGCCCTTGCCGGCCATTCCGACGACGCCGTAGCACTCGGCGGCCGTGTGGCCGACGATCTGGGCGATCGCGTCGGTCGCGATCGTGATCCGCCCGAGCTCGGACTCGTCGGTGAGATGTGCCCGGTCCACGCCGCGACGTTAGACGAGTTGGACGCGCGGAGGGTTGCGTTCAGGAGTTGGTCCAGCGCGTACTGACGCGTTCCTCGCGTCGCGGAGGCCGAGGGAACAGTATGGAAGTGCAGGCCCTTGGCTGGAGCGGCGCGAGGGACGCGAGCCCGCGCCGGAGGCCGGCTCCGCCGGCCGCAGGTGCGGGCGGTCAGGGCGCGCTAGACGGCTTTTTGCACTTTGCCGGCCTTGAGGCACCGGGTGCAGACGTACGCGCGCTTCTTGACGCCCTTGACGAAGATCCGGATCTTCTGCAGGTTCGGGTCGAAGCGACGGCGCGTGGCGACCATCGAGTGGCTTCGGTTGTTCCCGAACGAGGGCTTCTTCCCGCAGACTGAGCAGACCTTGGACATCGACGCGGAAGAGTAGCGGAAAGGCCTAGCGGGAGGCCGCGGCGCGCAACTGCGCGAAGACGTCTGCCATCTCGAGGCCGGTGCGGACGGCCTCGGCGCCCTTCTCGAGCCGCTCCTCCGCCTGCCCTGCCTGCTCGAGGGTCAGGACGCCGAAGGAGACGGGAACACCCGTCTCGAGCGCGGCGAGCTGGAGTCCGCTTGCCGCTTCGGCGGCGACGAAGTCGAAATGGGGCGTGTCGCCACGAATCACGCAGCCGAGCGCGACGATGCAGGCGTAGCGGCGCGTCTTCGCGAGCGCCATCGCCGCCAGCGGCAGCTCGAACGCTCCCGGAACGGGCATCACGGTGATCGACTCTCGCTCGACCCCGGCCTCCTCGAGCGCGGCGAGCGCGCCGTCGAGCAGCTTGCCGGTGACGGCGCCGTTGAACCGACTGACGACGATCCCGACGGAGCGCCTGGCCCCGTTCGGCGTTCCTTCGAGGACGCCGTATCCGTCCGGGACGGTGAACTCGCCCGCGGCGTGCTCGCTCGTGGGCTCCGCGACCGCGGTCAGCGGCTCGTCGCCGTCCGGAGTGCCTTCGAAGGCGGGCACATCGGGCCAGGTCTCGCGGTCGCTCACGCCTCCGCTCCGTCGTAGGAATCGCGGTCGAAGCGGAGGTCTTGATGATGGAGGCGGTGGCCGAGCTTCTCGCGCTTGGTGTCGAGATAGCGGCTGTTCTCGGCGTTCGGAGCGATCTCGATCGGCACTTGCTCAACGACCTCGAGCCCGAAGCCGGAGATCCCGGAGATCTTCTTCGGATTGTTCGTGAGCACCCGGATCGTGGTCAGGCCGAGGTCGGCGAGGATCTGAGAGCCGATCCCGTACTCGCGCGCGTCGGCGGCGAAGCCGAGGCGGAGGTTCGCCTCGACGGTGTCGAGCCCCTGCTCCTGGAGCTCGTAGGCCTTGAGCTTGTTCAGGAGGCCGATCCCCCGGCCCTCCTGCGAGAGGTAGAGGAGCACGCCCTTGCCCTCGTCCTCGATCCGGCTGAGCGCGAGCGTGAGCTGCTCGCCGCAGTCGCAGCGGAGCGAGTGGAAGACGTCGCCGGTGAGGCACTCGGAATGGACGCGGACGAGAACGTTCTCGGCGCCGACCACGTCTCCCTTGACGAGGGCGACGTGGTTCTTCCCCGTCAGCGTCTCCCGGAACGCGACGGCGGTGAACTCACCGTGCTGCGTCGGCATCCGGACTGAGGTGGTGCGCTCGACGAGCTGCTCGTGGCGGCGTCGGTATTCGATCAGGTCGGCGACCGTGACCATCTTCAGCCCGTGGAGCTCACAGTACGGGATCAGATCGGGAACGCGGGCCATCGAGCCGTCGTCCTTCATGATCTCGCAGACGACTCCGGCGGGGTTCAGCCCCGCGAGCCGGGCGAGGTCGACCGCGGCCTCGGTCTGCCCCGAGCGCTTGAGAACGCCTCCGTCGCGGGCGCGGAGCGGAAAGACGTGGCCGGGCTGAACGAGGTCTGCCGGCCGCGAGGTCGGGTCGACCGCGACCTGGATCGTGTGCGAGCGATCGTGAGCCGAGATCCCGGTCGAGACGCCGTCGCGGGCCTCGACCGAGACGGTGAACGCGGTCCCGAACGGGGTCTCGTTCTGGTCGGTCATCTGGCGCAGGCCGAGCTCGTCGCAGCGCTCCTCGGTCAGGCAGAGGCAGACGAGACCGCGCGCGTGGGTGACCATGAAGTTGACCGCCTCGGGCGTCGTGAACTGCGCCGCGATCGTCAGGTCGCCCTCGTTCTCGCGATCCTCGTCGTCGACCACGACCACGAACTTGCCCTGGCGGATGTCCTCGATCGCCTCCTCGATGGTGGCGAAGGGGCTCTCGGTGCGGGGTTCCTCCACGAGCGTCACCGTTGCATCGTACCGAGGAGCTTTTCGACGTATTTCGCGAGCACGTCGACCTCGAGGTTGACCCTGTCCCCCGCCCCGAGCCGGCCCAGGGTCGTGACCGCGAGCGTGTGCGGGATCAGCGCGACCTCGAAGCCGTCCTCGTCGACGGTCGCGACGGTGAGCGAGACGCCCTCGACGGTGATCGAGCCCTTCTCGACGCAGTAGCGCGCGACCTCGG
>DATLXM010000005.1:0-17291 GCA_035575835.1 Gaiellaceae bacterium
GGCCGACGGCCGAACCGGTCCATCGACTTCCCGGCCGGAAAGGCCACGAGCGCTCCGGCCGCGAGGAAGATCGCGGGGCCGAGCCCGAGGATGCTCTCGATCCCGGTCACGAGAACGAGCGTCAGCGTCGAGACCGCGACGACCAGCTGAACCATCCCGGACAGGCAGGTCAGGAGCGACGCGAGGAGGAGGGTGTTGCGTTTGATCGGGTCGCGGAGCACGCGGCCGACCCTACTGCAGCGCTCTTCCCACGATGGTCACTCCCACTCGATGGTTGCGGGCGGCTTCGACGAGATGTCGAGCGCGACGCGGTTGATCCCCGGGATCTCGTTGATGATCCGGCTGGAGATCGTCTCGAGCAGGTCGTACGGAAGCCGCGCCCAGTCGGCGGTCATCGCGTCCTCGGAGGTGACCGCGCGGATCACGATCGGATAGGCATAGGTGCGCTCGTCGCCCTGGACGCCGACCGACTTGATCGCCGGGAGGACGGCGAAGCTCTGCCACAGGTCGCGGTAGAGCCCGGCCCGGCGGACCTCCTCCTGGAGGACGGCGTCCGCTGCCCGGAGGATCTCGAGGCGCTCGCTCGTGACCTCACCGATGATCCTGATCGCAAGCCCAGGGCCCGGGAACGGCTGGCGCCAGACCATCCGCTCCGGCATCCCGAGCTCCTCGCCAACGCGCCGCACCTCGTCCTTGAAGAGCAGGCGCAACGGCTCCACGAGCTCCATGTCCATGTCGTCGGGCAGGCCGCCCACGTTGTGATGCGACTTGATCTTCGCGGCGACGCCGTCGGTGCCGCCGGACTCGATCACGTCCGAGTAGAGGGTTCCCTGCACGAGGAACTTGACGGCTCCGAGCTTCGCCGCCTCGTCCTCGAAGACCCGGATGAACTCCTCCCCGATCCGGTGGCGCTTCTCCTCTGGCTCCTCGATCCCCTCGACCTTCGCAAGGAAACGCTCCTGCGCCTGGACGTGGACGAGCGGGACATGGAAGTGACCGCCGAAGGTCTCCACGACCTGCTCCGCCTCGTTCGCGCGCATGAACCCGTGGTCGACGAAGACGCACGTGAGCTGATCGCCGATCGCCTTGTAGACGAGGAGAGCAGCGACCGCGGAGTCGACCCCGCCGGAGAGGCCGCAGATCACCCGCTCCGTTCCGACCTGCGCCCGGATCCGCTCGACCTGCTCCTCGATCACGGCGGCAGGCGTCCAGGCGGGCGGCGCGTTCGCGACCCCGTAGAGGAAGTTCTTGAGCACGTCCTGCCCGTACGGCGTGTGCACGACCTCGGGGTGGAACTGGACGCCGTAGAGGCCGCGCTCCGCGTCCTCGAAGGCCGCGACCGGCGTCGAGCCCGAACGACCGGTGATCGTGGCGCCGGCGGGTGGCGCCGTGACCGTGTCGCGGTGGCTCATCCAGACGGTTTGCGCATCGGGAAGCCCGCTGAAGAGCGCGCCGGAGCCACCGTCCAGCTCGGTCTTCCCGAACTCGGACGCTCCCGTGCGCGCCACCTCCCCGCCGAGGTCGAGCGCCATCAGCTGCGCGCCGTAACAGATCCCGAGCGTGGGGATCCCGAGCTCGTAGAGGCCTTCGTCGATCTTCGGCGCTCCCTCGGCGTAAACGGATGCCGGGCCGCCGGAGAGGATCAGAGCGCGCGGGTTGCGGCGACGCGCCTCGGCCGCGGTCAGCGTGTGCGGGACGAGCTCGGAGTAGACGCGAGCGTCGCGCACCCTGCGCGCGATCAGCTGCGCGTACTGGCCGCCGAGGTCGAGCACGAGCACAGGCCGTTCCTCGGGGACGACCTCGGGAAGCGGCAAGGGGACGACGTGGGCCATCACTGCCTCCGGTAGTTCGGCGAGTCCTTGGTGATCGTGACGTCGTGCGGATGGCTCTCCCGCAGTCCCGCGCCGGTGATTCGGACGAAGCGCGTCTCGAGCTTCATCGCCTCGACGGTCGGGGCGCCGCAGTAGCCCATCGCCTGCCGGAGCCCGCCGACGAGCTGGTAGAGGATCGCCTGAACCGGCCCCTTGTACGGAACGCGACCCTCGATCCCTTCGGGGACGAGCTTGTCCACGTCCTCGACGTCGCCCTGGAAGTAGCGGTCCTTGGAGAACGAGCGCGCCTTCATCGCGCCGAGCGAGCCCATCCCTCGGTACTCCTTGAAGCGCTCGCCCTGAACGAGGATCACGTCGCCGGGGCTCTCGTCGACGCCTGCGAGCATCGAGCCGAGCATGACCGTGTCCGCGCCGGCGGCGATCGCCTTCGCGAGGTCGCCCGACGAGGTGAGGCCACCGTCGGCGACCACGGGCACCCCGTGGCGCAGCGCGACCTCGGCACAGTCGTAGACCGCGGTGATCTGCGGCACCCCCACGCCGGCGACGACCCGCGTCGTGCAGATCGAGCCTGGCCCGATCCCGACCTTGATCGCGTCGGCGCCCGCGTCGATCAGCGCCTCCGCGGCCTCGGCGGTCGCGATGTTGCCCGCGATCACCTGCACGTCCCAGTCCGACTTGACCCGCCTGACCATCTCGACGACCGAGCGCGAGTGGCCGTGCGCCGTGTCGACCACGAGCACGTCGACCTCGGCGGCGACGAGCGCACCGGCCCGCTCGTGCGCGTCCGGGCCGACACCGACCGCCGCGCCCACCCGCAGGCGTCCCTGCTCGTCCTTGGTCGAAAGTGGGAACTCGATTCGCTTGCGGATGTCCTTGACCGTGATCAGACCGCGCAGTCGCCCCTCCCCGTCGATCACCGGGAGCTTCTCGATCTTGTGCCGGTGCAGGATCGCGTTCGCCTCGTCGAGGGTCGTGCCCTCGGGCGCGGTCACGAGCCCCTCGGCGGTCATCAACGCGGAGACCGGCTGGCGGAGATTCGACTCGAAGCGGAGGTCGCGGTTCGTCAGGATCCCGACGACCAGGCCCACGTCGTCGGTGATGGGGACGCCGGAGATGTGGTAGCGCTCCATCAGCTCGAGCGCGTCCGCGACGGAGTCGTCGGGCCTCAGGGTCAGGGGCTCGACGATCATCCCCGATTCGGAGCGCTTGACCTTGTCGACCTCGGCCACCTGATCTGCGATCGAGAGGTTGCGGTGCACGATCCCCAGCCCGCCCTCGCGGGCGAGCGCGATCGCGAGGCGCGCTTCGGTGACGGTGTCCATCGCCGCGGAGACGATCGGGATCTCGAGCGCGATCGTCCGGGTCAGCCGGGTCGCGGTGCGCACGTCGTTCGGGAGCACGCCGGACTCGGCCGGGAGCAGGAGCACGTCGTCGAACGTGAGGCCTTCCTTGCCGAACTTCGCGTCGCGATCGAGCTCGAATTCCACCTCAGTCGACCCTTTCCGGGGCCGGAGCGACGGTGGCGAGGACGCGAATCACGAGTCGGACGATCCTACCACCCTCCCCCGGACGTCTCCGTTTGCGGCCGGTGGAAAGTGGGGATAAACCGGTGGACAAAACTGAGACGAGGAGGATCATGGCACGAATCGAGGAGTCGATCGAGGTCGACGTTCCCGTCACCACGGCCTACAACCAGTGGACGCAGTTCGAGGAGTTCCCGCAGTTCATGGAGGGGATCGAGAGCGTCCAGCAGACCGACGACACGCATCTCCTCTGGACGGCCGAGATTGCCGGCAAGAAGGAGGAGTGGCGCGCCGAGATCACCGAGCAGCACCCCGACCACCGCGTCGCCTGGAAGGCGACCGAGGGTCGCGAGAACGCCGGCGTCGTCACCTTCCACCGGATCGAGGACGACAAGACCCGCGTGATGGTGCAGATGGACTGGGAGCCCGACGGGGCCGTCGAGACCGTCGGTGCCGCCGTCGGTGCGGACTCCAGGCGCGTCCAGGGCGACCTGAAGCGGTTCAAGGAGCTGATCGAGGGTCGCGGAGTCGAGACCGGCGCCTGGCGGGGCGACGTCAAACAGGACCACGACCAGTAGAAGCTCGTCGCCGCCACTGCGCGGCGATGCTGCCGGGGGGAGCTCGCCCTGCGCTCCCCCCGGCTTTTCTCTCAGACGGCGAGCGGCTGCAACTCGTGCAGCTCGACGCCCGCAAGGAGCCGGCCGACCTCCCGGGGCTCGAATCGCCCCGCGCCCACCTCGAGCGTCGACGCAGCGCCGGCGGCGACTGCGATCCGGAGCGCGTCCTCGGCACTCTTGCCGTTCAGCTGCGCGGCTATGAACTGGGCGAGGAGCACGTCCCCGGCCCCGACCACGGACACGGGCTCGACCGCAGGAGCCGACGCGCGGTAGCGGCGTACCTGGCGCTCCTCGCGGAACAGGCCGAAGCAGCCCGACTCGTGCGTGACGTGGACGTTCCGGGCGCCGAGCTCGGCGATCCGGTCGAGCGCCATCAGGTAGTCGTCCTCGTCGTCGAGCTCCTGCCCGACCACGTGCTCGGCCTCTCGCTGGTTCGGGGAGACGAGATACGGCTCGGCCTCGACGGCCAGGCGGAGCGGCTCCCCCTCGGTGTCGAGCACGACCTTGACCCCGCGCCGGTTCAGGTCGCGGATCGCGTCGGCGTAGAAGGCCTCGTCGACGCCGCGCGGGAGTGAGCCGGCGAAGATCACGAAGTCGGCCCCACGGGAGAGGTAGTGGAGCTTCTCGAGCAACATCTCGAGCTCGACGGGCGCGACGAGCGGGCCCCACTCGTTGATCTCCGTGTACGAGTTCTCCATCGGGTCGACGACGGCGGTGGACGCGCGCGACTCCTCGCCGATCCGGACGAAGTCGTTGAGGATCGCCTCGGCGGTCAGCTCCTCCACGATCCGTGTTCCGGTGCGGCCGCCCGCGAGCCCGGTCGCGACGACGGGGACGTCGAGGCGCTTGAGCGCACGCGCGACGTTGATCCCCTTCCCGCCCGCGAGCGTCAACACCTGGCTGGCGCGGTGGCGGTGGCCTCGCTGGAAGCTCGGAACCGTCAGCGTCCGGTCGAGCGCGGCGTTCAGTGTCACCGTCACGATCATCCTGCGAACCCCCAGATGTGGTGGAGCGTGCGGCCTGCATAGAACCCTACGCGCTGGGCCCGGCCCGGACGAGCCACGGCGGTTGCGGAGACGAGGGGCGAGCGTGCGATCACCTTGCCGCGGTCGAGCACGTGAACCTCACCGAGCCGCTGGCCCTTTCGGACCGGCAGCTCGACCTCGACGGGCGAGACGATCCGCTCCGAGAGCGAGCGGTCGACGCGGACGACACGGAGCGCTGGTTTCGCCGCGACGAGCCGCACGGGCGGCCGCCCGTAAGCGGTTTTCGCGCTCGCGTAGACGCGTGCCCCGTCGATCGCCCAGACCGTGCGATAGCGCGCGAGCCCCCAGGCGAGCAGCTCTGCGAGATCTTCGTTCCGCCCTGCGCGGCTCTGCCCCCCGAGGAGGGTTGCGTAGATCGTCACCCCGGGGCCGCGCGCCGCGGCGACCTCGGACCAGCCGGCGCCGTTCGTGTGGCCGGTCTTGACCCCGAGCAGGCGTGGGAACGTGGAGAGCAGGTCGTTCCAGTTGACGAGCCGCCGTCCACCAACGGTGGTCTCGACCGTCCGCACCGTCTTCCGCACGAACGGCTCGTGCATCGCGACGCGTGCGAGCCGCGTCACGTCGCGGGCGCTCGAGAAGTGGCCGGGCGCGTCGAGCCCGTCCGGGTTCGCGAAGTGGGTGTCAGCCAGCCGGAGCGCGCGCGCTTTCGCGTTCATCAGCTCGACGAACCGCGGGATCGAGCCGTCGCCGACGTGCGCGGCGAGTGCGTTGGCTGCGTCGTTCGCGCTCTGGATCAGCGCCGCCCGGATAAGGTCGCGCACGCTGATCCGCTCGCCGACGGCCAGGTCGATCGACGACTCGCCGACTGCCGCTGCGCGCCGCGACACGGTCACGACCTCGTCGAGCTCGGCCCGTTCGAGCGTCACGAGCACGGTCATCAGCTTGGTGATCGAGGCGATCGGCAGCCGCTCGCGCTCGTCGAACGCGGCCAGCACTTCGCCGGTCGTCGCGTTCTGGACGAGGTAGGCCTCGGCCTGCACCTGAAACGATGGGGGCGGCGGCGCGGACGCGGCTCCAACGGCGAGAACGAGGGCAGCGAGGGCCGCAAGAAGGAGTCCGGCTCGCTTCATGCGGCGGCCATTCTACTTCACGCGAATCGACTGTCCGAGCTGGAGCGCGTTCGGGTCGATGTCCGGGTTCAGGGCCAGGAGCTCTTCCACCGTCGTGTCGAACTGGATCGCGATCTTGTCGAGCGTGTCCCCTTCCCCGATCTCGTGCGTCACGGCTTCCTCGACCGCCGTCGTCGCCGCCGCCGTGGTCGTCGGAGCGGGCTGGGCCTCGGTCGTCGTCGCCGTGGTCTCGAGCACGGTGGCGGGCGTCGGGGCGGCCCCCTCCCGACCATCGAGCCCCGAGCGGACGAGGACGATCGCGACGGTGACCGCGGCGAGAAAGGCGACGGGCGCGGCGTAGCGCGCGGGCGAGGGGCGGCGCATCACCAGCCGGAGACCGACCAGACCTCCGAGCGGAGGCGCGCGGCTTCCGCGCCGGCGGCGGCTCGCCAGTCGGCGTGCTCGCCGGTGCGATAGGCGTAGATGATCGAACGCGAGGCGGTCACGAGCGCGCTCGCCGGCCCGCTCGTGAACGCGCGCGCGACGTCCGCCGGCGTCGCGCCCTGGGCGCCGACTCCGGGCAGGAGGATCACGGAGCGGGGCAGCAGCCGCCGGGCCTCGGCGACCGCGCGCGGGGCCGTCGCGCCGACGACCGCTCCGACGCTCGAGAGTCCCCGCTCGCCCACGTGCTCGGCCCCCCACTCGTCGACGAGGCCCGCGACGTGCTGCCAGACCCGGCGACCGTCGGAGAGAGTCAGCTCCTGCACGTCGGCAGCGCCTGCGTTGGACGTCCTCACGAGGCAGAAGATGCCCGCGCCGTGGAGGCGGCATGCCTGGAGGAACGGCTCGATCGAATCGTGGCCGAGGTAGGGGTTCACGGTCAGCGCATCCGCCAGCGGCTCGTCCTCCCCGTGCGGCTCCAGGAAGGCGGAGGCGTACGCGCGCGCGGTCGAGCCGATATCGCCGCGCTTCGCGTCCGCGATCACGAGGAGACCGGCGGTGCGCGCGTAGCCGCAGACTCGTTCCAGTGCCGCGATCCCGTCCGAGCCGAGCGCCTCGAAGAAGGCGACCTGAGGCTTGACCGCGACGACGTAGGGCGCCACCGCGTCGACGATTCCGCAGCAGAAGCGGGCGTACGCGTGCGCGCTCTCGGCGCGGCCGAGCACCGACTCGCCGCGCAGCTCCATCGGGAGCAGGTCGACGAGGGGATCGAGGCCGACGACGAGCTGGCTCCGCTTCCGCTCGACGGCGTCCGCGAGCCGGTCCGCGAACGCAGTGGTGGTGGAAACGCGGGGCCCGACCTCGAGATCCTGCGCCATCGCGCACAGGCTACTGAGTCAGGCGGCCAGGATCCGCTCGGCGTCGAGCGGCACGATTCGCAGCTCGGGTGGGGGCTTGCGTAGGAAGGAGCCGACGAGCAGGAGCTCGTCGGTGTCCTCGGGACCGAGCGAAGGCTCCGCCCCCCGGGTCGCCGCGAGCCCCGCCTCGACCTCCACTCGACCCGCATCACCGGGGAGAAGTGTCCTCGCCGCGACCACCCTGCCGCCGGAGACGAAGAACGCGCGCAAGAAGCCCGGCTCGAGCGCCGGCGCGAGGAGGCAGACCTCGAGCCCGCGGAGCCGCTTCAGCTCGGCCAGCGCGGAGGCGACGTCCTCGAGCGCCCCGACGCGGTCGCGCAAGCGGGCCGCGTCCTCGAACCTGAGGTCGGACGCGAGCCGCCGCAGCTGGGCGCGGAGCCGTGGGAGCGCGGTGGCGATGTCGTCGCCCTCGTGCCCGGCGAGCGCCCGCGCGGCTCGCCGGGCGAGGCGACGGCTCTTGATCGGCCCCAGCGCCGTGGGCGTCTCGGTGACGACGAAGCCCTCGCCGCGGCGGCGGAGATAGACGTAGCGGTCGGGTCGCACGCTGCGCGCGTTCGCGGGTGGGCGGAGCTCGCGGAGGAGCCGTAGCTCCTCGAGCGCCGCCTCGAGCTCCGAGCCGAGCGGACGCCACTCGACCCGCTCGAGCGCACCGAGCGCAGCCTCGACCGCCGGCCGCTGCCGCTCCGTCCGGAAGTAGGAGCCGAGCCGCAGCTTGAGGCTGCGGGCGCGGCCGACGTAGAGCACCTGCTCGTTCCGGTCGCGGAAGAGATAGACGCCGGGGCCTGCGGGCGCGCCGGCGACGAGCGAGCGCTTGCCTGCGAGCCGACGCGCGCGGGGCGCCGAGAGCTCGACGAGGTCGGCGACCGAGACGGCGCCCCGCTCCTGCGCCAGCCCGATCAGGGCGAGGAGGATCTCGGCGGTCGCCTGGGCATCGGCGAGCGCCCGGTGACAGGGCCGCACCGCCGTCCCGAAGAAGTACGCGAGCGAGCCGAGCCCTACCCGCGAGATCCGCCCGGCGAGCAGCCGTCGGGCGAGCCAGACGGTGTCCACGACCGGATTGGCGAGCCGTCTGCCGGTCAGCCGCTCGACCTCGACGTCGAGGAAGCCGAGATCGAAGCGGGCGTTGTGCGCGACGAGCACGGCGTCGCCCGCGAAGTCGAGGAAGCGGCGGACGGCGAGCTCTGCAGGTGGAGCACCGCGGAGGGCGCCGGGCTCGATCCCGGTGAGCGCGGCGATCGGCGCCGGGAGCGGCCGACGCGGATTGACGAGCGTCTCCCACGTCTCCCGGAGCTCGAGCCCGGCCACCCGCACCGCCCCGATCTCGCAGATGCCCGCGCTCCCCGGCCGGAGGCCGGTCGTCTCGAGGTCGACGACGACGTAGGTCGCGGCCTCGAGCGGCGTCGTCGCACCCGGCGGATCCGCGAGCCCGACCGAGGCGCCACGCCAGGTGAGCCGGGAGTCCCCTTCGACGACATCGGAGAGGAGGTCGCGCGCGAGCCCGACGGGCGCGTGCCGGAGCGCGAAGAGGGAGCGAGCGGCGTCCTCGGCGGGAACCGGCCCGCGGCGGGCGTGGACGAGCTCGACCAGCCTGTCGGCGGCGTCGAAGGCGAGTTGCACCGGCCGAGCATAGGCGAACACCTGTTCGTGTTCAAGGCGAAAAAGAGGGCCGCCCGGTTCGGCGGCCCTCGAGTGCTTCGTCGGAACGGGTGATCAGCCCGCCTTGACTGCCGCCTTCAACTGGCTGCCGGCCGAGAACTTCGGCACGGTCGCCGCGGGAATCTGCACCTTCTGGCCCGGGTTGCGCGGGTTGACGCCCTCGCGGGCGGCTCGATCGGCCGTCGAGAACTTGCCGAAGCCCGTGAAGGTGATCGTGTCGCGCTTCGTGAGGGCGTCGGTGACGCAGTCGAGGAAGGCGTCGACCGCCGTGCTGGCGTCTCGGCGCGAGAGACTGCTCTTCGACGCCACTGCGTCCACGAATTCCTGTTTCGTCACTTGCATCCTCCTGAGTCGTGGGATTAGTCGGAAAAACCCTGGCAGACCCTAACAGCCGCGTCGGACTGGCTCAACGGGAAGCGGCTCAACCATGCGGGTTTCCGGCGGTTTTACCCTCCGGGAGGAGTTCTCCTGCAGTGAAGAGCGACCGAAGTCGGACGCCGATTCGAGCGAGCGCGTCGACGCCACCCTCCTCCCGGTCGACCACGCAGACCGCGTTTCGGACGACGAGCCCGGCTTCGCGCAGGGCCACCACCGACTCCGCGAGCGCGCCTCCCGAGGTGACGACGTCCTCGATCAGGCAGAGGAGCTCGCCGTCCTCGAACGGGCCCTCGATCCGGTTCCCGGTGCCGTAGGACTTCGTCTCGGCGCGGACGATCACGAAGGGCAGCCCGCCGGCCAGCGACGCGGACGCCGCGAGCGCCACGGCCCCGAGCGCGGGGCCGGCGAGCCGAACCGCCTCGGGCTCGAACTCCTCGACGGCCGCCGCGAGCCGCTCTCCGAGTGGCCGCAGGAGTTCCGGGCGGGTCTCGAACCGGTACTTGTCCAGGTAGTACGACGACCGACGACCCGAACGGAGGAGAAAGTCTCCCTCGAGGAGAGCGTGCTCGCGGAGTTGCGCCGCCAGCTCGTCCATCACGGAGGCTCGCTCACCGGAGTGAGGCGTGCGCGAGCTCGAGCAGCCGCTCGGCCCCGGAGGTGCCGTGCTCGAGCATGACCATCGAGCCGTCGTCGTAGTAGAGATTGACCCGCTCGCGCTGTTCTTCGCGCCTGCGGCTCAGGTAGAGGAGCGGGCCCGCGATCAGGACGGCGACGGCGAGGAGCTTACGCATCGTCGACCTTCTTCTTCCGCCTGCTCGGCTTTGCCGCTGCCGGCTCGTCGGGGTCGCCTTCGAGCGAGCGCAGACAAGTTCGAAGGTCGTAGAAGACGAGACCGGAGGTCGGCTCAGGAGTGGTCGTCGCCGCGATCCCGCGCCCCTCGCCGGAGACGACGAAGACGCTTCCCTCCCGCAGCGAGGCCTCGATCTGGGTCAGCTTCCGACCGGACGGCGTGCCCGATTCCTCGGCGGCCGCGAGCAGGTCGAGCGCGTTCCGCGCGAGCCGCTGCGAGCGCTCGTCGTCCGCGGCGGTCGAGCCCAACACCGTCCCGTCCGGATCGAAGACGACGGCCGTCTCGATCTGTGACGAGATCTCGGACAGATCGGCGAGCGCGCTCTTGGTGTCCACGCCCGGCAACCTAACACCCCGGCTCTGCCCGCATACTCCTGCCTGTGCGCGCCCCCCTCGCCCAGCCCGTCGCGAAGTTCTTCGCCGACCGCGGAACCCACCTCGCGGCGATGATCGCCTACTTCGGACTCCTCTCCTCGGTCTCGCTGATCTTCCTCTCGCTCGCCCTGCTCGGCTTCACGGGCCGCGCGGAGGAGTCGAGCTACCTGGTCGAGGAGCTCCAGCGGCTCTTCCCCTCCCAGTCGATCGGCGACATCGTCCGAGTGGTCGAGACGATCACGGAAAACGCGACGACGCTCGGCGTGATCGGAGGGACGTTCCTGCTCTGGACGTCGCTCTCTCTCTTCAGCGTGCTCGAGTCCGCCTTCAACATCGTCTACGGCAAGCCGAACCGCGGCTTCCTCCGCGGCAAGGGCCTGGCGACGCTCTTCATGATCGCCTCGCTCCTGATTCTCTTCTCGGCGCTCGTGATCGGCTCGATCGGGTTCGACGTCCTCAAGCGGTTCGCACCCGGCTTCGTCGCGAACGACGTCGTCGCCTACGGGCTCTCGGTGCTCGTCTCGACGGCCGCCGTCTTCGTCTTTCTCGTCTCCGCCTACGAGCGGCTGACGAACGCTCCTCTCACCCTGCGCGAGGTCTGGCCCGGCGCCGTGCTCGGAGCGATCCTGCTCCAGGTGACCTTCCAGGTGCTCCCGATCTTCGTCCGCCTCTCGGCCGAGGTGATCGCGGTGCAGGCTCTCGGCGCCTCGGCGCTCCTGCTCGTCTGGCTCTACGTGATGGCGAACGTGATCGTCTTCGGCGCCGAGGTCAACTGGTGGCTCGGCCGCCAACGCGCCGGCGAGGACGACGTCGCCGGCCTGGCCTAGGCCGAGGCGGCCGCGTCGAGCTGGGCGGCGGCGCGGGCCCGATGGCTGTGCGCCCGCTTCCAGTCGTCGCCGAGCTCGGCCACGGTTCGCTCCTCACCCAGCGGCACGAAGACAGGGTCGTAGCCGAAGCCCTCGGCGCCGCTCCGGTCGTTCGCGATCGTGCCCTCGAGGATCCCGCTCCCGCGCAGCTCTCCGCCCGGGGTGAGGCAGACGAGCTCGCAGACGTAGCGGGCGCGTCGGTCTTCGCTGCCGTCGAGCTCGTGGAGGAGTCGCGTGACCCCGTCCTCGGCCCAGCGCGCCGAGTTGATTCCCGGCGCGCCCCCGAGCGCCGTCGCCTCGATTCCCGAGTCCTCGCCGATCACCCACTCGCCCGGCGCCCGCGCGCCGCCATGGCGCGCCTTGATCCGGGCGTTCTCGACGTAGGTACCGCCGTCCTCGGGCGGGTAGTCGTCGGCGTCCAGGAGCTCGAGCTCCCACGTGGGCAGGGCGGCCCGGAGCTCGTCGAGCTTGTGCGGGTTCCCGGAGGCGAGCCGCGCCCGCTTCATCACTCTCTGGGTGCGGCGATCGCATCCTCCTGGGCGATCGCGATCGTCTCGATTCCGCCCGTCGCGATGTCGAGCAGCTCGTCCAGGAGCTCGCGCGAGAAGGGGTCGCGTTCGGCCGTCGCCTGAACTTCGACGAGGCGGCCGTCGCCGGTCATGACGACGTTCATGTCCGTCTCGGCGGTCGAGTCCTCGGAGTAGTCGAGGTCGAGGAGGACGCGCCCGTCGACGATCCCGACCGAGACGGCGGCGACCGAGCCGGAGAGCGCCTTCGAGAGCCCCAGCCGGTCGAGCGCGCGGCGGGCCGCCACGTACGACCCCGAGATCGAGGCGCAGCGTGTGCCCCCGTCGGCCTGGATCACGTCGCAGTCGAGCCAGAGCGTGCGCTCGCCGAGCGCGTTGAAGTCGCAGACCGAGCGGAGCGCCCGTCCGATCAGGCGCTGGATCTCGACGGTCCGCCCGCCCTGCTTGCCACGGGACGCCTCGCGCTGCATCCGCTCCCCCGTCGAGGCCGGGAGCATCGAGTACTCGGCGGTCATCCAGCCGCGGCCCGAGCGCTGGAGCCAGCGGGGTACGCCCTCCTCGACGGTCGCCGTGCAAAGCACGCGCGTCTTGCCCTGCGAGTAGAGAACCGAGCCGCTCGCGAGCTCGATGAAGTCCGGGATCAGGTCGAGCTTTCGCAGTTCGTCGTCGCGATGACGCCCGTCGTTCCTCACGCCACCTCACTCGCCTTCTGCTCGCTCGCGCGGGGGAAACCCTGTTTCCCCCGCGGGCCCCCTTCTCGCTGCCGCCGCCGCTCCGCGACGGCGCGCTCCTTCGGGGGAACCGATCGGTTCCCCCGCGCCCCCTCCTGGTGGCGCATCACGCCACCGCCTCCAGCGTCGAAATCTCCACGTGCTCGACCTCCTCGATCGGGAGCTGCAGGAAGCGGCGGCCGAGCTCTCGGAACGCGTCCGGGTCGCCGGTGGTCAGAAAGCGGTAGGAGCCCTCGCGGCCCGGGTCGTTCTCGATCCGCTTCCGCGCAAGCGTCTCGGCGACTTCGCGGGCGGTCTCCTCGGCCGAGAAGACGAGCGTGACATCGCGGCCGAACGCGCGCTGGAGGATCGGACGAATCAGCGGGTAATGGGTGCAGCCGAGGATGACGGTGTCGACGCCGGCGTCCTTCAGCGGCGCCGCCACCTCCCGCACTGCCTCGGTCGTGTCGGCACCGAAGGCATCGTCGCCTTCGATCAGCGGAACGAGCCGCGGACAGGGCACCGCGACGAGCTCGACCCCCGCGTCGAGGGCGTGGACCAGCTCGGCGTAGCGGCCTGAGCGGACTGTCGCTTCCGTCGCGAGTAGGCCGATCCGCCGGTTGCGCGTCGCCTGCACCGCCGCGTGCGCCTCGGGTGCGACGACGCCGACGACCGGCACGCCGAGGCCCGTCTGCAGGTCGCTCTGCGCCGCCGACCAGGCGGAGTTGCACGCGCAGACGACGAGCTTCACGTCCTGCGCCTCCAGGTAGCCGCCGATCTCGCGCGCGAAGCGGCGCAGCTCCTCGGGCGGCCGCGGGCCGTAGGGAAGGCGCGCGTGGTCGCCGAGATAGACGAAATCCTCGTGTGGGAGCGTGACCAGGCACTCGTGCAGGACGGTCAGGCCGCCCACACCGGAGTCGAACACGCCGATCGGCCTCGCGTCCATCGCGGGATTGTACGAGTGGCAAAGGTCGGCTACCTTCCCCCGGTGGTTCCCCCCGCTCTTCGTCGCCTTCTCCTCGTCGTGCTCGTCGCCCTCGCGGCGGCCGGGCCGGCAGACGCCTTCACGAAGCAGAGCGGGACGCTGACGATGGACGACGGGGTCTCGCTCGCCTACTCGCTGTACGAGCCGGACGGAACGGCGCCCGCAGGCGGCTGGCCGGGCGTGCTCGTCCTGCACGGGCTCGGGGGGAACATCGCCTCGGTCGAGGCGGTCTCGACCTTCTTCGCGAACGGCGGCTATGCCGTCCTCGCCTACGACGCCCGCGGTCACGGCGCCTCGGGCGGCGACGTCACCCTCGCGGGGCCGCGCGAGGTCGCCGATCTGCGTGCCGTCCGCGATGCGCTCGCCGGACGCCCCGAAGTGCTCGACAAGGTCGGCGCCTGGGGGATCTCCTATGGCGGCGGTCAGATCTGGAACGCGCTCGCCGCCGGGGTGCCGCTCGCGGCAGTCGAGGTCGTCGAGACGTGGACGTCGCTCTACGAGGCGCTCTGGCCGCAGGACGTCGCCCGCTCCGGGATCGTCGCCGGCCTCGCCTCGTCGGTGATCCCGCGCTCGCCGCTGATCGCAGGTCTGCGCGACGCGGCAGTCCAGAGCACGAATCCGCCCGCGATCCGCGCTCTCGCGACGGAGCGATCGGCGCTCGGTCGCCTCGGCTCGGTGACGACACCCGTCTATCTCTTTCAAGGCCGAATCGACTTCGTCTTCGACGTGACCCAGGCCTCGCACGCGTTCTCGCGCCTTCGCGGCCCGAAGAAGCTCTACCTCGGAACCTTCGGCCACACGCCGTCCGCATTCCCCGGGCCAGACGTCGGCTACGTCCTCTCGCAGGGGCTCGCCTGGTTCGACCGATTCCTCAAGGGCACCGCGAACGGCGTCGAGTCCGCCAAGGTCGTGGTGGCGAAGCAAGGCTCGGGGACGGCGCGCGTCTCGCTCCAGGGACTGCCCGCCACGAAGCAGCAGACGTTCGCGCTCCCCGGCAGCTCGAAGATCAGCGGCAACGGGCTCGCGTCCCGCAGCACCGCGCCGCTTCGGGCCAGGCTCGAGACCTGGGGCGGCGGCACCGCCCGGGTGACCGTGCCGAAGCTCGCCCGCTACCCGCGCCTCGTCGTCACCGTGCTCGCCGGGAACACGGTCGTCACCCACGGCGCCCTGAAGCCTCGACAGGGCGTCAACGTGGTCAAGCTCGCGAACTACGTCGTTCGGGTGCCGAAGGGAACGCGGCTACGCGTGACCGTCGGCCCCTCCTCACCCGCGGGGCAGCTCGCCTACCTCGGCTTCGGGGACGCAGGGTCGGCCACGATCGGCCCGATCTCGCTCACGCTCTCCCGGCTCGCAACCCCGATCTCCGGGTGAAGCGGCTCGCACTCCTGGCGGCGCTCCTCCTCGCGCCGGTTGCGCTCGCCGGCTCCACGGCCGACCCGGGTGTCACCTCGAAGACGATCCTCCTCGGCGGCACCGTCCCGCTCTCGGGCGAGGCCGCCGCGTTCGGCTCGGTCGCCCCGGGGGCGAAGGCGTACTTCGACTACGTCAACGCGAAGGGCGGCGTAAACGGGCGAAAGATCTCCTATCGCTACTACGACGACGGCTACGACCCTGCCCAGACCGTCCAGCTGACCCGGAAGCTCGTCGAGCAGGACAGGGTCTTCGCGATCTTCAACTCCGTCGGCACCGACCAGAACGCGGCGATCCAGCCCTATCTGAACCAGAAGAAGGTTCCCCAGCTCTTCGTGGGCGACGGCTCCACGAACGTCTCCCAGCCGGCGCGCTATCCCTGGACGATGGGCTTCCTCCAGAGCTACCTCGGCGAGGGCGCCGTCTACGGGCGCCACCTCGCGAAGACGGCGAGGACCGCCAGGATCGCCGTCCTCTACGAGAACACCAAGCTCGGAACCGACATGACGCGCGGGCTCGAACGGTGGATTCGAGGCAAGGGGCCGACGGTCGTCGCCAGGGAGAGCTACGAGTACACGGACTCGGACGTCTCGACGCAGGTCGCGAAGCTGAAGGCCTCCGGCGCAAACACCTACATGGTCTTCGCGACGCCGAAGTTCGCGATCCAGGCGCTCGTCGCCGCTCAGAAGCTGGCCTGGAAGCCGCGCGTCTACATCGCCTCGGTCTCGATCGAGCCCTCGATCATGGAGATCATCCGCGCGAACGCGCCCGAACTGACGAAGGGCGCGCTCTCGATCGCCTTCGTCAAGAACCCGAACGACCCGATCTGGGCGAAGGACCACGCGACGAAGCTCTACCGCTCCATCATGCGCCGCTACAACCCCAAGGGCCGCCAGACCGACGTCTACAACTGGTACGGGATGACGGTCGCCTGGACGATGACGGAAACCCTGCGCAAGGCCGGGAAGAACCTCACCCGCGCGAGCCTGCTCCGGGCCGCGCAGAGCCTCGACCAGCGCGCCAACCCCTTCCTGCTTCCCGGGATCGCGGTTCGGACTTCGAAGACCCGTTACTTCCCGCTCTCGGGGGTCTACCTGTACCGGTACGACAACCGGCAGTGGGTCAAGTCGAGCGCCCTGCTCGACGCGCGCGGCTAGCGTCTTCGTCTAGCCTGGCAACAGAGCGAGCCCGTGTGCCGCTTTCTTTACACGTGCGGGGGTTTCCGACCCCGGCGCTGCCGGGAACACGGGTCACAACGGAAGCAACCTTTCCATGGGGAGACATCGATGACCAAGAAGATTCGCTTCACACTGCTCGCGCTCGTCGCGACAGTCGTGCTCGCCGGTGCGAGCAACGCGATGGCGGCCTACAAGCCAACCTTCGTCGTCCGCGCCGACAGTCAGCAGCTGAGCGGCGGCGGCGGGAACGGGATGACCTTCCGCGTCAGCGTCCCGCGTGACGACGACGCGACCGCCAAGGTGACGCTCTACGTCCCGCAGGGCTACGGCGGGATCCTGGACAAGGCCCCGGGCACGAACCTCGGCCCGGTCAGCGCCCAGGTGATCGCGAAGGCCCTCGGCGGCGCGCTCCTGCCGCTGACCGGCAACGTGATCTCGGCCGACCCGAGCGCCCCGGCGTCGGTGAACAACCTCTGCTCACCGGGCGTCCACGACGCGGTCTGGAACCTCGTCCTGACGGCGGCCGGCCAGACCCTGAACGTGCCGGTCTACCTCGACACGATCGAGGAGGGCCCCGAGGTCGCGTTCGCGAAGTTCAAGATGCAGATCTGCCTGCCCTCGCCGGACGTGCCTCCGGCGATGGGCGGCGCCACCTTCGGTGCGAAGCTGATCTTCGCGCAGTTCTCCGTCAAGAACGTCTTCAACAACCCGACCGCGCGCGGAGAGAACGTCTTCCGCGGGATCTTCACGCCGTACGTTTCGGGCGGAGGCACCGTCAACGCGGCCGGCACCGTCGAGGCGCGCTCCAGCGTCCGGCTGCCGAGCCAGCTCTCCCTCTCGGCCGTCGTGAACCAGCGCACCGGGGTCGTGACGATCCGCGGCTCGCTGACCGAGTTCAACGTCGGGCTCGCCGGCCAGAAGGTCAAGCTCCG
>DATLXM010000006.1:0-31892 GCA_035575835.1 Gaiellaceae bacterium
GCCCAGCGGAAGACGTGCTCGCGTGGCCCGCGCTCGCCGAAGACCTCGCCGGGCCGAAGGCACGCAGCAGCGGCGTGATCGGCCGACCAGGTGTCGATGAGCGCGAGCGCGTCCACGGGGCCGGAAGCCTAGCCCCGTGGACGCGCCTGCTCCTTAGTCAGGACGTCCAGCCCGCCCGAAAGATGTCCTTCCACGGGTTCGGGCGGAGCTTCGCCTGGCGGACGTCCGTGCGCTTCCAGGGGTTCGGCGCGACCGAGACCCCCTTCCACGGATTCGGCGCAACCCCCTGGCGGACGTCGTTCGCGCGGACGTCGTTGGCGCGGACGTCGTTCTGGCGGACGTCGGCGCTGGCGTTCCCCGCCCAGCTGACGGCGACGACGGTGACGACGAGCAGTGCCTTCTTCATTGCCCTCCCTCCCTCGATCGTTGACGTCACGATCTGACCAGGAGGCG
This sequence comes from Gaiellaceae bacterium, assembly GCA_035575835.1. Taxonomy (GTDB): domain Bacteria; phylum Actinomycetota; class Thermoleophilia; order Gaiellales; family Gaiellaceae; genus Gaiellasilicea. The sequence goes on from DATLXM010000006.1 coordinate 454, forward strand.
CTGAGGAAACGCTGAGCGCGATACTACGGACCGTGGAACGCCGCCTGATTCCAGGGCACTCGCCCTACGAGCCGATCCTCGGCTATTCGCGGGCGATCGTCGCCGGATCCTGCGTGCACGTCTCGGGCACGGCGCCGATCCCGCGCGAGGGCGAGCCGCCCACCGATCCGTACGAGCAGGCCCGGCTCTGCCTCGAGATCATCGGCGGCGCGCTCGGCGAGGCCGGCGCGCGCTTCGACGACGTGGTCCGGACGAGGATCTTCCTCACGGACACCGACGACTACGAGTCGGTCGCCCGCGCGCACGGCGAGGTCTTCTCCGCGATCCGCCCGGCCTCGACCGCGATCGTCGTCAAGGCGCTGCTCGACCCGCGCTGGCGTGTCGAGATCGAGGCGGAGGCCGTTCTACCGTCATGAAGCAGGTCTACCCGAGCACGATCACAGGCCAGAGCGCCGCCTACGGGGGCAGCGTCCTCGACCACACCTTCGGCCAGTCCGATCCGTACACGCTCGGGGTCGAGGAGGAGTACATGCTCCTCGACGGCGAGACCTTCGACCTCGTCCAGCACATCGACACCGTGCTCCAGGCGATCAGCGGCCACGAGCTCGAGCCGCGGATCAACGCGGAGCTGATGCAGTCGGTGCTCGAGATCGCGACACCCGTCTGCCGCACCGCCGGCGACGTCCAGCACGAGCTCCTGAAGCTGCGCGCGTACGTGACCGAGGTGGCGCGGGAGAAAGGGCTGCGCGTCGGATCGGCCGGGACCCATCCGTTCTCGCTCTTCGAGCGCCAGCGGATCACCGCCCGCGACCGCTACCGGAACCTCGTCGATCAGCTGCAGTACATCGCCCGGCGCGAGTTGATCTTCGGAATGCACATCCACGTCGCGATCGACGAACCCGAGAAGGCGATCCAGGTCGTGAACGGGCTCCTCCCCCAGCTCGGCCCGCTGCTCGCTCTTTCGGCGAGCTCGCCCTTCTGGCGCGGCGAGCCGACGGGCCTCTCCTCGAGCCGGCAGATGGTCTTCGCCGCGTTCCCGCGCTCGGGGCCGCCGCCGCGGTTCAAGGACTACGCCGACTACGCGGAGGTCGTCGGCGAGCTCGAACGGACGGGTTGCATCGCCGACTACACGCACATCTGGTGGGACATCCGCCTGCACCCGCGACTCGGCACCGTCGAGATCCGGATCTGCGATGCGGTCACCCGCGTCGAGGACGCGACCGCACTCGCCGCCTACTGCCAGGCGCTCGTCAAATCTCTCTGCGAGCGCTTCGAGCGCGGCGAGGAGATCCCCACCCACCACCGGATCCTGACGACCGAGAACAAGTGGCTCGCCGCCCGTTACGGGCTCGAGGCGCCCGTGATGGATCTCGGTGCCGGGCGCCGGAACCGCGTCCCGGTCGCGCAGATCATCCGGCGGACGCTGAAGGAGATCGAGCCGCACGCGAAGGAGCTCGGCTCCGACCGCGAGCTCGAGGGGATCGGAGAGATCCTCGGCCGCGGCAACGGCTCCGACCGCCAGCTGCGCGTCTTCAACGCGAACCGCGACATCGTCGAGGTCGTCGAGGAGATCGCCAAGGCGACCGAGGCAGTTCCCGGGGCCGCCTGATCTACGGTGTCACCGGACGGCTGAAAGCGCGGACCGTAAACGCGCGTGCGTCGATCAACGCCAGCTTGACCACCCCCTGGGTGAGGAGGAGCGAGCGGCCGTCGGGGCTCACCGACATCTTGACGCTGCCGAGCGCCTGCTGGACGCGACGCCACGGCAGGTCGACACACACGGCTTTCCGATGGCGCGTGTCAAGCGCGTGCACGAAGGCAGTGCCGTCGGGTTTCGCGTAGAGCGTGTACGCCCAACCCCCGTCTCGACTCGTCGCTCGCGTCATCGGTAGGCCGCTCATCTCGCCCTTCACCGCACGCGAATCGGCGAGCGAGCCGGCAAGCACGCGACCGCGCTCGACCTCGATGGCGCGCACGCGATACCGCGTGTTCGAGAGGTACTCGACCGCGTAGAGCAGGCGCCCGTCCGGTGAGAGCGCGTCGAACGACCAGGAGCCCCTGAGCGTGAGAATCCGCTCGCGCTTCAGCCGCTTCGTGCTCAGAATCGCGAAGCGGGTGACGGCGCCGGGGCCGGGCGCGCCGGTGAAGCTAGTGAGCACGAGCGTGCGACCGTCATGCGAGATCCCGCCCGCCGAGCCGTCGTAGGCAACGAGCGGGACGCCGTAGGTTCCGCGGACGGACGCGTAGCGCTCGATGCGTCCGGTGCGAGTCGAGACGGCGGCCACGAGTGTCGTGCTCCCTGTGGGCATGGCGACGTAACGGAGCGTCCCTCCAGGTGCCATGACGCCGTCCCAGCCCGTGACCGAGCCGGGCGCAGGGCCGCCGCCGGCGGCTGCCGAACCGGCGACGAGCAAGAGCGACGAAAACGCGAGCGCGGCGGCGGACCTGAGCATCTCGACCTCCTTCGTGGGAATCTCACCTCCTCTACACCGCCCGGGCCGCGAAAGGTCCCTGGACCTCCGGCGCCACGCGCGACGTAGTGGAGATGTGGACCGACGTCGCTTCCTCCTCACTGTGGCCGCACCGCTCGTCCTCGGCGCTGCCCCCGCGCTCGGCGCGCGCCGAGGTGGGACGCCGCTCGCGCTCGTCACCGCCGACCTCGAGGCAGCGGTGGTCGCCGTCGACCTCACCACCGGTCGCGTGCTGCGGCGAGTCGCGACACTCGCAGACCCGCGCAGCATCGAGAGCCTCGCGGGGAGAGCCGCGATCGTCGCGCACACGGCGTCGGGGCGCCTGACCCTCGTGGACGGCCCGTCGCTCGGAGTCGAGGAGATCGAAGGCGTATTCGAGGCGCCGCGATACACGGCGGCGCGAGCCGATGGCCGGATCGCGTACGTGTCGGATTCAGCGCGAGAGGAGGTCGTCGTCGTCGACGTCCGTCGGCGGCGGACGCTCGCCCGGCTGCGCGTCGGCGGCGCGGCCCGCCATCTTTCGCTCTCGCCGAGCGGCAGCCGGCTCTGGGTTTCGCTCGGCACGAAAGCGGCGCGGATCGCGATCGTTGCGCTCGACGAGCCGCTGCGACCGCGACTCGTCACCTCGTTCCGCCCGCCCTTCCTCGCCCACGACGTCGGCTTCACGCCGAACGGCCGCGCGGTCTGGGTCACCTCGGGTGATCGCGGGCGCGTTGCCGTGTACGACGCGCGCGCCGGCCTGGTGCGCACGTTCGCCGCGGACGCGCCGCCGCAACACGTCAGCTTCGTCGGTGGGCGCGCGTTCGTGACGAGCGGAGACGACGCGATCCTGCGCGTGCACCGCCTGAGCGACGGCCGCGTGCTCCGTTCGACACCGCTGCCGGCCGGCTCCTACAACGTCCAGCAGGGCGGGGGGATGATCCTGACGCCGTCGCTCTCGCAGGGGACGCTCTGCGTCGTCAGCGAGGGCGGTGCGCTCGTAGAGCGCCGCCGGGTGGCGCGCTCCTCCCACGATGCCTGTTTCGTCATAGGCCCGTGAGCCGGGACCTCCGGCGCCACGGCGGCCGTAAAGTCAACGGATGGCCGCCGCCCGCGACGAGCGCGCCTCCGTGCGCGCTGCGCAACGAGGGTCCGCCTCGGGGATCGAGGCGCTCTTTCGCCTGCACTGGCCCCGGGCCTACCGAGCGGCGTATCTCGTCGTCCACGATGCGGCGGCCGCTGAGGACATCGCGCAGGAGTCCTTCCTCGCCGCCGTCCGCAGCCTCGACCGGTTCGATCGCCGGCGCCCTTTCGGGCCCTGGCTGCACCGGATCGTCGTCAACCGCGCGATCGACTGGTCGCGGGCGCGACAGTTGCGCGCCGAGGCGGAGCTCTCTGACCCCGTCGCCGCGCCGGACGAGCGCGGCCCGCTCGACGGCTCGTTGCTCGCCGCGCTCGCGGAGCTGCCGCCCGACCACCGCGCCGTGATCGTCCTCCGCCACCTGCTCGAGTACACGCCTGGGGAGATCGCGGAGCTGCTCGGGCTCCCGCGCGGCACCGTCAACTCGCGTCTGCGGCGCGGCCTCGACTCGCTCAGGGAGACGGTGTGAGGAAGGAGCTCGAACGGATCGATGTCCCCGGCGAGCACGAGGCGCGCGAGCGGTCATGGGCGCTCATTCGATCGGCTTTCAGCGAGCGACAGCCGGAGCCGAAACGGCACTCGTGGAGACTCCTTGTAGCCGTCGCGGCCGCGCTCGCAGTGGTCTCGGGCCTGCTCAGCCCGCCGGGCCGCGCCGTGCTCGACGAGGTTCGGGATGCCGTCCTTCCCACGCGGGTCGAGCGCGTGGAGAGCTCCCTCTTCTCGCTTCCCTCCTCCGGCCCGAGCCGGCTGCTCGTGGTTTCGGCCGAGGGTGGCGGCGTCTGGGCTGTCGAGAGCGACGGATCACGCCGCCGTCTCGGCGACTACCAGGACGCGCGCTGGTCGCCCTACGGCAGGTTCGTCGTCGCCACCCGGAAGAACGCTTTGCTCGCGCTGACACCCGACGGCGAGGAGCGCTGGTCCCTGGCAAGGCGGAACGTGGGGCTCGTCGCATGGGGTGGAACCAGAGCCGACACGCGGATCGCCTACACCGCGCGCTCAGGCCTGCGGGTCGTCGACGGGGACGGAACGGGGGATCGCCTCCTTGCGCCGTGTTGCGACCTTGGCCCGCTGGCGTGGCGCCCCGGATCGCAGCATGAGCTCCTCTATCTCGTGGACGGCGAGCTCCGGCTGCAGCGGGTCGACAGCAGGCGCATCGTCTGGCGGATCCGCCTGCCGGCCTTTGCACCCCGGGCTCTCTCCTGGTCGGCAGACGGGAGGCGCGTGCTGATCGCCTTCGGCTCCGAGCTACGCATCCTCGACGAGCGCGGGCGGCTCGTCAGGCGCGTACGGATCCCCGTCGCGCTTGAGGTTGTCTCCGCGTCGTTCGCCCCGTCCAGGCGGACCATCGGCGTGCTCCTCCGCTCCCCGGGAACCGTGACCGCCTCGACTCGCGCCGTGCTGCGTGTCCTCGATGCGGACCGCCGAGGGCCAAGCCGCGAGCTCTTCGCCGGCCGCGGCGACTTCGGCGAGCTCGCCTGGTCACCGGACGGACGCCACCTGCTCGTTGCCTGGCGGTCGGCCGACCGCTGGCTCTTCGTCAACCGCTCGACCCGCTACGCGATCGCCGTGGAGGACATCGAGGCCCAGTTCCCGCGGCCGGACGGCCGCCCCCCGCTCCTCTTCGTCACGGATCGCTGGTGCTGCCGTCGCTAGGCTTGGTCGCGTGAAGCTCGCGCTCGTCGCGCTCCTCGGAATCCTCGTGGCGGTCGCGTTCGGGAACTCGACGTCGCCCGAGCTGCGGCCGAAGTCGAGCGCGCCGCCGCCGATCGTGCACGACCGATACGCGCTCCCGGCGCCGGCGCCGGCGCCGACGCCTGAGCGAGCGGCGGTCGAGCGGTTTCCGGCCATCCGCTGGCACCGCTCGCGCGCGCTCGGCCTGCCCTGGGCGGGGCAGCTCGCGCGCGGCGTCGCGCTGCCGGCGAGGGGACGGACGTTCTTCACCTGGGATCCCGTCCTCCGCCTCTCGCCGAACCGGGCCTGGCGGCGCGTCGGCAGCGACCGACTCGTGCGAATGCTCGTCCGGGTGCTCGACGAGTACGCCGCCGCGCACCCCGACGCCCCCCGCGTCGGCATCGGCGACCTCAGTCGGCCGGGCGGCGGCGACTTCGGCGCCCGCTACGGGCTCCCCGGGCACGCGTCTCACCAGAACGGGCTCGATGTCGACCTCTACTACCCGCGGCTCGACCGCCGGCTCCGCCCGCCTGAGCGCGTCGGCGAGATCGACCGCGCGCTCTCGCAAGACCTCGTCGACCGCTTCGTCGCCGCCGGCGCCAGGCTCGTCTTCGTCGGACCCGCGACCGGGCTGCACGGCAACCCGCGGATCGTTCAGCGGTTGGCCCACCACGACAACCACCTGCACGTGCGGCTGCCGTGACGCAGCTCCCGAGGATCGGCCGCTGGTGCTGCGCGGGCTGATCCTCGTCGCGGCGGTCGCCCTCGGCTCGATGGCCGGCGATGCGCGCGTGTTCGAGAACCGGGTCTACGGCCACGCCGTGGACGTGCCGTCCGGCTGGATCGCGCGCCAAGAGCCCGAGAACGGAACGACGAACGTCCTTACGTACTCCGGCGCGCGCTTCGACCGGCTCGGGCAGCCGCCGCCCGGCCAGGTGCGCGTGATCATCCTGGACTCCGGCCGCTTTCCCTGCTCGCGCGGCGCAATCCGGGAGGGCAGCCCGATCCGGCTCGGGTCGCGCACCAGCTTCGAGGGCTTCACGGACGGCTACAGCATCGCCTTCTGCCGCGGCGGGCACTCCTTCCAGGCGCTGATCCCCGTCGGTCGCGGCGCCTCGCCGGCGCGGGTAGAAGAGGCGCGCGCGATCGTCGAGAGCGTCAGGCTGACCCCGCGCGCAAACGAGGTCGGGAACGTCCACAGCGTCCGGCTGCTCGGCCGCTCGTACGAAGGCCGGCCGATCCGCGCCTGGCGGATCGGCAACCCGCGCTCGCCGCGCCGGCTGCTCATCGTCGGCTGCATCCACGGGAACGAGTGCGCAGGGACCGCCGTGTCGCAGCGGCTCGTCAGCCTCAGCCGGCCGATCGACCTCGACCTGTGGGTTGTCCAGAACCTGAATCCGGACGGGCTAGAGCACGGCCTGCGTGGGAACGCGCACGGCATAGATCTGAACCGCGACTTCCTCGCCGCGACCCAGCGCGAGACGCGGGTTGCCCGGAAGCTGATCCTCCGCCTGAAGCCGAACGTGACGATCTGGTTCCACCAGCCGGAGGCGGTCGTTCGGGCGTGGGGCACGAGCCGCGCGGCCGCACGGCGCTACGCGGCGCTCGCGAGGGCGCCCTACCGCTCGATCCCCTGGCCGCCCGGGTCGGCCTCTCGCTGGCAAAACGGGATCGGCCAGACCTCGTTCGACGTCGAGCTCCCGGCGGGCGAGCTTCCCGACGCGGCGGCCCGGCGTTACGCGAGCGCCGTGGTCGCGCTCGCGCAGTAGGCTCGCGCCGTGGTCTGGACGGAGACGCTCGCGCGGGTCGAGCTGGAGGAGCTCGTCGCCGACGGCCCCGTCCTCCTCCTCTTCTATCTCTTCGACTGGTCGCCGACCTGAACGAGCGAGTTCCGGGCCCTGCGTGCCAGGGCCGGGGAGTTCGCCGCCGCCGGCGCGACCGTCTACGGGGTCTCGCGCGACTCGCCCTACTCGCACCGCGCCTGGAAGGAGGCGGTCGGGATCGAGACCCCGCTCCTCTCCGACTGGAACGGCGAGCTGGCCCAGCGGTTCGGCGTCGCCCGCGACTGGCACGGACTGAAGAACGTGCCCGAGCGGGCGGCGATCCTCGTCGGCGTGGACGGTACGGTGCGCGGGACGTGGCGGTACGGGGACTCCGAGGGGCCGGACTTCGACGCGCTGCTCGCGGCCGTCCGGGCTTCGTAGCGCTCACGGTCTCGGTCGGGATCGCGGCGGCCACGCTCGCGACCTGGCCGGCCGTTCGCGGGACGAGCGAGGGCTACCTCGCCCGCCCGAGCCAGGGCTACGGCGAGGCGGCGGCCGGAGATCACCTCCAGCTCGGGTGGGCGCTCTGGCTGCCCGGCCACCAACTCGGCCGCGGCGGCGCTCCCTGGCTCGACCCGTACTCGTTCCAGCCGGAGGCCGAGCGTGCGATCAATCTCCAGGGCTGGCTCTTCGGACTTCCGTACTGGCCTTTGCACGCGATCTTCGGCGCCGTCACCGCCTACAACCTCTTCCTTCTGCTTACGTTCGTCGGCGCTGGAGCCCTGACGACGTGGTGGCTGCGCGAGCTCGGCCTGCCGCGAGGCGCCGCGCTCGTGGGTGGCTTCGCCTTCGCCCTCGCGCCCTATCGAGCGGCGCAGAGCACCGGGCACCTGCTCGGCCCGATCTCGCTCCTCCTCCCGCTGAGCCTTCTCCTCGTGGAGCGACGCCGCCTCGTTGCGGCGGCGATCGCGCTGGCCGCGATCCCGCTCTCGGGCCAGACACACCTCGCGCTGGGCGCCATCCCGCTCGTCGTCGCGTATGCGTGGATCCGGGGAACCGGGCGTCGGGCACTCCTGCTCGCGGTTCCCGCCCTCCTCGCCGGGCTGCTCGTCCAGCGCGTCGTGATCGAGGGCTCGATCGCGGGCGGCGGTCGCTCGCTCGCGTCCGTCGACCGCTACTCGGCCTCCTGGAGCGACCTCGTCGACCGCACGCTCGACGGCGGGGTCGAGCGCTTCGTCTTCCTCGGCTGGCTCCTACCGCTCCTCGCGCTCGCGGGGCTCGCCTCGCTCTGGCGCAGCCGGCGAGGGCTCGCGCTCACGCTCGGACTCGCAGCGCTCGTTCCGATCGTGCTCGCGCTCGGGACGACGACGCCGCTCTACGCACCGCTCTGGCACGTGTTCCCGCCCCTCCACTATCCGCGGGTGCCGGAGCGGGTGATGCCCGTCGCCTGCCTCGCACTCGCCGGGCTCGCCGCCTACGCGGTCGCACGGATCCGGTCGACGCCGCTCGTCGCGCTCGTCCTGGTGGCGCTCGCGCTCGACCTGCGGGTGCCGCTCTTCGCGTCCGTCGACGCTGACGAGGGCAACCGCGCCTACGCGGCGATCCGGGAGGACGGCAGGCTCTTCGAGCTCCCGGTCTTCCGGCCGGACACCCACTACGGGAGCGTCTACCTCGCCTACGCGATGGAGTCACCGCGCGAGCGGCCGCAGGGGTATTCGACGGTTGGCCCGCCGGAGGCCGACCGGCTGGCGCGGCGGTTCCGGCCGCTCTCGTGCGGCCGCGGCGCGGTACCCGCGGGAATCCGCTTCGTCGCCGTCCACCGAGGGCTCTACGAGCAGAGCGGCTACTTCGGCGCCGACTGCGCAGACCGGGCCGAGCGCGCGCTCGTGCGCGGGGGCTGGAGGCTTCTCGAGCGGGACGGTGCGGTCGCCGTCTACGCGTCCTTGGCCTTGCGGTAGAGCGCGATCAGCCACCAGCGCCACGCGATCAGGGCGAAGAACCCGCCTGCGATGCCGAACGCCCACGGGATGCTGAAGATCAGGTCGGTGACGAGAGAAAGAGGACGCCGGTGACGGCGAGCGCGATCCCGGCCGTGCCCGCGATCGCCTCGCGATTCCCCTTCCGGAGCAGCACTTCCTTGTCGCCCTCGCGGAAGCGGATCCGGTGGAAGGCGGCCGGCGCGAGCAACATCACGAGTGCGAACGCGGTGCTGAGGAGCGTCCCGTAGTAGACGCGCTCCTGGACGAGCGTCAGCTTGTCGAACGTCTCCGTGAACCGGATCGCGAGCAGGAAGCCGAAGAGCACCTCGGCGCCCGGGATCAGCGAGCGAAGCTCCTCGAGGAGCTCGGAGTGCTCGCGTTCGAGCTGCTCCTTCTTCGTCTCCTCAGAGGCCACTTACATCCCCATCGAGTGGTAGCCGGCGTCGACGTAGAGCGTCGTCCCGGTGACGTTCTTCGCGTCCTCCGAGAGCAGGTACGCGGACGCGGCGGCGACGTCGTCGGCGTCGATGTGCCGGCGGAGCGGAGCCCGCTCCTCGAACATCCGCTCCATCTCGGTGAAGCCGGAGATCGAGCGCGCGGCGAGCGTCCGGACGGGGCCGGCCGAGACGGCGTTGACCCGGATCGACTTCTCGCCGAGGTCCCAGGCCAGGTACTTCACGGAGGCGTCGAGCGTCGCCTTCGCCACGCCCATCACGTTGTAATGCGGCACCGCCCGCTCGCCCCCGAGGTAGGTCATCGTCACGACGGCGCCGCCGCCGGCCTTCTCCATCAGCGGCTCCGCGGCCCGCGCGGTCGCGACGAGCGAGTAGGCGCTGATGTCCACGGCCATCCAGAAACGGTCACGGGGAGTGTCGGTGAAGCGGCCCTCGAGGTCCTCCGCAGCGGCGAATGCGACGGAGTGGACGAGCAGGTCGAGCTCGCCGTCCCAGAGCTCGCCGACCTCGCGGAAGACGCGCTCGACGTCATCGTCGGAGCGCACGTCGCAGGCCGTCACGAGTTTCGAGTCGACGGTCGCGGCGAGATCGCGGACGGAGCTCTCGATCCGCTCGCCCTGAAAGGTGAACGCGAGCTCGGCGCCCTCCTCGGCGAGGCGGCGTGCGATCGCCCAGGCGATCGAGCGCTTGTTCGCGACCCCGAGGACGAGGGCGCGCTTCCCGGCGAATCTGGACACCGGGCGAGTCTACGGCAGCCCCGGGAATCCTTGGCTACTGTGCCGTTCGTGCGCCGCTTCGTTGCGCTTTTCTCCCTCGGTGCGGCGCTTCTGATGGCCACGTCCGCCGCTGCCGCTTTCCAGCCGATCCAGCGTCGCGGCGGCGAGATCGACCATCCGAGAGTGCGGGCCGGCACGATCACGATCCCGGCCGCGCACCGGAAGGGCCGCGTCACCGTGATCGTCACCCTCGCGGAGCCCGCCCTCGCCTCGTACTCGCGCTCCCTCGCCGGGCGCTCGGCGACCCGGAGGCTCGATGCCTCGAGCGCGCCTTCGAAGGCCTACGTCGCCCGGCTCGCGGCCGCCCAGCAGCGGGCGAAAGCCGTTCTCCGCCGCGAGATCCCCTCCGCGACGGTCGGGCGCCACTACACCCTCCTGCTGAACGGGATGGCGGTCGAGCTGCCCGCGAAGAAGCTGGCCGACCTCGCCCGGCTCGGGTTCGCGCGCAAGCTCTATCCGAGCCTCCGCTACACCCTGGCGCTCAACCGCGGGCCCGGCGTGATCGGCGCCGCCGCGCTCGCCGCGGCAGGCGGTGGCAGCGGCGAGGGGATCAAGATCGCGGTCGTCGACGACGGAATCGATCCCAACAACCGCTTCTTCGACCCCGCGGGCTTCGCGTATCCGGCCGGCTTCCCGAAGGGCGGGACGAAGTGGACGACCGCCAAGGTGATCGTCGCCCGCTCCTTCGTCGGCACGGGCGCAGACGACAGCAGCCGGCTCGCCGTCGATCCCAAGGCGTCCTTCCACGGCACGCACGTCGCCGGGATCGCGGCCGGGAACTCGGGCACCACGGCTCCAGCCGGTCGGGATCATCCCGTCACGACGGGGCTCTCCGGGGTCGCGCCGCGCGCCCAGGTCGGCAACTACCGCGTCTTCAACGTCCCCACGTTCGCCGGTCACGTCGGGAACACGCCCGAGATCGTCGCTGCCTTCGAGTCGGCCGTGCGTGACGGGATGGACGTGATCAACTTCTCGGGCGGCGGCCCCCAGACCGACCCGGCGAGCGACGCGCTGATCGAAGCCGTTCGCAACGTCGCCGCAGCCGGAGTCGTGCCCGTGATCTCAGCCGGAAACGACCGCGACCAGTACGGGCTCGGATCTGCGGGCTCTCCCGGCACTGCGCCGGATGCGATCTCGGTTGCGGCGCTCTCGAACTCGCACGTCTTCGCACCGGCGCTCTCCGTGCGGTCGCCCGGCGCCCCCGGCGCGGTGACGCGGATTCCGTTCACGCCCGGCGGTGGCTCGCCGGCACCCGAGGTCTTCGGGGCGCGCGACCAATTGCTCGTGGACGTGGGCACGATCGTCTCGGTCTCCGGCGTCCCGACCCCGCGGAACCTCTGCGGCCCCGAGGGGAACCTGAACGGCGGCCGCTCGCCGCTTCCCGCCGGCTCGCTCACGGGCGCGATCGCGCTCGTCTCGCGTGGTGAGTGCACCTTCGCGGTGAAGGCAGCGCGAATCCGCGCGGCAGGCGGGATCGGAATGGTCACGGTGGACAACCGGCCCGGCGAGGCGAACACGATCCCGATCCTGCTCCCGATCCCGGCCGGAATGATCGCCGACGTCGACGGCGTCCAGCTCCGCGCCTACCTCGCCGGCCAGGCGGGTCGAGCGCTCGTCCGGATCGGAAACGACCCCGAGGAGATCGCGACCGGTCGGAGCGGGGTCGTCACGAGCTTCTCGTCCGCCGGCCTGACCGCATTCGGACACTTGCTCAAGCCGGACGTCGGCGCGCCCGGCGGGGCAGTCCTCTCCGCGACGCTGCCGCTCGCGGGCGGCCCGTTCGCGGTCTTCGACGGCACGAGCATGGCCGCCCCGCACATAGCGGGCGGCGTGGCGCTCCTGCTCCAACGGCACCCGAACTGGTCGCCGCGCCAGGTCAAGTCGGCGCTCGTCTCGACCGCCGGCGCCGCCTGGGCCGATACCGCACGTACCGTCGAGGCGCCGGTGCTGCTCTCCGGCGGCGGGCTCGCTGACCTCGTCGCAGCCAACGACCCGAAGCTCTTCACCGACCCCGTCTCCCTCTCCTTCGGCGATCTGAACGTCAATCGCGGTGGCGCGGCTCGACCGCTCCTCCTTTCGATCTCGGATGCGGGCGCCGGTGCCGGCACCTGGTCGGTCGAGCTGAAGCCGCAGTCGACCCCGAGCGGGTTCACGCTCGACGTCCCCGGTTCGATCACGATCGCGCCGGGCGGCGAGGTGCTCGTGCCCGTGACCGCCCGCGCTGCGGGAGACGCGACGGCAGGCGAGGCGTACGGCTTCATCCTCCTCCGGCGCGGCGAGGACGTGCGGAAGGTGCCGTACGCGCTCCTCGTCACACGTCCCGGGCTCGAGTCCGCCCCGATCGTGCCGCTTCGGTTCATCCAGTCGGGCGACACCCGGAAGGGAATCTCGCGCGCCTCGGTCTACAAGTATCCGAACGCCGCCTTCGGGCCGGCCCCCAACTACGCGGCGCCGCCCGTGAGCGAGGACGGGGCCGAGACGGTCTACCGGATCCGGATCGACGAGCCCGCGGTCAACCTCGGCGCCGCCGTGATCAGCTCCACCCCGGGCTCGCTGATCCATCCCTGGGTGCTCGGCTCACCCGACGAGAACGACGTCCAGGGCTACGCGGGCACGCCCGTGAACGTGAACAACCTGACGATCGACTACCCGCTCGACATCGGCGCGGGCGGCACCGTTTTCCCGCGGACGAAGAGCTACTACGTCTCGGTCGACTCCGGCCGCGACGAGTTCACCGGCCGCTCGCTCGCGGGTGCCTACGTTCTTCGTGCTTGGGTGAACGACGTCGATCCACCCCTCCTCGGGCTGCTGACCTCCCGCGTCTCCGCCGGCCGCCCGACGATCGCGCTTCAGGTGGTCGACCGCGGTGCCGGCGTCGATCCGTACTCGCTCGTGATCCAGTACGGCCGCGTCCTCATCGGGGCGGCCGTCTACGACCCGATCTCGGGGATCGCCCTCTATCCGATCCCGAGCACGGCACCCGCCCTCAAGGCCGGCCGGCCGTTCGTCACTGCGCAGGCCGCGGACTTCCAGGAGGCGAAGAACGTGGACTCCGTCGGCGACGAGCTCCTGCCGAATACGGCGTTCGCGCGCGGCCGGGTTCGGGTCGTGAACGGGCCGACCGTCACGTGGATCGCCCCGGACGCCGGTGCCTGTGCGCCGCGCACGACCTCGCTCGTCGTCCTCGCCGGCTCGACCACGAAGGTCGCGTCGGTGCGTTTCCTGGACGGCCGGAAAGCGATCGCGAAGGGCCGTGCGGGCGGCGCCGGGCTCTATACGGCGACGTGGAAGAACGGCAAAGCCGCGAAGGGACGCCACACTCTGCGCGCAATCGTGACCGACGCAAAGGGCCGCAAGGCCGAGTCGCGGCTCGTCGTCCGCGTCTGCCGCTGAGCAAAATCGCGGTCGTCACCGGTGCGTCGAGTGGGATCGGCGCCGCCACTGCACGCGAGTTGACCCGGCGGGGATGGAAGTGCGTCCTCCTGGCGCGAGGCCGCGACCGGCTGGAGCCGCTGGCCACCGAGCTCGGCGCCGAGTTCGAAGTCTGCGACGTCGCGGACCGCGCGCAGGTCGAGCACGTCGCCGCGACGGTGCTCGAACGTCACCCGAAGGTCGCGCTGCTCGTCAACAACGCCGGTATCCCGGGGCGCGGCGACTTCCTCACGCTCGAACCGGAGCTCATCGAGTCGGTGCTGGCGACGAACTACCTCGGCGGCGTCTGGTGCTCGCGCGCCTTCCTCGCTGGACTGGGCTCCGGCTCCCACATCGCGAACGTCGTTTCGGTTGCGGGAACCGTCGCCCTGGCGGCCTCGGGGCCGTACGCGGCGTCGAAGCACGCCCAGCTCGCGTTCTCGCGGGCGGTCGGCGGCACGCTGGGGGCACGTGGGGTCGTGGTGCACACGATTCTCCCCGGCTTCGTCGAGACGGAGGGCTTTCCGCAACGAGCCCGCCTCGGCGAGCGGCTCTACCGGCTGGTCGTAGGGCCGGAACTCGTCGCGGCCCGCCTTGTCGATGCGGTCGAAGGCGGCAAACGCGAGGTCTATGTGCCTCGCTGGTACCGCGTCTTCGCGGTCGCGCAGGCCGTTGCGCCTGCGCTCGTCGCCCGCATCTCCGCGCGACTCTGACTCGCGCTCAGCGGGTCTTCGCGAAGCGCTGCACGGCCGCGAGCAACTCGTCCGTCTTCGCGCGCGCCTGAGCCTCGTCGCCGCTCGCGATCGCATCGGCCACGCAGTGGTTGACGTGATCGTCGAGGACTTTCAGGCCGACGTTCTCGAGGGCGGTCATCGCCGCGCCGATCTGCGTCAGGATGTCGATGCAGTAGCGCTCCTCCTCGACCATCTTCTCGATCCCGCGCACCTGGCCCTCGATCCGGCGGAGGCGCTTGCCCAGCGCTCCGCTGTCGTAGCCGCTCGACACCGTCATGTCCGCACACTTCTGAATCGCCTCAAGCGAAGCGAGTTGGTGACCACGAAAACGCTCGAGAACGCCATCGCGCCCGAGGCGATGATCGGGTTGAGCAGCCCGACGACGGCGAGCGGGATCGCGGCGACGTTGTAGCCGAACGCCCAGAAGAGATTTCCCTTGATCGTGCGCAGCGTCCGCCGGGCGAGCCGGATCGCGTCGACCGCGGCCCGGAGGTCGCCGGAGACGAGGGTCAGGTCCGAGGCCTCGATCGCGACGTCCGTGCCGGTCCCGATCGCGAGCCCGAGGTCGGCCTGCGCGAGCGCCGGCGCGTCGTTGACGCCGTCGCCGACCATCGCGACGACCTCGCCCTCGGCCTGCAGGCGGCGGATCTCCGCGACCTTGTCGTCCGGGTAGACCTCGGCGAGCACGCGCTCGATCCCGACTTCGGCCGCGATCCGCTCGGCGGTCTCGCGGGCGTCGCCGGTGAGCAGCACGGGGGTCAGCCCGAGCGCGCGCAGCTCGCGGATCGCCTCGGCGCTCGTCGGCTTGACGGTGTCCCTGACGACGAGCGTCGCGCGCAGGACGCCGTCCCAGGAGACTCCGATCCCGCCGACGCCGCGGCCGACCTCGACCCGGTGGCCCTCGACGAGACCAACGACGCCGTGGCCGGGCCGGTTCTCGAACTCGGTGACCGACGGCAGCGTGCCGAGCTCGCGGCGGGCCGCGCTCGCGATCGCCTGACCGACCGGATGCTCGCTCGCGTCCTCGAGCGCACCCGCCAGCCTCAGGATCTCGGGACGGGCGGCGCCGTTCCTCGGCAGGACGCCGACCAGCTCCAGCTTTCCCTCAGTGATCGTGCCGGTCTTGTCGAGCACGATCGTGCCGACGCGGCGGGTCTGCTCGAGCACCTCGGGGCCCTTGATCACGATCCCCATCTGCGCGCCGCGCCCGGTCCCGACGAGAAGCGCGGTCGGGGTCGCAAGGCCGAGAGCGCAAGGGCAGGCGATGATCAGCACCGCGACCGCGGCGGTGAAGGCGGCGGAGACGTCGCCGGTGAGCAACAGCCAGCCCGCAAGCGTCGCGAGCGAGAGGCCGATCACGATCGGGACGAACACGGCGGAGACGCGGTCGACGAGGCGCTGGATCGGCGCCTTGCCCGCCTGGGCCTCGGCGACGAGCCGCGCGATCTGGGCGAGCGCCGTCTCGGCGCCGACCCGCGTCGCGCGGACGATGATCCGACCGTAGGTGTTCAGCGACGCCCCGGCGACCTCGGCGCCCGGAGCGACGTCGACCGGCACCGACTCGCCGGTCAGCATCGACTGATCGACGGCGGAGTCGCCTTCCTCGACGACGCCGTCCGTCGCGACCTTCTCGCCGGGCCGGACGACGAAGCGGTCGCCAGCGGCCAGCTCCTCGACGGGGACCAGCACCTCGACGCCGTCGCGGAGCACGCGCGCCTGTTTCGCGCCCAGCTCCAGCAGGGCGCGAATCGCCTCGCTCGAGCTCCGGCGTGCACGGACCTCGAACCAGCGACCGAGCAGGATCAGGGTCGTGATCACCGCGCCGACCTCGAAGTACGTGTCGGCATCGAGGCCCGCGACGAGGACGGTCGCAGACCAGCCGAGTGCCGCGAGCGTGCCGATCGAGATCAGCGTGTCCATGGTCGCGGCGAGGTGACGTGCGTTCAGCGCAGCGGCCCGGTGGAACGGCCAGCCGCTCCAGACGACGACCGGGGTCGCGAGCGCGAACGCGACCCACTCCCAGCCTTCGAACATCAGCGGCGGGACCATCGCGATCAGCGCCAGCGGCATTGTTAGGACCGCGGCGAAGACGAGCCGGCGGAAGACGGTGCGCTGCGCCGTATCCGCGTCGGCTGCCTGCGTCGCGTCCGTGGCCGCACGCGGCACCACCGCCGTGTAGCCGACGGACTCGACCGCGGCGACGAGCGCCGCGACGTCAGCCCGCAGCGGGTCGTAGGAGATCCTCGCCTGTTCGGTGGCGTAGTTCACCGTGGCGCCGACGCCGTCGAGCTTGTTCAGCTTCCGCTCGATCCGCGAGGCGCACGACGCGCAGGTCATCCCCCCGATCTCGAGGTCGACCCGATCCGGTGTCTCGACCGCGCTCATGCGGCGACGTCGTACCCCGCGTCGTCGATCGCGGCGCGCAGGCTCGCATCGGACAGGCTGGTGCCCGTGACCGTGACGACCTTGGTGTCCAGATCGACGTCGACGTTCTCTACCCCTTCGACCTCCGTGACCTTGCTCTTGACCGCGCTCTCGCAGTGGCCGCACGACATTCCGGGGACGGTGTAGGTGATCGTCTCGCTCATCGAATCCTCCTGTGGTCGAAGAGATTCGAGTATACCCGATGGGGGTATTAGCTGTCGACGACCACCCGGCGCGTCCGCTCGGGCGAGAGGTTGAGCCCGGTGACGAGCTCATACGCGATCGTCCCGGCCACGCGCGCGTGTGCCTCGGCCTCGACGCCGTGCCCGAGCAGCGTCACCGGGGTCGCGACGGGGAGCTCGCGGGGCAGCTCGACCGCGAAGGCGTCCATCGAGACGGTTCCGACGACCCGGCAGAGCTCACCGCCGACCCTGACCTCCGTACCCGTGAGCGCCCGCCGGAAGCCGTCCGCGTAGCCCACCGGAACGATTCCGATCCATGTGGGCCGCTCCGCGACGAAGCGGCGGCCGTACCCCGTCGACTCGCCGGGCTGGAGGATCTTCACCTGGGCGAGCTGCGAGTCCCAGCGGAGCGCGGGCTCGAGCCCGTCCTCGGCGGCCGACTCGCCGAAGGGAGAGATCCCGTAGAGCGCGATCCCGCAGCGCGCTGCGTCGAACCGAGCCGTCGGGTACCGGAGGGTTCCGGCGCTGTTCGCGAGATGACGTGTTCGCTCCGGGAAGGCCTCGGTCGCGGCGCGGAAGCGCTCGATCTGAGTCTCCGTGAATGCCACGTCACAGTCCGCTGAGGCCAGGTGGCTCATCAGCCCGACCACGTCGACGCCCACGGCCGGCAGCTCCGAGAGCCCCCAGCGGCCCATCCCCGTGTCGAGCTTGAGATGGACGCGAACGCCGTCCGGGATCTCGCCGTCCGCGACGACGAGCTCGAGCGCGGCGTCGCGCGCGTCGGCGATCTCACGGCTCGAGGCCGGGCCGAGCACGAGGATCCGCACGGAGCCGAGCGCCTGCCGCAGCGCGAGCGCCTCCGGCACCGTCGCAACGCAGAGCGCGGTCGCACCGGCCCCGAGAGCGGCCGAGGCCACGTCTGCTGCACCGTGCCCGTAGCCGTTGGCCTTGACGACCGCCCAGAGCTCGGCGCCGTCCAGCGCGCGCAGGAGCGTGCGAGCGTTGCGTCGGATCGCGCCGAGGTCGACCGTGAGCTCGGAGCGAGCCATCAGACCTCGACCACCATCGTGTCGTACGCGAACTCGATTCCGCGACCGACCTCGGCGGCCAGCCGAAGCAGATCGTCGTGGCCGAGGCCGTCGACCTCCTCGACATGACTGAGCACGACCCGCTCCGCCGCGAGCGCGTCCACGATCCCGAGCGTCTGCGCGAAGGTCGCCTCGAAGCGGAGGACGGGATGTTCCTCGTGGATCCTTCGCTCGCCCGTAAACGGGTCGTGCTCGTGCAGGCCCGCCGGCAGCACGGCGAGATCGGCGCCACGCAGCTCCCCCGGCGGCTCCCAGTCGTGGAGCTCGTCCATCGCCACGAGGAGCCTCCTGCCGCCGCCGGTGAGCTCGAAGGCGTAGACGTAGTCCTCGTGCAGCCGGAAGGGGCGGATCTCGACCTCGCCCAGCCGCACGGTTTCCCCGTCGGCGAGCTCGTGGACGCGCGCGAAGCCGCGCTGCTCGAGGTAGTCGAGATGCTCGTGCAGCCCAAGGTACTCGCGGGCGTCGGCCGCGACCTGCTCCGGGAGGTAGATCTCGGTCGCCCGGCGTGGCCCCGGCTCCGGCGGCCAAACGCTGAAGTCGCGGCCGCCGACTCCTTCCCAGACGCGCCGCCCCATTGTGTGATCCGGGTGCCAGTGCGAATAGAAGCAGGCCGCAATCTCCGTCACGCCCGACCGGTCGAGCTGGAGCCGTGATTCCTCGGGCGTGTCGAAGAGCACGTCGGGCCCGTGCACGAAGAGGCTCGGGCCGGTCCGGGCGTACGGCACCCCGCGCTCACGCGCCTCGACGCAGACGTTGCACTCGCAGAACGGTCGGGGGATCGCGGTCGCACCGCCCGAGCCCAGGATCTCGACCTTCACCCGGCCGATCCTACGGTCGGGCTACTGGATCTGGGTCTCGCAACTGGTGAACGTGTCCGTGCCGGGGCCGCCGATGCAGACGTCCGTCCCGCCGCCTCCGGTGAGGTTGTCGTTCCCCCCGCCGCCGACGATGCAGTCGTTCCCGTTCTTGCCGGTCATCGTGTTGGCGGCGGCCGTGCCGAGCAGGAGATCGGCGCCTGCACCGCCGTCTCCACCCCCCGTGATGAGGACTGTGACGGTGATCCCGTTGCAGTCCGGCTTCGGCTTCAGGTCGTCCACGGAGATCGCGCTCGCAGTCTGGCCGGCGTTCGAGCCGGGAACGGCGTTCGTCGCCGCGAGGGCGGAGATCACGACGAGGCCGCACGCCCCGCCGATCAAGGCGATCCGGACGAAGCTACCAATCCTCATCGCCTCGGCGCCTCCTTGCGCGAAGCCGGTCGAAGACGCCTCCGGCGCAGCCTGGGGGCCGGGACGCCGTTGTCCTCCACGGCCGGAGCTTGCTCGAGCGGCGTTGCCTCGAGCGGCGTTGCCTCGTTCGGCGGGGCGTCCTCACTCGGCGCCGCGCCCGACCGGTAGCGGTAGACGCTGCCACCCTCCTCGACGACGTAGGTGTGCACGCCGTTCTCGGAGAGGTGGAGGATCATCCGGCCGTGGTGCTCGGCAAGCTGGACGAGGCTCTCGATGTCCGTCAACTCGATCACTCGGCCGAGCGGCTGCGAGCGAGAAGAGACCGAGAGGAGCAGGTGGGAGTAGCGCCCTTCGATCCGGGCCGGCTCGTCGCCGTCCTCCCGCTTGCGCAGCGTTCCGAAGGCGAGCAATCCGACGAGAAGGCTCGCGACGAGGCCGATCAGCGACAGGGCTCGTCCCGTTTTCACCGGCAGGTCGAGTGCGGCGAGGGAGATCGTGCTCGCCACGTCCTGCGTGCCGGTGCCCACCTCGCGGGGCGCGAACGGACTGACGCCCTCGGCACCTCGTTCGAGGTCGGGCTGGAGCCGGAGATCGCCGAGATCGAAGCCGACGGACGGCGCGAAGGTCGTCTCGAGGGGCGCGCCGCTGCGGATTCCGCGGACGGCGACAACCGGCAGGATCGTCAGCGAGTAGGCGGACTGAGCGGAGCCGGTCAGGCTGCCCACCTCCTCGATCAGCGCCTGAACGCGCCTCAGGTCGAGCGTTCCGGCAACGGTGGTGGTCGCGCCCGTGAACGAGCGCGGGGCAGCCAGGGTGAACAGCCGCTCCCAGCCTCTGCCGTCGGCGAGACGAGCCTGGAGCCCGATGCGACCTTCCGCGGCCTCGAGCTGCTCGGACTCGAGCGAGTAGCGGAACGAGAACCGCAAGCGGGGCACGAGGCGCAGGAAGATCGGATCGCCCGTCTCGACGCGGCCGTCGGAGTAGACCTGGTTGCGGTCCACGGAGGCGGAGTAGTCGAGCTTCCCCTGCTGCACGAATGCCTGCGGCACCGTCTCCGAGTGCGTCCCGGCGCGGGTGAACGAGACGAGCGCGAGGAGCAGGCAGACGAGGGCCGCGACCGCGGCGCCGACGAGCAGCGGCTCGGGCTGCAGCGGGCGCCGCCCGCCGGCAGGCGCCGGAGCCTCCGAAGCGCTCCGCCGCCGGCGCGTCCCGAAGCCACCGAGCGCGAAGAGGCTCGCGAAACCGACGAGGAGCGCCGCGTGCGTCGGCTCGCGGATCCATTCCGTGACCCTGCCGACCTTCGGGATGCTGAACCAGAGCTCGCCGACGATCTCGGAGTCGGTCGGCCTGGCGTCGTCGACGAAGTCGTTGTTGTCGCCCTTCAGCACGAAGCGGTCGCCCTCGGTGCGGAGAACCCGATGCAGCACCTGCGCTCCGAGTTCCGCGCTCTGGTAGAGGACGACGTCGCCCGGCTGCGGCTCCGAGCCGGCCCGGACGACGGCGAGGTCGCCGCGATGCAGTTGCGGCTCCATGCTCGACCCCACGATCACGGCGAAGGACGCAGGGCCTCCGAGCTGAGCCGGGCCGAGAGCGAGCCAGCCGGCCAACAGGACGAGAGCCCCGGCAATCCCGGTAAGGAGCCGTCTGGTTCGTCGCCGATTCATCACTAGTGAGGATACGGCCGGGCGAGGCAGAACCCTGCCTCGCCCGGCCGAGGAGCGACCCCTACGACGTTGCGATCACGGCGAGCTGATCGGCCGTCGTGATGGCGATATCGGGGCTGAAGTTGCAGGTTACGTTGACGCCACCGGCGATCGTGCAGGCGGTGTACGTGGTCGAGCCGCTGACGATCTTGGCCTTTGCGGTCGTCGCGTTGGCGCTCAGCGTGAACGTGACCGAGTCGACGTCCGTCGGGGTCGTCGCGTTCAGCTGATAGGCGATCGCGCTGACCGTGTAGCCGCTGATCGTCCCGTTCCCCGACCCCGCCGTCGATGCAGGCACGGTGTTGGTCGCGGTGAAGGCGTAGGCGCCGGTCGCGAGAGCGCCGGATACGACCAGGGCTCCCAGAAAGCGACTCTTACCGATCACAAATTTCATCATTTTTTCCGTTGCTCTCCCTATCCCTGGCCGCCGCAGTGACGGACCGTTAGACGTTCCGGGGATAGACATCGACCGTTTTGGGTGACGTCCATTCCCCCGGAAGGGGGATACCGCTAACCCCGGATGGACGGCAGCGCGGCGACGACATCACTCGCGATCGCGCCGGTGGCCGGCGTCGCCCGCGCCGCGAGGCCGTGAATCGTGGCAGCAGCGGCGGCCGCGAGCTGCGGCTCGACGCCCTTGGCCAGATAGGCGGCGAGGACCCCCGTCAGGACGTCGCCGGTTCCGGCGGTCGCGAGCGCGGGTGCGTCGACCGGACAGATCAGCGTTCGCTCCCCCGGTGCAGCCACGATCGTGTCCGCCCCCTTGAGGAGACAGACGCAGCCGAACCTCTCGGCGGCGCGGCGGGCCGCCTCGAGCCGGTGCGCGTCGACCCACGCGGACGTCTCGCCGAGGAGGCGGCCGAGCTCTCCGGCATGCGGCGTCAGGACGGCGGGCGCGCGCCATTCGCCGGGCTCGAGCTCGTGCAGCGCGTCCGCGTCGAGCACGACGGGCTGCTCGAGCTCGGAGAGCGCCCGCGCGACCAGCGCCTTCGCCTCCGCCGTCCGCCCGAGGCCCGGCCCGAGCGCGACCGCTCCGGCCCGCCCCGCGGCTTCGAACGCGCCCGCCCAGGTCAGCTTGACCGGCTCGAGGAGCTTCGTCTCGACGATCGCGAGCGAGGCTTCCGGAACCGCGACCACGACGTAGCCGGCATCCGCCCGGAACGCCGCCTCGGCGGCGAGGCACACGGCCCCGGTCATCCCGGCCGCGCCCCCGACGATCAGGACCGAGCCGGCGGAGTACTTGTTGTCCGAGGCCCGTTTGCGCGGGACGAGCTCGAGGATCTCCGGAAGGACGAGCGCCGCGGCTGTCTCCCCTTCCTCGAGCCCGATGTCGACGATCACCACCTCGCCTGCGCGGAACCGGCCCGGGGCGACGGCGAGCCCGAGCTTGCAGCCGTGGAAGGTCACCGTCAGGTCGGCCTGCACCACCGTCCCAGCGACCTCGCCGGTCGAGGCATCGACCCCGGAGGGCAGGTCGACCGCGACGACGGGGACGCCTGCTGCGTTCATTCGCTCGATCGTCGCCGCCGCCTCGTCCCGCGGGGCGCCCTTGAACCCCGTGCCGAAGAGGGCGTCCACGATCACGTCGGCCTGCTCCACCGCAGTCGTCTCGACGGCGTCGCGGCCCGCTTCGCGGAGCGCGCGGGCTGCGATCCGGCCGTCGCCGCCGTTGGCTCCACTTCCGCAGACGACGGCGAACCGTCGCGCGTCCGGGAACGCCCGCAACGCCTCGCGCGCGACCGCGGTGCCCGCGCGCTCCATCAGCTCGGGCGCCGATCCGGGGAAGCCCGGGTAGCGCTCCTCGGCCGCGCGCATCTCCTCGGCCGTGTAGAGGGGCTGGAGCGCCGGGGGGTCAGGCATCGGCGACGACCGCGACCGCCGAGGCGAGCTCCCGCGAGTGGGTCATCGAGAGATCGATCGCGCCGGCGCCGCGGCTCTCCGCCCATCTCGCCACGAGTCCTTCGAGCCGGACGGACGGCTTGGGCCGCCCGACGATCTCGATGTCGGTCCACGCGAAGGCGCGTGCGACGCCGAACCCGAGCGCCTTCCCCACCGCCTCCTTGCCCGCGAACCGGCCGGCGTAGCTCTCCGCAGGGTTCTTCCGCGAGTCGCAGTACGCCTGCTCGGCCGGGGTGAAGCAGCGATCCTTGAAGCCGGGATAGCGATCGAGCGCTCGCCGGATGCGGGCGATCTCGATCAGATCAATACCGACGTTCACCTCAGTACTTGCGGTCGATCCAGTCCGGCACGTGCGCGATCGAGCTAAGGATCGCATCCGGCACGGCGCTCGAGCGCTCGACCGTGTCGGGCCGGAACTTGCCGGTCCGGAGGAGCAGCGTCTTCATCCCGAAGAGCTGCGCGCCGACGACGTCCTGCTCGAGGTCGTCGGTGACCATCCACGTCAGCTCCGGCTCGGCGTCGAGTGCTGCGAGGGCTGCCGAGAAGCAGCCCGGGCTGGGCTTCCCGAACACCGTCGCCTCGACGCCGGTCACGTACTCGAGCCCGGCGACGAAGGTTCCTGCGTCGAGCATCGGCCCGCGCGCGGTCTGCCACCACTTGTTCTTGTGCAGGCAGTAGAGGTCGGCGCCGGCCTGGATCTCGGTGAAGGCGCGCGCGAGGTTCATGTAGCTGAAGACCTGGTTCGGCTCGAGCGTCTCGTCGCACCCGCCGATCAGCACGGCGTCGGCCGTGTCCCCGACGAGCTCGACACCCTTCAGGTCGGGCACGATCGCGGACATCACGAGCGCGTAGACGCGCTTGCCCGCGAGCTCGACGGCCGCCGCGACCGGAGTCGTCTGCAGCTCCTCGTCCTCGAGCTCGAAGCCCATCGCGCGCAGCTCCTCGGCCAGGGCGGCCCGGGAGCGGGTCGAGTTGTTGGTCACGAAGCGCAGGCGATGACCAACGGCGCGAAGTCGGTTGACGGCCTCGACGGCGCCGGGGATCGGCTCGCCGGAGACATGGAGGACGCCGTCCACGTCGAGCAGGATCGCCGCCATTGCGCCTGAGTCTATTGGCGCCGTCCGGTCGTGGCCTGGCAGCTGGCGCGACGCGTCGTTCGGGACGAGCAGAATGGCCACCATGGACCGTCAGTCCATTCGGGTCAGTCGCTCGGTCGTGCTCCCGCTCGCCGAGATCGAGCTGCGCTTCTCACGCTCGAGCGGGCCTGGTGGCCAGCACGCGAACACGTCCGAGACCCGGGTCGAGGCGCTCTTCGACGTCGAGGCCTCGTCCGCGCTCACCGACGGGCAGAAGCGCCGCGTCGCCGCGAAGGCGGGGCCGACCCTGCGCGCGGTCGCCCAGGACGAGCGGAGCCAGTTGCGCAACCGTGAGCTGGCGGTCGAACGGCTCGCGGAGCAGCTCCGGGCGGCGCTGAAGGTCGAGCGCGCCCGGGTCGCCACCCGCCCCTCGAAGGCGGCCAAGGAGCGCAGGCTCGACACGAAGAAGCGGCGCGGCGCAACCAAGAAGCTCCGCCGCCCTCCCGACGGTTGACCGGACGAGCGACGGGCGTAGAGTCCGACGATGGAGAGCCCGACCAGGCGAAGCCCCTCACCGCGGAGCCTGGCCCCGATCTCCGTCGAGCCGCTGCTGCGCGGCCGGTTCGGGCGCCCCTACCTCTATCTCGAGCGCTGCGAGACGACCCAGCGGATGCTGGACGCCGGCTTCCCCGAAGGCGCCGTCGCAGTCTGCGAGGAGCAGACTGGCGGCCGCGGCCGCCTCGGCCGAAGCTGGGAGGCTCCGCTCGGAAGCTCGATTCTCGTCTCCGTGCTCCTCCGCCCGCCGGCGGCGCGACGGGTAGCCGAGCTGACACTGGTCGCCGGTCTCG
This sequence comes from Gaiellaceae bacterium, assembly GCA_035575835.1. Classification (GTDB taxonomy): domain Bacteria; phylum Actinomycetota; class Thermoleophilia; order Gaiellales; family Gaiellaceae; genus Gaiellasilicea. Next base: position 25,280 of record DATLXM010000006.1, read on the forward strand.
CGACGGCAATCGCGATCGAGCGTGCGACGGGGCTCGGCGCGCAGGTCAAGTGGCCGAACGACGTCGTCCTTGCCGAGCGAAAGGTCTCGGGTGGGATCGCCGAGCTGCGCGACGGCACCGTCGTCCTCGGGATCGGGATCAACGTCAATCAGGAGGCGGACGATCTGCCCGCCGGGACGAAGCTGCCGTCCGGCTCCCTCCGCCTCGCCACGGGAGTCGAGCACGATCGTCCGAGCCTCCTCGCCGAACTCCTGCTCGAGCTCGAGCATCGCTACGAGGACTGGCGCGCGAACGGAATCGACGCGATCGCGGAAGGGCTCGGAGAGCGTGACTTCCTGCGCGGCCGCGCGGTCAGCGTCGACGGGGTCGACGGGGTTGCCGCCGGGATCGCGAGCGACGGCCGCCTCGAGGTAACGACTGCCGACGGCCCCCTGCTCGTCGAGAGCGGCGAGATCGTGCTGATGGGCGCAAGTTTCTCCCGCTGACCGGCATCTTCGCCTGGATGGAACCCGCCACTGAGATCTCCGAGTTCGGCACGGGGCTTCGTGCCCATCTCGGGCTCGACACGGCACCGAACCGCCGCCGCTCGACGTCGACCCCGAGCCCGCCGAGGCGTCCGAGTGGGAGCAGCACGAGGATCTCGACGTCCTCGCGCTCCTCGAGGCCGAGCTGATCGAGCGCGAGCGGGAGGTCGCGGTGCGCGAGGCGATCCTCGCGGCCGCCGGTGGCCATGCAGGCGTGGACGAGCTCGCCCAGGCGCGCGAGCGCCGCCGCGCCCGCTCGGCGAGCTAGGGCCATGAGTCACCTGCGCCAGGATCGCCTCGTTCGCTGGGGCGCGATCGGCGCAGTCCCGGTCGTGTGGCTTGCGATCGCACTCGTCCAACCGCTCCTGCTGCTGCTCCTGCCGCTGCTCGCGCTCGGCCTCTGGACGACCTTCACCTACGGACCGCTGGAGCGCCGGGCAGACACCGACTGGTCTGACGTCGCCTAGCCGCTACTCGACGGTGACGGTCTTCGCGAGGTTGCGAGGCTGGTCGACGTTGAGCCCGCGGAGCCGCGCGATCCGGTAGGCGAGGAGCTGCAGCGGCAGGATCGCGAGCGCCGCCTGGAGGAACGCCGGCGACTTCGGGACGTAGATCACGTCGTCGGCGTGGTGCTGGATGTCCTCGTTCCCGTCGGTCGCGATCGCGATCACGTGCGCCCCGCGAGCGCGCACCTCCTGGATGTTCGAGACGATCTTCTCGTACACGTGGATGTTCGTGGCCACGACGACGACCGGCGTGTTCTCCTCGAGGAGGGCGATCGGGCCGTGCTTCATCTCGCCGGCGGAATAGGCCTCGGTCGGGATGTAGGAGATCTCCTTCAGCTTCAGCGCGCCCTCGAGCGCGACGGGAAGACCGATATGGCGACCGAGGTAGAGGAAGAAGGGCGCCTCGGCGAAGCGGGCCGCAATCTCCTCGATCGGGTGGTCGCCGTCGAGGAAGCGGTCGATCTTCTCCGGCAGCTCGTAGAGCTGGTCGAGGATGAACTCGCGCTCGGCGGAGTCCATCGTCTCGCGAACCTCGGCGAGCTTGAGCGCGAGGAGGTAGAGGAGCGCGACCTGCGCGGTGAACGTCTTCGAGGCGGCGACGCCGACCTCGAGCCCGCAGCGGGTGTAGATCGCGGAGTCGACCTCGCGCGTGATCTGCGAGCCCATCATGTTCGTGACCGCAACCGTTCGTGCGCCCATCGAGCGGGCGAGCTTCATCCCCTCGATGGTGTCGCGCGTCTCGCCCGACTGGGAGATCCCGATCACGAGTGTCCGCCTGTCGAGAACAGGGTTCCGGTAGATCCACTCCGACGCGATGTCCGGCTCGACCGGAATCCGGGCCCATTCCTCGATCACGTAGCGCGCGACGACGGCAGCGTGGTAGGAGGTGCCCGCCGAGAGGATCACGATCCGGCGGAGGTCGCACACCTCCTCGTCGGAGAGGCCGAGGCCGTCGAGGACGAGCCGGCCGTGGCGAACACGGTCGCCGATCGTCTCCGCCACCGCTTCCGCCTGCTCGTAGATCTCCTTGAGCATGAAGGTCTCGTAGCCCCCCTTCTCGGCGCTCTCGTCGTCCCAGTCGAGCTCGACCGGCTCGTGCGTGACGGCGGTGCCGTCGGCGCGCGTGAACTCGGAGCCCGCGGGGGTGATCGTGACGATGTCGCCGTCGTCGGGAAACTGGACGATCCGCGTCTCGCGGAGAAAGGCGGCCGCGTTCGAGGCGAGGAACATCTCGCCCTCGCCGATCCCGACGACGAGCGGCGTCTGGTGGCGAGCGGCGACGAGCATCTGGGGGTGATCGTGGTGGATCACGACGAAGGTGAAATGGCCCTCGAGCTCGGTGAAGGTTTTCCGCACGGCCTCGGCGAGGTCGCCGTCGTAGTGGCCTTCGATCAGATGCGAGACGGTCTCGGCGTCCGTCTCCGAGGTGAAGACGTGGCCTTGCTCGGTGAGGCGTGCACGCAGCTCACGATAGTTCTCGACGATCCCGTTCAGGACGATCGACATCTTCGTGCCGTCGCAACCGGCGAGCGGGTGGGCGTTCGCCTCGGTGACGCCGCCGTGGGTCGCCCAGCGCGTGTGCCCGAGCCCGAGAGTCGCAGTCGAGCCGTTCGGCCCCGCCTGAACCTTCAGGTTCTGGAGGTTGCCGACGGCGCGGACGTACTCGAGGCCGTGCTCCTCGCGCAGCGCGATCCCCGCCGAGTCATAGCCGCGGTATTCGAGGCGCTCCAGCCCGTCGAGCAGGAGCGACTTGCACTCTCTCGGCCCGACGTATCCGATGATTCCGCACACCCTGGAGCTCCTCTCGTCCAAACCCTCGGGTGAAGCGCCACCCTGCCGACGGCCTACGATCTCATACCTGCATCAGCGCCCCTGGAAACGCGTAAGAGCCCGGCGATTCAGCCCACAGCGTCGTGAACTAGCCGAGCTCTCTCCGTACGAGCGTGGCGATCCTAGCACAGAGCTCCTCCGCTTCTGCCTCCGTTTCGGCCTCCCCGAGGACACGCACGACGGGCTCGGTCCCGGACTGGCGGACGAGCACGCGGGCGCGACCCGCGAGCGACTCGTTCAGCTCGCGCGCCTCGGCGAGCGCCGCCTCCGGGGCCTCGCGGCTGCCGACGCGGACGTTCTCCTTGGCCTGGGCGTAGCGGGGCATCACGGCGGCCGCCTCGGTGAGCGTCTGCCCGCGAATCGCGTCGCAGAGGAGGAGCGCAGCGGTGAGCCCGTCCCCGGTGACGTGGTCACGGAGATAGATCACGTGGCCGGACTGCTCGCCCCCGAGCAGGCCCCCCTCGCGGCGCAGCGCTTCGAGCACGTAGCGGTCACCGACGTTCGTCGTCACCACCCGGATTCCCCGTTCCTCCATCAGCCGGTGGAAGCCGAGATTCGTCATCACGGTCACCGCGACAATCTCGACCGCGAGGTGGAGAGCGAGAATCGCGAGGATCTGGTCGCCGTCGATCGCGTCGCCGTTCCCGTCGACCGCGAGCATCCGGTCGCCGTCCCCGTCGAAGGCGATCCCGAGGTGGTGTCGACCGGCGCGAACCGTCTCCTGCAGGAGCGCGAGGTCGGTCGCCCCGCAGCCGTCGTTGATGTTCATCCCGTCCGGCTCGTTCCCGATTGCCGTGACAGTGGCGCCGAGCTGCTCGAAGGCGTCCGGCGCGGTTCCCGCATAGGCGCCGTTAGCGCAGTCGACGGCGATCCGGAGCCCGGTGAGGTCGGTGCCGAAGCGCTCGACGACGTGCTCGAGGTAGCTGTCGGTGGCGACGTCGACGCGGTCGATCGTGCCCCCACCCCGCTCGGGCGCGTCGAGCAGCGCCTCGATCTCCTCCTCGGAGGCGTCCGAGAGCTTGTTCCCGCCGCCGTCGAAGAACTTGACGCCGTTGTACTCGGGCGGGTTGTGCGAGGCGGTGATCACGACGCCGAGGTCGAGCGCGAGCAGGGCCACGGCGGGGGTCGGCAGGATGCCGGCGAGCACCGCGCTCCCGCCGCCGGCGACGACGCCCCGGGCGAACGCCTCTTCGAGCTCCTCGCCCGAGCCACGCGTGTCGCGACCGACGAAGACGCGGCCGCGACCCGACCAGATGGTCGCCGCCTTGCCGAGGCGCTCGACGAGCTCCACGGTGAGGCCCTCGCCGACGATCCCACGAACGCCGTCCGTTCCGAAGTAGCGTCTAGACACGGCGGCGGACACTACTTTGTCAGCGCAAGACGCCCGTCCGCTTCCGCGAACGAACGTCGCGCGAAGACCCCTGAAGCGGCCGCTTTGCAGGCCCGCGGGATCCCTGGAGTACTCTCCCGTCGTGCACCTCGACGGACTCTGGCGCCAGCTCGACGTCGCGTTCACCGCCCTGCTCCTCGTCGGTGCGTTCGTCGCGGCGGGGGGCTCGCGCACTGGGGCGTGGCTGCTCCTCGGAGCCATGGTCGGCCTCGTGGCGAGCCATCTCACGATCAGCGTCGTCTCCTACCGCAGAACGATGCGCCGGCCGTGGCCGCAGGTCGAGCCGCTACGCGACGATCCGGTCTGGGACGACTAGCGCTATGAGAACGGGCGCTTGCTGATCAGCGCTTGCTGAATTGGGGCGCCTTGCGGGCCTTGTGCAGTCCGGCCTTCTTGCGCTCGACCTTCCGGGCGTCGCGCGTGAGGAAGCCCTCGCGCTTGAGCGGGATCCGCAGCTCCGGGTCGACCTCGACGAGGGCGCGTGCGATTCCGTGGCGTACGGCCCCGGCCTGGCCCGTGGAGCCACCACCGTGGACGCGGACGCGAATGTCGTATGTGCCCTCGAGCCCAGCCACCTTCAGGGGCGAGAGCGCGGCGGCCCGATGCGTCAGCCGCGGGAAGTAGTCCTCGAGCGTCCGGCCGTTGAACCACGTCTTCCCGTCGCCGGGGCGCAAGATCACACGCGCGACGGACGTCTTGCGCTTGCCGGTGCCGAGATACGTCGCCTGCTGGGACGGAGCCTGCTCTGCCACTAGTTCTCCTTCAAGGGCTGGGGCGCCTGAGCCTCGTGCGGATGCACGGGCCCGGCGTAGATCTTGAGCTTGGTGATCTGCTGGCGCGCGAGCCGGTTGCGGGGAAGCATCCCCTTGACCGCCTTGCGCAGCACTTCTGTCGGGCGCCGCTCGAGCTGCGTGCGCAGCGTCCGCGAGCGAAGACCACCCGGATAGCCGGAATGCGAGTGGTACATCTTCTGGTCGAGCTTCTGGCCAGTCACCGCGATCTTCTCCGCGTTGACGACGACGACGAAGTCACCTGTATCGACGTGCGGCGTGTACTCGGGCTTGTTCTTTCCGCGCAGCGTGTCCGCTATCTGCGTCGCGAGCCGGCCGAGCGTCTTGCCCTCGGCGTCGACGACCCACCAGTTACGGGTGATCTCGCCGGGCTTCGCTGTCCAAGTTTTCACGGGCATGAGTCTCGCGTCGTCCTCACAGGCTGGTCGTCATCTCACAGAAAGAGGGCGGACAGAGCGTCCGCCGGCGGTGGATTGTAGCAAGATCCAGAGTCCCGGCAGGACGACGAAAGCCGTCGCTCCAAGGGCGAGCGCCGTGATCCCGATCTCGGTGTAGGCGACTCCGCCGAGGAGCGCGAGCGTGGCCCCGGTCGCGCTCGAGACGAGGTCGGTGAAGCCGAGGAGCTTTCCCCGCTCGGCAGGCGAAGCGGCGTCCGCGAGGATCGTCGCTGCCCCCACGTAGGAGATGTTCCAGCCCAGGCCGAGCCCGAAGAGGGCGACCGAGCTCCAGACGACGCTCTCCGCCCAGACGAGGCCGAGGCACGAGACCGCCATCACGGCGAGGCCGGAGACGACGGCCGGCCGGCGGCCGAACCGGTCGATCAGGCTCCCGATCACGAGCACGAGCGCGTACATCCCGACGATGTGGGCGCTGATCACGTCGAACACGTCCGACTGGTGGTGGCCGTGGCCGACGACCACGTAGCCGGTCAGGTTCATCACCCCGACCATGACCGCGAAGCTCGCGATCGCCCCGACGAGGCCCTCGCGGACTCCGGGCCTGCGGAGGATCTCTCGGAGCGGGGCGGCAGGCGCCGCCGTCTCGGCGTCGTGCCAGCGGGCGGCGATCTCCTTCGGGTCGGGGCGGATCGCGAGCACGAGCAGCAGTCCGATTCCCATGATCCCGCCGGCCGCGAGGTAGGGGACGACGAGCGCGTCGAGCTCGAGCGCCTTGCCCTCTAGGAGCGGGCGAAAGACGAGCGGGCCGAGGGCGGCGCCGAAGAGCGCGCCCTGCAGGACGAGCGAGATTCCGCGGGCACGCCGCTCGGGCGCGTAGAGGTCGGCGGCGGCGGCGCGCGCCAGGAGGACAGTGCCCTGCGAGGCGCCGACGAGAGCGAATCCCAGGATCACGAGCGCCGCGGAGTCGAAGGCGCAGCCCCCGGCCGTGACACAGCAGCCGGCGATTCCGGCGACCGACCCGGCGGCGAGCACGGGCCGACGGCCGAACCGGTCCATCGACTTCCCGGCCGGAAAGGCCACGAGCGCTCCGGCCGCGAGGAAGATCGCGGGGCCGAGCCCGAGGATGCTCTCGATCCCGGTCACGAGAACGAGCGTCAGCGTCGAGACCGCGACG
>DATLXM010000007.1:0-69024 GCA_035575835.1 Gaiellaceae bacterium
GCGGGATTCCACCGGGTGATCGTGTCGTCGAGCGCGTACTCGACGATCGCCACGGGGGAGGCTTCGATCGCCGCGTGCAGCCGCTCCTCGCTCGAGCGCAGCTTGGCCTCGCGCCGCTCCCGCTCGGTCACGTCGACGCCGACGACGAGCGCGAGCGAGTGGCCATCGGCGTCGACGATCGGAGTCACGGTCCACGAGATCACCCGCTCGCGGCCGTCTCGGGTGCACCAGTGGGAGATCTGCTCCACCGACTGCGTGCCGGCGAAGGCGGCGGCGACCCCCGTCCGGCCCGCGGCGCGCTCGTCGTCGCGCAGGACGTCGAAGAAGCTGCGCCCGAGCATTTCCTGCTCCGTCCAGCCGATCGTGCGCTCGAAGCTCGTGTTGACCGAGTTGCCGACGATCGTCCCCTTGGCGTCGACGACGACGAGGAGGCTGGGGGTGCCGTCGGCGAGGGTGCGGAGGAAATCGCGCTCCCGGGCGAGCTCGAGCTCGCGGAGCTTCCGAACGGTCACGTCGAGTCCGCCGCAGATGATGTTGCGGACGTGGCCCTTGTCGTCCAGGAGCGGCGCGGTCGACCAGGCGATCACGAGCTCCTCGCCGCGCGCGTTCACGAACGTGTTCTCGTGCACCGCCGGTGGATGGTCGGGGTTGCCCTCGAACTCCCTCCGAACGCGCTCGCGGTCGGTCTCGGCGATGAACACCTCCCAGAAGGGGCGCCCGCGAGCCTCCTCCTCGTTTGCGTAGCCGCTCGCGTGGCCGGTCGCGGTGTTGAAGTTGACGATCCGGCCTTCGAGGTCGAGTGACATCAGGAGCGACGGTGCCGTGTTCACGATCGTCTCCAGGAAGTCGACCTGAGCGCGAAGCTCCGCCTGGAGGCGCTCGTTCTCGAGCCAGAGCCCGGCGGCCTCGGCGACCGCGTCCACGAGCTCGGGGTCGTCGGCGAGGGCGGGATCGTGAAGGATCGCAGCGACGCGCTGGCCGTTCCGCGCGACGTAGCGCGCGAGCCGCGGTCCGCCTTCGTCGTGGAACTCGTTGCCGTCATGCCAGACGTAGATTCCGCGCTCGGGAAGCCAGAAGACGACTTCGAGCGACGGGTCGTGCAGGGCGCGGGCGAGTGCGTCGCGCAGGCTGGCCCCGCGTCCGAGCGCGAGCAGGAGGTCAGCGACCGCCGAGCGGGCCAGCCGGCTCCGGAGCACTCCGGCGAGGAAGGCGAACGGAACCATCCCGAACGTGACGAGGAAGACGTAGCCGAGCGGGCGCGCCGCGTCTTCCGAGAACGCTCCCACGACCACCTGGAGGACGAGGGTGATCAGGGTCAGCGCTCCGGCGGCCAGCACCGGCCCGAGCACCCGCCGGAGCGCGGTCGTCGCACGCAGGTAGCGCCCGGCGACGATCCGGAGCAGCAGGGCGAGCAGCGCGAGCGCGAGCAGGTTGAAGGCCCACTGGACGATCGACTGGCCGAGCTCGCTGTCGCCGAGGGCGATCGTGCTCCGGCAGGAGTCGCAGTTCGGATCGGGCGTCCTCTCGACGAGGCCCATCGAGATCGTCGCGCCGAGCACGAGCGCGTAGGTGAACCAGACGATGATCCGGTCGCGCGCGGAGGTGAGCCGGCCCTCGGGGAAAGCCAGCAGCAGGTGCGCGAACGCACCGAACGCGAGCTGTCCGAGGATGGAGCCGACCGTGAAGGCCCAGTCGTTGCTCGACTCCGTCAGCGCCCCCAGGAACCAGATGTAGCCGACGGCGGCGAGGAGGTAGCCGGTGCGGTTCTCGGGCCGCCGCCAGAGCGAGAGCAGGCCGCTCCCGACGAAGGTCAGCCCGGCCGTGAGCGCGAGCGCGATCGTCGCGGCCTTGTTGTCGTCGTGGTCGCTCGTAAGGACGAGGACGGTGGCGCCGGCTGCGAGCGCGAGCGCGACGAGCCAGGCGACGACGAGCGCTTTGCCTCTCATCCGACGAGCGCGGCGAGGGCGGCCCCGGAGAGCTCCGCCTTCGCGATGAACCCACGTGCGCCGCTTTCGGCGATCAGGCCGCCGTAGTCGCAGGCGTCCCGGCTCGAGACGAGCACGATCGCCGGCGAGCTGCCGTTCTGGGTCAGCGCGGCGGCCACCGCGAATCCGTCCATGTCCGGGAGCTGGACGTCGAGCAGGACGACGTCGGGCCCGAGCCGGTGCACGTCCTCGATCGCGCTCGCCCCGTCGGCGGCCTCGCCGATCACCTCGAACCCGTCAGCCTCAAGGATCGCCCGCGCCGAGGCACGGAAGCTCGGGTGGTCGTCGACGATCAGGACGGTGGTGGACACGGGCCAATCGTAGGAGACACCGGCAAGTGCCGGAGTGCGGATAGCCGTAGAGTCGTCAGGCCGGAAGCTCGACGGGGACGGAGCCCTCGCGGGCGCCGAGCGCCTGCTTTGCCTTGAGCGCGAGCCAGAGCTCCATTCGCTGGGCCGGATCGTCCGGGTGGCGGCCGGTCTGCTTGCGGAGCTGCTCCATCCGGTAGCGCAGGGTGTGGCGGTGGACGCCGAGCGCGGTCGCCGCCTCGCTCCAACGACAGCCGGTGTCGAGGAGGGCGGAGAGGGACTCGAGGAGCCACTGGTTCCCGGCGGCCGGCCCGAGCACGCGCGCCACGAACGCCTCCAGCGAGGCGCCGGGGAGGCTGAGCAGGAGCTCGAGCGAGCCGAGGTCGTGGTAGGAGGCGACGGGCGAGCCGACCGCGTCGAGAGACGCTCGCGCTTCGAGCAGGCTCCGGCCGAGCCCGCGGCCGGACGCGGGTCGGCCGACCCCGACCCGCGTCCCGGGGACCGACTCGACGAAAGCCTGCGCGATCGAGAGCGACTCCTCCTCGCTGTCGGTGGCGACGAGGAACGCGGCGCGGTCGCGGCGCGAGGCCGAGAGGTAGCGGGTGCCGCGCCCGTCGAGCTCACTGGCTGCGGCTTCGCGGACGAGCTGCGTGTCCTCCGTGGTCACGAGCAGGGCGGCGTAGCTTCGCTGCGGGTCGAGCCCGAACGCTGCGATCCGCCGCGCGATCTCCCGCTCGTCGAGTCGGTCGTGCTCGAGGTCCTCGAGCAGGTCTCCGGCAAGCCTGAGCTCGGCCGCCGAGACGGCGTGCCGCCGCGAGAGCTCGAACGCGAGTGCCGTCTGGCCGTGGTGGAGCACGAGCCGGTCGTACTCCGAGAGTGGCCCTCGCGGCTTCCCGGCGCGGAGGATCGCGATCGCACCGTCCGCCACGACCGGGAGCTCGAGCACCTCCTCGCAGCTCGCGAGCCGTGCCCCGTGGCGCTCTCCGACGACGCGACCCGTTTCGTCCACGAGCGCGAGCGAGCAGCCGACGTGGTCTCCCAGGATCGCGAGCAGCGACGCTGCGCCGCGGCTCTCGAGCACGGCCTCGGCAAGCCGCTCGTGCACCGCGAGCGCCCGCTCGACCCGGCTCAGCTGCTCGTTCGCGAGCTGGGAGGAGATCGCCTTCGTCAGCGCGATGAACGGAATCTCGTAGGGGACGGTGAGAACGGGAAAGCCGAGTCGGTCCGCCTCTGCGAGCAGCGCCGCGGGGGGCTCTGCCCAGCCGAAGCCGACCCCGAAGGCGAGGCCCGCGAGACCGTGGTCTGCGAGCCGGCGCACGTAATCGCCCTGCGGGCGCGAGAGCTCACCGACGCCGAGGCCCGTCGTGATCAGGAGCTCGCCTCCCTCGAGCCAAGGGGTCGGGTCGGCGAGCTCCGAGACGTGCACCCAGCCGATCGGGCTGCCGAGCCCCTCGGCGCCTGCGCTCACCTCGAGCGCGAGGCCGGGCAGGGCTGCAATGTCGCTGACGGTGAGCATGCGGAACGCAGCGCCGATTGGACGCGCGGGCCAAGACGCTACTCCTTTCCACCCGGCTGAAGCAAGCTCTCTCGCGATATCGACCCGACGAACAGGGCACGATTTGCGACATCGTGTCGAAGCGGGCACGGACAGGGTCGCCCGCCGGTCCATTGCTTCGCACGCCGAGGCGCGAGACAATCGGCCGCGATGTCGGTCGACGCAACGTCGGTGGAGGAGCGTGCGGCCTCCCGGCGCGTGGGCGAGGCGCGCGAGCGCTACGTCGCCCGAGGGGTTTCGACCCCCAAGCTCGTCGTCGCCCGCGCTGCAGGTGCCACCGTCGAGGACGTCGACGGCCGCACGTATCTCGACTTCGCTGGCGGGATCGCCTGCCAGAACACCGGCCACGGCTACGAGCCGATCGTCGCGGCGATCCACGAGCAGGTCGACCGCTACCTGCACCAGTGCTTCATGGTCGGCAGCTACGAGCCTTACGTCGAGGTCTGCCGACGGCTCGCCGAGCTCTCGCCCTGCTCCGGGACGAACCAGAAGTCGATCCTCGTGAACAGCGGCGCCGAGGCAATCGAGAACGCGGTCAAGATCGCCCGCGCGGCCACGGGCCGGCCGGGCGTCGTCGTCTTCGAGGGCGGCTTCCACGGCCGGACGCTCTTGACGATGACAATGACGAGCAAGGTGCGGCCGTACAAGGCGGGCTTCGGTCCGTTCGCGCCCGAGGTCTACCGCACTGCGGCCCCCTACCCGTACCGCGGGATCTCCTCCGACGACGCGATCGCCGGGCTCGAGCGCCTGTTCAAGAGCGAGGTCGACGCCGAGAGCGTCGCCTGCGTCGTGCTCGAGCCGGTCCAGGGCGAAGGCGGCTTCATCCCGATGCCGCCCGACTTCCCGGCGCGGCTCGCCGAGCTCTGCGCCCGGCACGGGATCCTCTCCGTCGACGACGAGGTTCAGTCCGGGATCGGTCGGACCGGGCCGATGTGGGCGATCGAGCACTACGACGGCGTCGAGCCCGATCTCCTCGTCTCGGGCAAGTCGCTCGGCGGGGGGCTTCCGCTCGCTGCGGTCACCGGTCGTGCCGAGTTGATGGACGCGCCCGGGCCTGGCGCGCTCGGCGGCACGTTCGGCGGTAATCCGGTTGCCTGCGCCGCGGCTGCGGTCGTGCTCGACACGGCCGCGGAGCCCGAGTTCAGGGCGCAGGGCGAGCGGCTGGGGGAGACGCTGCGGACGTGGCTCGACGAGCTGGCGACCCGCCACGACTCGATCGGCGAGGTACGCGGGCTCGGCTCGATGCTCGCGCTCGAGCTCCGGGAGCAATCGCCCGAGCTCGCGGGCGCCACGAGCGCGGCCGCGTTCGAGCGGGGCCTGCTCCTGCTCACGTGCGGGATCCACGGCAACGTGATCCGGCTCCTGCCGCCGCTGACGATCGCCGACGACGAGCTCGCACAGGGCCTCGATCTCCTGGAGGAGTCGCTTGTCGCAGCTGGAGGTTGACGTCCGGGTCGCTGGTCTCCGCAAGAGCTACGGCGACGTGGCCGCGGTGGACGGAGTCGACCTCGAGATCGGACGCGGCGAGTTCTTCACGCTTCTCGGCCCTTCCGGCTCGGGCAAGACCACGACCCTCCGGATGATCGCGGGCTTCGAGCGGCCGGACTCCGGCACCGTCGAGCTGCGGGGCCGCGACGTCTCGGCGCTGCCTCCCTACGCACGCGACGTCAACACCGTTTTTCAGGACTACGCCCTCTTCCCACACATGAGCGTGCGCGAGAACGTCGAATACGGCCTCCGCGTCAAGAAGGTCGCGCGCGCGGAGCGACGGACGCGAGCGGCCGAGGCCCTCGAGCTCGTTCAGCTCGGCGAGCTCGGCGAGCGCAAACCGTCGCAGCTCTCGGGCGGCCAGCGCCAGCGGGTCGCGCTCGCGCGCGCGATCGTGAACCGACCGCAGGCCCTGCTCCTCGACGAGCCGCTCGGCGCGCTCGACCTGAAGCTGCGCCAGGAGCTCCAGATCGAGCTGAAGCGGATCCAGCAGGAGCTCGGGATCACCTTCGTCTACGTCACCCACGACCAGGAGGAGGCGCTGACGATGAGCGATCGCCTCGCGGTCTTCCGGGATGGCAAGATCGAGCAGGTCGGGGCACCCGCGGAGGTGTACGAGCGTCCGTCGAGCGAGTTCATCGCGGGCTTCGTCGGGGTCTCGAACGTGCTCGAGCGTGACGGTCGCCGCTTCACGGTGCGGCCGGAGAAGATCCGCCTGCTCGGCGACGGGGAGCACCCGGAGCCGGGCGTCGACGTGGAGGAGGGCCGGATTCGGGAGGTCGTCTACGTCGGAGCGATCACCCGATATCACGTCGAGCTCGACGCAGGCGGAGAGCTGACAGTGCTGAGCCAGAACCTCGAGAGCGGTTCGAGCGAGGTGCTGGAGCGAAAGGGAAGCCGCGTCCGGGCCAGTTGGCGTCCGGAGCACGCTTTCACAATCGAAGCAACGACCGGGACGACGGAGGGAGATCGATGAAGAAGCGACGATACGGACGCTGGGCGGCAGCACTGCTCGCCACGGGCGTCCTCAGCGTCATGGCCGCGGGCTGCGGCGGTGACGACGATGACGACGGGGGCTCTGAGGGCGGCGCGGCGACGACGGCTGCGGAGACCGGAGGCGCTCCCGAGGGGATGCTCCAGACACTCGGTGAGGGCGAGGGCCAGGTCAACCTGATCGCCTGGGCCGGCTACGTCGAGGACGGCACGACCGATCCGAAGGTCGACTGGGTCTCGGACTTCGAGACGCAGAGCGGCTGCCAGGTCAACGTCAAAGTCGGCAATACCTCCGACGAGATGGTGACGTTGATGCGGACGGGCCAGTACGACGGCGTCTCCGCTTCGGGCGACGCGAGCCTCCGGCTCGTCGCCGCAGGTGACGTCGCCCCGGTCAACACGGACCTGATCGAGAACTACGAGGGCGTGTTCGACGGGCTCAAGGATCAGCCGCACAACACCGTCGACGACATCAACTACGGCGTCCCGCACGGCCGCGGAGCGAACCTGCTCCAGTACCGCACGGACATCGTCAAGCCGGCGCCCGATTCGTGGAGCGTCGTCTGGGACGAGAACTCGCCGTACAAGGGGAAGGTGACGGCCTACGACAGCCCGATCTACATCGCGGATGCCGCCGTCTATCTGAAGGCGACGCAGCCCGACCTCGGGATCGAGGATCCGTACGAGCTCGACGACGAGCAGTTCACCGCGGCCGTCGACCTGCTCAAGGCCCAGCGCGGGATCATCGGCGAGTACTGGTCGGACTACACGAAGCAGATCGCCGCGTTCACGGGTGGCGAGAGCGCCGTCGGGACGACCTGGCAGGTGATCGTGAACGTGCTCGAAGGCGAGAAGGTGCCGGTCGCCGCGGTGCTCCCGAAGGAAGGGTCGACGGGGTGGTCCGACACCTGGATGATCTCGTCCAAGGCCGAGAACCCGAACTGCATGTACATGTGGATGAACCACATCATCTCGCCGAAGGCGAACGCAGCCGCGACCGAGTACTTCGGCGAGGCGCCTTCGAGCAAGGAGGCATGCGGCTTTACGGCCAACAAGGACCACTGCGCGGCGTTCCACGCCGACGACGAGGAGTACTTCGACCAGATCTACTACTGGAAGACGCCGCAGGCCGACTGTGGTGACGACCGGGGCGAGGTCTGCAAGGACTACTCGGAATGGACGCAAGCCTGGACCGAGATCAAGGGCTAGCTCATCGCTACGCCTGAAGCAGTGAAGGCGCCGCCCCGGGACTCTCCGGGGCGGCGCCTTTCTTCGTTTCTCCATCGCCATCCTCGGCTGGGGCTCGGCCTGCTCCTGACGCCGCCGCTCTCGTGGCTCCTGCTCGCCTACCTCGGCTCCCTGGCCGTGCTCTTCGTGGCGGCTTTCTGGCGGCTCGATCCGTTCACGGCGGAGGTCGTCCGCGACTACGGGTTCCAGAACTTCGAGCAGCTCTGGGAGAGCGACGTCTACCGGGCGATCACCCAGAGGACGGTGTTGATCGCGGCCGCCGTAACCGTCACCGATGCCGTGCTCGCGTTCCCGATCGCCTTCTACATGGCGAAGGTCGCCTCGCCGCGGACCCGGAACCTGCTCGTCGTCGCGATCCTGCTTCCGCTCTGGGCGAGCTACCTCGTCAAGGTCTACGCCTGGCGGATCATCCTCCAGGAAGAGGGTGTCCTCAACTGGGCTCTTTCGCCGCTCGGGCTCTCGGGCCCGGGCTTCGGCAACGTCGCGACCTGGCTCGTCTTCTCCTACCTCTGGCTGCCGTTCATGATCCTGCCGGTCTACGCCGGGCTCGAGCGGATCCCCTCGTCGCTCCTCGAGGCCTCCGCCGACCTCGGCGCGCGGGGCGGCCGCACGCTGCGGCGGGTGGTCTTCCCGATGGCGCTCCCGGCGATCGCAGCGGGCTCGATCTTCACCTTCTCGCTCACGCTCGGCGACTACATCACGCCCGCGCTCGTCTCGAGCACTCAGTTCATCGGCAACGTCGTCTTCATCAACGTCGGCGTCGCCAACAACCTTCCGTTCGCGGCTGCGTTCGCGACCGTGCCCGTCGCGGTGATGGTCGTCTACCTGCTCCTCGCTCGGCGCGCAGGGGCCTTCGACAGCCTATGACCTCCCGCGCCGGCACCTGGCTTCTCCGCGGCGCGACCGGGCTGACGCTCGGGTTCATCTACCTGCCGCTCTTCGTGATCTTCCTCTACGCCTTCAACGAGCGGCGCTCGCTCGTCTGGCCGATCCCAGGACTGACGACGAAGTGGTTCGGGCGGGCGATCGACAACCCTGGCGTGCGGGATGCGCTGATGCTCTCCACCAAGGCGGCGCTCGGCGCAACCGTGATCGCGCTCCTGCTCGGGTCGCTGGCCGCAATGGCGGTCGCGCGCCATCGCTTCTTCGGTCGCGAGGCGATCTCCTTCCTCGTCATCCTCCCGATCGCCCTGCCTGGGATCGTGACCGGGATGGCCCTGAACGCGACCTTCCGCAATCTTCCCGAGCCGTTCGGCGTCGACCTCGGGCTCTTCACGATCATGGTCGGGCACGCGACCTTCTGCATCGTCGTCGTCTACAACAACGTCGTCGCGCGGCTGCGGCGGAGTGCGGCCTCGCTCGAGGAGGCCTCCGCAGACCTCGGCGCGGACGCCTGGCAAACGTTCCGCTACGTCACCTTCCCGCAGCTGAAGACCGCGCTCCTCGCGGGAGCGCTGCTCGCATTCGCGCTCAGCTTCGACGAGGTGATCGTGACGACGTTCACCGCCGGGGCCGACCAGACACTGCCGATCTGGATCCTGAACAACCTCTCGCGCCCGAACCAGCTCCCGATCGTGAACGTGGTCGCGGTCTTCGTGATTCTGCTCTCCATGATCCCGGTCTACGTCGCCTCGCGGATCTCCAGCGGGTCGGCGGGGCCGCGGACGACAGGCGTTGCGGGTGGCGCGCGCTAGCGGGTCTTCGCGGGCTTCTTCGCCGGGGCGCGCTTCGGTGCGGGCTGCTCGAAGACCGGCAGCTCGAGCACGAAAGTCGAGCCGACGCCGAGTTGGGACTCCACCCAGAGCGCACCGTCCATCCGGCGCACCAGCTCGCGACAGATGTAGAGCCCGAGGCCGGTTCCGCCGATCCCGCGGGTCATATTCGGGTCGAGCCGGTAGAACTTCTCGAAGATCCGGCGGTGCTCGGACGGCGGGATCCCGAGGCCCTCGTCCGTGACCGCGAAGCGGATTCGGGAATCGACCTCCGTCACCTGGAGCTCGACCTTGCCGCCGTCCGGTGAGTACTTGATCGCGTTGTCGATCAGGTTCACGAGCACTTGCTGGAGCTGCCCGCGATCGGCCGCCACGGGTGCGAGCCGTTTCGGTGCGTCGAGTCCCAGCTCGATCGCCTCGGGAAGATGCGTCCGCGTCGTGTCGAGGACGACCCTCGCCAGCTCGAGCGCGTCGAAGCGCTCGATCGCGACCGGCATTCGACCCGAGTCGAGGTGGCTCGCGAGCAGGAGATCGTTGACGATCCCGGCGAGCCGGTCGGATTCGCTCGCGATCACGCCGAGAAGCTCGTCCCGGATCTGGTCGTCGAGGTCGAGGTCGGTGCGCCGAATCGTCTGAGCCGACCCGTAGATCGCGGCGAGCGGGGTGCGCAGCTCGTGCGAGACGGTGGCGACGAAGTCGGCCCTCATCTCCTCGAGCGCGCGCTCCTCGGTCAGGTCGCGAAACGCGTAGACGACGCCCTCGTCGAAGCCGACCCCGGAGCCGGAGATCCAGAGCTCACGGCCGCCGAACTCGACCGGAACCGTCTCGGCCCTGACGAGCGTGCCCGGCTTGCTCGCGACCGGGATCCTGGGAGCGATCTCCTCCCACTGGGGGACGACCTCGGTGATCGGCCGGCCGAGCACCTCCACCTCGGATTGGCCGGTGATCACTGCGGCCGCGGTGTTCCAGAGCCTGATCACGCCTTCGCGATCGATGAGCACCACGCCGTCGCCCACCGCCTCCAGCACCCGGGCCGCGCGCCCGCGTCGTTGGGCCTCCTCGTAGAGGCGGGCGTTGTCGATCGCCGCCGCGGCGTGGCGCGCGAGCTCGACCGCGAGGGCCAGATCCTCCTCGCCGTAGGTGCGTCCCGACTCGGCGGTGACGAGGCTGATGGAGCCGAAGACCTCGCCGCGCGCCAGCAGCGGCACCGTCACGTACGAGCGAGGGGCGAGTGCGCGAGCGATCTCCATCTGCCCCTCGTCGAAGCCGAAGCCCTGGAGCGCCTTTTCGTCTACGTCGCTCACGAGCACGGCTTCCTGGAGGCGGATCGCCGCCGCACCGGCGGCACCGTTGGCACCGAGCATGGCCTCCTGGAGCTCGCGGGCCAGCGACACCTTCAGCGGGTCGACGTGCTCGAGCGCCAGCCGCCGCAGCGTTCCGCCGGTGAAGACGTCCACCGTGCACCAGTCGGCGACGCGCGGAACAGCAAGCTTTGCCACGTCGGCGAGCGTCTGCTCGTACTCGAGGGAGCTGCCGAGCACCCAACCGGCGTCGGTGAGGAAGCGTTGCCGGTCCTCCGCGCGCCTGCGGTCGTCGATATCGGTGTTGGTCCCGAACCATCGGACGACCTCGCCGGCGTCACCGCGCATCGGCACCGCGCGGGCGAGATGCCAGCGCCAGGCGTCCTCCGCTCCATGACGGAGGCGAAACTCGAACTCGTACGGCTCGCCCGTCGAGAGCGAGGCGCTCCAACGCTCGATGCACGCGGGGAGGTCTTCCGGGTGGACGCCGTCACCCCAGCCGGAGCCGATCAACTCGTCGAATGTCCGGTCGAAGAACTCGAGCACGCGCTCGTTGACGTAGTCGAGGTTCCCGTCGGGCAGCGCCGTCCACACCTGTTGCGGGATCGAGTCACCGAGGAACCGGTACCGCTCCTCGCTCGCCCGCTCGAGGGTCGCGAGCTCCTGCTCGCGCAGCAGCTCGCCCTGGCGGCGCACCTCGATCGTCATCTGCCAGAGGTCGATGAAGACGGAGACCTTGGCCCGGAGCACGTCCGGGTCGAAGGGCTTCAGGAGGTAGTCGACCGCGCCCGTCTCGTAGCCGCGGAAAACGTTCTCGGCGTCCTTCGAGATGGCGGTCAGGAAGATGATCGGCACGCCCCTCGTCCGCTCCCGCTGCTTGATCAGCTTCGCGGTCTGAAAACCGTCCAGCCCGGGCATCTGGACGTCGAGCAGGATCAGCGCGAATTCGTCCTGCAGCAGACGCCGCAGCGCCTCTTCGCCCGAGTCGGCGCGAACGAGCTCCTGGCCGAGCGGCTCCAGGATCGCCTCGAGTGCGAACAGGTTTTCGGGCGTGTCGTCGACACAGAGGATCCTCGCCTTGACGCTCACTTGCAGCACAGCTCGTGGAGGAACCTCGGGATCTCCTCGACCGGGAGGATTGCGTCCGCGACCGACGCAGAGATCGCCGCGTCGGGCATGTCCCGGCGCGCAGCCGTGCCCGGTTCCTGGACGATCGTGACCCCGCCCTCGTTCTTGATCGCGGCGAGCCCCCGCGCTCCGTCCTCGTTCGCGCCGGTGAGCACGATTCCGATCGCCCGGTCACCGTACGACCGCGCGACCGACTCGAAGAGGACGTCGATCGACGGACGGGCGAACTGGACGCGCTCATCCGTCGAGAAGGAGAAATGGCCGTTCTCGACGAGCAGGTGGTAGTCGGCGGGGGCGACGTAGACGTGGCAGCGCTCGATCGGCTCCTTGTCGTCGGGCTCGGTCACCGGCCGTTCGATATGCCGCTGGAGCAGGCCTTCGAGCGCCCCGCGATGGGAGTCGGCGCCGCGGTGCTGGGCGAGCACGATCGCCGGCTCGACTTCGGTCGAGAGACCGTCGAGCAGCGTGCTCACCGCATGAAGACCACCCCAGGATGCACCGATCGCGATCACCTCGTAGCTCATCGAATCTTGCGGTAGAGCCGCTCCGCCGGATCGAGCTCCTCGAACGCCTCTTCGCGCGGAGAGAACTTGATCGTCTCCTTCTGCCCGAGGGCCATGATGCCGAACATCGCCAGGCTCTCGTAGAACAACTCGTGCACGTGCTCCTGGAGCGACTTGTCGAAATAGATCATCACGTTCCGGCACGTGATCACGTTGAACTCGTTGAAGGCCGAGTCGGAGGCGAGGTTGTGCCGGGCGAAGACGACGTTCTCGACGAGCGCGCGTTGGAACTGCGCCCCGTCGTAGCGGGCCACGTAGTACTCGGAGAACGCGCGCGTCCCACCGGCCCGGATGTAGTTCTGGGTGTACTCCTGCATCTTGTCGAGTGGGAAGACACCGAGCCGTGCCTGCTCGAGCACCGCCTCGTTGATGTCGGTCGCGTAGATTCGTGTCCGCTCGGCGAGGCCTTCCTCGGCTAGGAGGATCGCCAGTGAGTAGACCTCCTCGCCGGTCGAGCAGCCCGCGACCCAGAGCCTGGAGTAAGGGTACGTCCGGAGCAGCGGCACGATCTCCGTGCGGAAGGCGAGGTAGAACGTGGGGTCGCGGAACATCGCCGTGACGTTGATCGAGAGGTCGAGCAGCAACCGTTCCATCACCCGGGGGTCGTGGAGGATCAGGTTCTGGAGCGCGGACACGGTCTCGACCTTCTCGCCGTCCATCCGTCGCCGCAGCCGGCGGCGAAGCGACGCGGGCGCGTACTCACGGAAGTCGAAGCCGTAGAGGCGGTAGATCCCCTCGAGCAGGAGCTCGACCTCGATCTCCTCGAGGTCGAGCTCCTCGCGCCTGCCTACTGGTACAGCCACACGCGCATCAGCGAAAGCAACTGGTCGGTGTCGACCGGCTTCGTGATGTAGTCGGAGGCCCCCGAGGCGATCGAGCGCTCACGGTCGCCCTTCATCGCCTTCGCCGTCAGCGCGATGATCGGCAGCTGTTTGAACTGTGGCAGCTCGCGCACCGCCTGCGTCGTCTGGTAGCCGTCGAGCTCGGGCATCATCACGTCCATCAGGACGAGATCGACGTCCGGGTTCGCCTTCAGGGTCGCGATCCCCTCGAGCCCGTTCTCGGCGAAGACGACCTCCATTCCGTTCGCCTCGAGCGCGCTCGTCAAGGCGAAGACGTTGCGCACGTCGTCGTCGACGACGAGCACCTTCTTGCCGACGAAGACCGCGTCGGTGTTGTGGAGCTGCTCGAGCATCTTCCGCTTCTCGTCGGGGAGCTTCGCCTCGACGCGGTGGAGGAAGAGCGAGGTCTCGTCGAGGAGCCGCTCGGGCGAGCGCGCGTCCTTGACCACGATCGTCTCCGCGTAGCGCTTCAGCTTCGTCTCCTCGCGGCGGGTCAGATCCTTGCCGGTGTAGACGATCACCGGCAGCCCCCGGAAGCGGTCGTCGTTCTTCACCTTCTCGAGCAGGTCGAACCCGGTCATCTTCGGGAGCTTCAGGTCGAGCACCATGCAGTCGAACAGTGCCTCGCTCTCGAGCGCGGCGAACGCTTCCTCGCTCGACCCGACCGCAACGACCTCGATGTCGGTCGAGTCCGCCGCGACCAGTTCGATGATCGCCTGGCGCTGCGCCTCGTCGTCGTCGACGACGAGCAACCGGCGGACGTCGCGGTCGATGAACGTCTCGATCCCGCCGAAGACGCCCTCGAGCGCTTCGAGCGAGGCCGGCTTCTGGATGAAGCCGACGGCACCGGCCATGAGCGCGGGCTGCGGCTCTTCGGCGCCGGAGACGATGTGAACCGGGATATGCCTCGTCGCGGGATGCCGCTTGAGCCGGTCGAGCACCGTCCAGCCGTCCAGCACGGGGAGGCTCATGTCGAGCACGATCGCGTCGGGGCGGAACTCCCGCGCGAGCGCGAGCCCCGTGTCCCCCCGCAGGGCGACGAGCCCCTTGAAGCCGCGTTCGCGAGCGATCGCGAGCTCGGTACGGGCGAAGTCGGGATCGTCCTCGACGATGAGGACGACGCGATCACCCTGCTCGATCGACTCCCGGTCGTCGCTCACTTCCTCCATGACGAGGAGCGAGCGGTCGAGAGCGGGCTCGTCGCCGTTCGTGGCCGCCGACTCGGCCTCGCGCCGTGCCCTCGACTCGATGCCCGACTCGAGCTCGCGGAGGAGCTCCGCGCCGGTGGCCGGGCCGGTGTGGGGGACGTACAGCGCCGGCAGGAAGAGGGTGAAGGTGCTTCCCTCGCCGGGCTCCGACTGGACGCGAATCTCACCGCCGAGGAGGCGGGCGATCTCGCGGCTGATCGAGAGGCCGAGCCCCGTGCCGCCGAAGCGCCTGCTCGTCGTCCCGTCCGCCTGCTGGAAGGCCTCGAAGATCAGGCGGAGTTTGTCGGCCGGAATCCCGATCCCCGTGTCGACCACCGAGAACGCGACGACGCGGTCCGCGTGCGAGAGGATCTCGCCGGCGAACTGGAGCTCCGGGTCGGCGAGCCCGACCTGGAGGGTGACGCCACCCGACTCCGTGAACTTGAACGCGTTCGAGAGCAGGTTCCTGAGCACCTGCTGGAGCCGCTGGGAATCGGTCTGGATCGTCGGGAGCGCGTCGGGGGCGTAGTCCAGCTCGAACGAGAGCCCCTTCTCCTCGGCGATCGCGCTGAACGAGCGGTCGAGTGCGGCGAGCTCGTCCCCGATCGAGACGTCGTCCACGTTCACGTCCATCTTCCCGGCCTCGACCTTCGAGAGGTCGAGGATGTCGTTGATCAGGCTGAGCAGGTCCGAGCCCGCCTGGTGGATCGTCTTCGAGAACTCGATCTGCTTGTCGGTCAGATTCCCGTCCGGGTTGTCGCCGAGCAGCTTCGCGAGGATCAGGAGCGAGTTGAGCGGCGTCCGCAGCTCGTGCGACATGTTCGCGAGGAACTCGGACTTGTACCTCGAGGAGAGCGCGAGCTGTTCCGCCTTCTCCTCGAGTGCCGAGCGGGCGAGCTCGATCTCCTCGTTCTTGATCTCGATCCGGCGGTTCTGCTCCTCGAGCAGCTGCGCCTTCTCCTCGAGCTCCTCGTTCGTCTGCTGGAGCTCTTCCTGCTGGGTCTGGAGCAGCTCCTCCGAGGCGCGGAGCGTCTGCGCCTGGGCCTCGAGCTCCGCGTTCGAGCGCTTCAGCTCGTCCTGCTGTGCCTGCAGCTCCTCCGACTGGCTCTGAAGCTCCTGGGTCAGGGTCTGCGACTGCTCGAGCAGCTCCTCGGTCCGGGAGTTGGCGCTGATCGTGTTCAGGACGACGCCGATCGACTCCGAGAGCTGGTCGAGGAACGTCTGCTGGACATCGGTGAAGGGCGCGAACGAGGCGAGCTCGAGCACCGCCATCACGCTCTCCTCGAAGAGAACCGGTATCACGATGATGCTCGTCGGAGCAGCTTCGCCGAGCCCGGAGGTGATCTTGATGTAGTCCTCCGGCGCCTGGGTGATCACGATCGACTTCCGCTCGAGCGCGGCCTGGCCGACGATCGACTCGCCGAACTTGAAGCGGTTGGAGATCGACTTCCGCTCCTTGTAGCCGTAGGTCGCGACGAGGCGGAGCGTGTTCTCCGCCTCCTCGTCCCCGTTGCCGTTCCCCTCGGCGACGTAGAGCGCGCCGTGGTGGGCCGCGACGAGCGGAGTCACCTCGCTCATCAGCAGGCGGGCAACGGTCTTCTGGTCGCGCTGGCCCTGGAGCATCCCGGAGAACCGGGCGAGGTTCGAGTTGAGCCAGTCCTGCTGGGCGTTCTGCTCGGTCGTCCCGCGCAGGTTGGAGATCATCTGGTTGATGTTGTCCTTCAGCTCGGCGACCTCGCCGGCTGCCTCGACCGTGATCGAGCGGGTCATGTCCCCGGAGGTCACCGCCGTCGAGACGTCGGCGATCGCGCGCAGCTGGGTCGTCAGGGTCTCGGCGAGCTGGTTGACGTTGTCGGTCAGGTTCTTCCAGGTCCCGGAGACGCCTTCGACCTGGGCCTGGCCGCCCAGCTTGCCCTCGGTGCCGACCTCCTTCGCGACCCGCGTCACCTCGGCGGCGAAGGTCGAGAGCTGGTCGACCATCGTGTTGATCGTCCCGGAGAGCTCGGCGATCTCTCCCTTCGCCTCGACCGCGATCTTCTGGGAGAGATCGCCCTTTGCGACCGCGGTCGTGACGTCCGCGATCGCGCGCACCTGGCTCGTCAGGTTCCCGGCCAGCAGGTTGACGTTGTCGGTCAGGTCCTTCCACGTGCCGGAGACCCCGGCCACCTCGGCCTGGCCGCCGAGGACGCCCTCGGTGCCGACCTCGCGCGCGACCCGGGTCACCTCGGCGGCGAACGTGGAAAGCTGATCGACCATCGTGTTGATCGTGTCCTTCAGCTCCAGGACCTCGCCCTTGACGTCGACCGTGATCTGCTTCGAGAGGTCGCCGTTCGCGACCGCGGTCGTGACGAGGGCGATGTTGCGGACCTGGCTCGTCAGGTTGCCGGCTAGCGTGTTCACGTTGTCGGTCAGGTCCTTCCAGACGCCGCTGACCCCCTCGACCGTGGCCTGACCGCCGAGGCGGCCCTCGGTGCCGACCTCGCGGGCGACTCGTGTGACCTCGGCTGCGAACGAGCGCAGCTGCTCGACCATCGTGTTGATCGTGTCCTTGAGCTCGAACATCTCGCCCTTGACGTCGACCGTGATCTTCTTCGAGAGGTCGCCGTTCGCGACCGCCGTCGTCACCGCGGCCACGTTTCGCACCTGCTCGGTCAGCGACGACGCCATGAAGTTGACGTTGTCGGTCAGGTCGCGCCAGGTCCCGGAGACGCCCTTCACCTGGGCCTGGCCGCCGAGCTTGCCCTCCGTGCCGACCTCGCGGGCGACGCGCGTGACCTCGTCTGCGAAGGAGGAGAGCTGGTCGACCATCGTGTTGATCGTGTTCTTGAGCTGCGCGATCTCGCCCTTCGCGTCGACGGTGATCTTCTGCGAGAGGTCGCCCTTCGCGACGGCCGTCGTCACGTCGGCGATGTTCCGGACCTGGCCCGTCAGGTTCGCGGCGAGGAAGTTGACGCTCTCGGTGAGGCCGCGCCAGGTGCCGCTGACCCCTTCGACCTGGGCCTGGCCGCCGAGCTTGCCTTCCGTGCCGACCTCGCGGGCGACGCGGGTGACCTCGTCCGCGAACGAGGAGAGCTGGTCGACCATGACGTTGATCGTGTTCTTGAGCTCGAGGATCTCGCCGCGGGCGTCGACCGTGATCTTCTGGGAGAGGTCGCCGTTCGCGACCGCGGTCGTCACCTGAGCGACGTTTCGGACCTGCTCGGTCAGGTTCGTGGCCATCATGTTCACGCTCTCGGTGAGGCCGCGCCAGGTGCCGCTGACCCCTTCGCCCTGGGCCTGGCCGCCGAGCCGTCCTTCCGAGCCGACCTCGCGTGCCACGCGCGTGACCTCGTCGGCGAAGGACGAGAGCTGGTCGACCATCGTGTTCAGCGTGCTCTTGAGCTCGAGGATCTCGCCCTTCGCGTCGACCGTGATCTTCTGAGAGAGGTCGCCCCTGGCGACCGCGGTCGCGACCTGGGCGATGTTCCGCACCTGGCCGGTCAGGTTCGCGGCCATGAAATTGACGTTCTCGGTGAGGCCGCGCCAGGTGCCGCTGACGCCTTCGACCTGGGCCTGGCCGCCGAGCTTGCCGTCGGTGCCGACCTCGCGGGCGACGCGCGTGACCTCGTCCGCGAAGGAGGAGAGCTGGTCGACCATCGTGTTGATCGTGTCCTTGAGCTGGGCGATCTCGCCCTCGGCGTCGACGGTGATCTTCTGCGAGAGGTCGCCTTTCGCGACGGCCGTCGTCACGTCGGCGATGTTCCGCACCTGAGAGGTCAGGTTCGCCGCCATGAAGTTCACGTTCTCGGTCAATCCTCGCCAGACGCCCGAGACGTCCTCGACGTCCGCCTGGCCGCCGAGCTTGCCCTCGGTGCCGACCTCCTTCGCGACGCGCGTCACCTCGGCGGCGAATGTCGAGAGCTGGTCGACCATCGTGTTCACCGTGTCCTTGAGCTCCAGGACCTCGCCGCGCGCGTCGACCGTGATCTTCTTCGAGAGGTCGCCGTTCGCGACCGCGGTCGTGACCTCTGCGATGTTCCGCACCTGGTCGGTGAGGTTGTCGGCGAGCGTGTTCACGTTCTCGGTGAGGCCGCGCCAGGTGCCGCTCACCCCTTCGACTTGAGCCTGGCCGCCGAGCTTGCCCTCGGTGCCGACCTCGCGCGCGACGCGTGTCACCTCGGCGGCGAACGCCGAGAGCTGGTCGACCATCGTGTTGATCGTGTCCTTGAGCTCGAGCACCTCGCCCTTGACGTCGACGGTGATCTTCTTCGAGAGGTCGCCGTTCGCGACGGCGGTCGTGACGAGGGCGATGTTCCGCACCTGGCTCGTCAGGTTGCCGGCGAGCGTGTTCACGTTGTCCGTGAGGTCCTTCCAGACGCCGGAGACGCCCTCGACCTGGGCTTGGCCGCCGAGCTTGCCCTCGGTGCCGACCTCGCGCGCTACGCGCGTCACCTCGGCCGAAAAGGCGCGGAGCTGGTCGACCATCACGTTGACGGTCTCCTTCAGCTCGAGCACCTCGCCGCGGACGTCGACGGTGATCTTCTTCGAGAGGTCGCCGTTCGCGACGGCCGTCGTGACCTCGGCGATGTTCCGGACCTGGCTCGTCAGGTTGCCGGCGAGCGTGTTCACGTTGTCCGTCAGGTCCTTCCAGACGCCGGAGACGTCGTCGACCTTCGCCTGGCCGCCGAGCTTGCCCTCGGTGCCGACCTCCTTCGCGACGCGCGTCACCTCCTGCGAGAACGAGCGGAGCTGGTCGACCATCACGTTGACCGTGTCCTTCAGCTCGAGGACCTCGCCCTTCGCGTCGACCGTGATCTTGCGGGAGAGGTCGCCGTTCGCGACCGCAGTCGTGACGAGGGCGATGTTCCGCACCTGGCCGGTCAGGTTGCCGGCGAGCGTGTTCACGTTCTCGGTCAGGTCCTTCCAGACCCCCGAGACGCCCTTGACCTGGGCCTGGCCGCCGAGCTTGCCCTCGCTGCCGACCTCGCGCGCCACGCGGGTGACCTCGTCGGCGAAGGTCGAGAGGTTGTCGACCATCGTGTTGACGGTGTTCTTGAGCTCGAGCACCTCGCCCTTGACGTCGACGGTGATCTTCTTCGAGAGGTCGCCCGTTGCGACCGCGGTCGTGACCTCGGCGATGTTCCGGACCTGGCTCGTCAGGTTGCCGGCGAGCGTGTTCACGTTGTCGGTCAGGTCCTTCCAGACGCCACTGACTCCCTTGACCGTGGCCTGGCCACCGAGGCGGCCTTCGGTGCCGACCTCGCGCGCGACGCGCGTCACCTCGGCGGCGAACGAGGAGAGCTGGTCGACCATCGCGTTGACGGTCGTGCCGATCCGGAGGAACTCGCCCTTCAGCGCCTGACCTTCCATCTTGACCGTGATCTGCTGCGAGAGGTCGCCGTCGGCGACCGCGTCGATCACGCGCGCGATCTCCGTCATGGGGCGGACGAGGTCGTCGATCAGTGCGTTGACCGCGTCGGTCTGCTCTTCCCAGGCGGCGCCGCCGCCCGGCGAGGCGGCGCGCTCGGTGATCCGGCCCTCGCGCCCGATCACCTTGCTGACGCGGACGAGCTCCCTCGCCATCCGCTGGTTCCGCTCGACCATCTCGTTGAACTCGGCTGCGACCTCGCCGAAGGTGCCGTCGCCGCGGAGGCGGACGGAGAAGTCGCCGTTCCGAGCCGCCTGGAGGGCGGTCACGAGCCTGTTCACCTGCGCGGGCGTGAGGGCCGCGGTCTCCGCGCCGTTCCGACTGCGGGTCGGGGCTCGACCAGAGCCGCGGCGGGCGGTGGACTTCGGCTCACCGGAGGTCGGCACAGAGGGCACTGGGGGGACTCCTTTGGCGGGGGTTGGGCGAAGCGGCGTTTCGGGGCGATATGCCCGTAAATGCGGGGTTTTTAACGGCGACCCGAATCCTTTTCGGGCCCTGGTGCGTTGATTATCGGTCGAAAATCAGGTTCTCGCCAGGGCGTTCGTCAGGTCGGCCCACAACTCCTCGGCCGGTTCGAGCCCGACACTGAGCCGGAGCAGGCCTTCCGGGACGCGGTCGCCTTCCCAGCGGTGGCGGGTCTCGATCGTCGTCTGCGTGCCGCCCAGGCTCGTCGCATTCACGATCGCCCGGGTCCCGGTCTCGACGGCCCGCGCCGCCGGCCCGCTCTCGACGTCGAAGGAGACGAGCCCCCCGAAGCCCGGGTAGCGGACGAGCGTCACCGCCGGGTGGCCGCGCAGACGCTCCGCGAGGTCGCGGGCGGTCTCCGTCTGGCGGAGCACCCGCACCTCGAGCGTCTTCAGGCCGCGCAGAAGGAGCCAGGCCGCATCGGGTGCCGGGGCGGCGCCGGTCGCGTTACGGAACGCCCGCAGCCGTTCGGCATCCTCCGGTCGGCGACAGACGACGGCCCCGAGCAGCGCGTCGTGGTGCCCGGCGAGGTACTTCGTGGCGCTGTGGAGGACGAAGTCGCAGCCGTGCTCGAGCGGGCGCAGGTGGATCGGGGTCGCGGCGGTGGCGTCGCAGACGACAGGGGCGGGGTGCGCCGCGGCCGCCGCGAAGTCGGGCATCGTCAGGTGCGGATTCGAGGGCGCCTCGATCCAGACGAGGTCGGCGTCGGATGGGGCGGAGGTCTGGTCGAACAGCTCGTGCCGGAGCCCCCAGCGCCCGAGCTCCGTGAAGGTGACGCCTGTCCCGTAGTAGGCGCCGCTCGCGAGTGCGACCCGCTTCCCCGGCTCGAGGAGCGCGAGCACGATCGCGGTCGTCGCGGCGGTGCCCGACGCGAAGAGGACTGCCTCGCCGCCGTCGAGCTCGCCGAGGGCGCGTTCGGCGGCCGCTCCGTTCGGATGCCCCGTGCGGGCGTAATAGAACGAGCCCACGTCGCCGTCCACGTACGGCCAGACGGTCGAGCGGTCGAGAGGCTCCTCCATCAGACGCGCTGGAGGTGGGACTCCTTGAACCCGGACGGATACTTGAGCCCGTAGCCCACGAGCCGGTCCATCCCGATATGGGCGAGCCAGATCAGGGCGAGCTGGAGTGCGAGCCTCCAGCCGCCCAGCACGCCCGCCACCGCGAGCGCGAGTGGCGAGACCTCGGCGTGGACGAGGTCGTAGGCGGCGGCGCCGACGCGCTCCCCGGCGGCGTAGCCGAGCATCGCGAGGTCTGGGGCCAGCAGAAGCAGGACGAGCAGGAGCCACCCGAAGCCCTCGTGGAAGTAGAGGGCGAGCGAGCCCGCGAGCACGGCGCCGCCCTCCAGGCGGAGCAAGAGCCGCGGCAGCCCGTCGAGCGAACGCATCTCCCTGACGATATCGGCGCGGTTAGGCTCCCGCGATGGCCGAGATCCACGACACGACCGCGGCGAAGCTCGCTTGGCTCCAGGAGCTGAACGAGAAGGCGGAGCACGCCGGGAACGAGAAGGCGGTCGCCCGGCAGCGCGAGCGGGGGAAGCTGCTCGCGCGCGAACGGGTCGAGAAGCTCCTCGACCCGGGCTCGTTCGTCGAGCTCGACCGCTACGTGCGCCACCGCAACCCCGATTTCGACTCGATGGAGAACCGGCCTTACGGCGACGCCGTCGTCACCGGCTACGGCACCGTCTTCGGACGAAAGGTCTTCGTCTTCAGCCAGGACTTCACGGTCTTCGGCGGCTCGCTCTCGGAGGTCTTCGCCGAGAAGATCTGCAAGGTCATGGATGCGGCCGTCAAGTACGGCTGCCCGGTGATCGGGATTAACGACTCGGGCGGGGCGCGGATCCAGGAGGGCGTCGTCTCGCTCGCGGGCTACGCCGAGATCTTCTGGCGGAACGTGCAGGCGTCCGGGGTGGTGCCGCAGATCTCGCTCGTGCTCGGCCCGTGCGCGGGCGGCGCCGTCTACTCGCCCGCGATCACCGACTTCATCCTGATGGCCGAGGAGAGCTCCTACATGTTCATCACCGGCCCCGACGTGGTGAAGACCGTGACCGGGGAGGAGGTGTCGTTCGAGGAGCTCGGCGGCGCGGCCACGCACGCGGGCAAGTCGGGCGTCGCCCACTTCACCGCTCCCGACGAGGAGGCGGTGATCGAAGACGCGCGCTACCTGCTCTCGTTCCTGCCGCAGAACAACCTGGAGTCGCCGCCGTACGCGGCGCCGTCGGACCCGCCGGAGCGCGAGGCTCCTGAGCTCGACGCGTTCGTCCCGGACAGCCCGAACAAGCCGTACGACATGAAGCAGGTGGTCGGGAAGATCGTGGACGACGGCGCCTTCCTCGAGGTGCAGGAGCACTGGGCCGAGAACATCGTCTGCGGCTTCGCCCGGCTCGGCGGACATGCGGTCGGGATCGTCGGGAACCAGCCGGCCGCGCTCGCCGGCGTACTCGACATCGACGCCTCGGTCAAGGCCGCCCGCTTCGTCCGCACCTGCGACGCGTTCAACATCCCGCTCGTCACCTTCGTCGACGTGCCGGGCTTTCTCCCCGGCACCGAGCAGGAGTGGGGAGGGATCATCCGGCACGGGGCCAAGCTCCTCTACGCCTACGCGGAGGCGACGGTGCCGAAGCTGACCGTGATCACCCGCAAGGCCTACGGCGGCGCCTACGACGTGATGAGCTCGAAGCACATCCGTGCCGACTTCAACCTCGCCTGGCCGACGGCCGAGGTGGCGGTGATGGGCCCGGAGGGTGCGGTCAACATCATCTTCCGGTCGGAGCTCGCCGAGGCGGCCGATCCGGAGACTCGCCGCGCGGAGCTGATCGCCGAATACAAGGAGCGGTTCGCAAACCCCTACCACGCTGCCGAGCGCGGCTACGTGGACGAGGTGATCGAGCCGCGTCGGACCCGGCCGGTGCTGGTCTCCGCCCTCGAAACGGCGCTGACGAAGCGCGAGCCCCGGCCGAAGCGCAAGCACGGCAACATACCGCTCTGATCTTTCTGCGGCGCAAGCAGAGAGAGGATCCGCGGAAGCGGATCCTCTCTCGCGCCAAGACCCTGAAGGGGCGCCTGCGGCGCCCGGGCTCAAGGATCAGGTCTGGCGGCCGGACTCCGCTCAGAGAACCGGCTGACCGAACTCGACCTGAAGGGCGTCGCACACCGGCCGGTAGCCGATCTGCGCGTAGATCTTGTTCGCGGTCGGGTTAGCCAGGTTCGTGTGGAGGAAGCAAAATCGCCTGCCCGCGGCGAGCCGGTCGGTGGAGACGTGCGCCGTGACTGCGCTCGCGTAGCCGTGGCCGCGGTGCTCGGGAGGGGTGTAGACCGGCCCGATCCGGGTGCCGCTCGGTGTGGAGCTTCCGAACGCCGCGCAGGAGACGGGCTCGCCCTCGACTTCCCAGAGGACGTAGGTAGCGTCCGCGGCGAGGAGCTTGTGGTCGACGTTCGCTTCGAGCGCGGCGTCCTCGGGGTGCTCCTCGCCTACGGCCTCGATCGAGAAGGCGCGGAGCCATTCGACGAGGAGCGTGCGGTCGTTCGATCCGGCGACACGCGCCGTCCCCGGACACGGACCCGGTGGGATCACCTCCTCGAGTTCGAAGATTCGTTGCCTGAAGCGAGTTCG
Source organism: Gaiellaceae bacterium (assembly GCA_035575835.1). Lineage (GTDB taxonomy): Bacteria > Actinomycetota > Thermoleophilia > Gaiellales > Gaiellaceae > Gaiellasilicea. Next base: position 23,792 of record DATLXM010000007.1, read on the forward strand.
CCAGGGAACGCCGTGCCGGCGGCTCCAGGCTACCGCGAACGACTCGATCTCCGGTGTTGCACCGACGGCGCCCGGCAGTTCCTCGTCGATGCCGGTGGCGAGGGCATCGATCGCTCCTGCCGCGAGCGGCTGGGCGAGCACGACTCCGTGCGGAGGGGTGCGCAACGCTCCACCCACCACGGTCCCGCGCTCCTCGACGAGCCAGAAGCGGCGTTCTGGGTAGCGCCACGGATGCTCTTCGAGAGTCCCGAGGAGACCGAGCGCGAGGTTGTGTCGCGCCTCGTCTCGGAGCAGCAGATCCGAGGCGCGACTTGCGAACTCGGACACTTCGTCGAACTGAAGGACGTGCACCGCAGCAGTGTAATCTTGTCCAGGCAATGCCTAGGCAAACTTTGACGGCCGCGGAGGCTGCGCGCGCGCTCGGGATCAGCGTCGACACGCTGCGCCGCTGGGACCGGAGCGGCAAGATCACCGTCGGCAGGGACTCGGCGAACCGTCGCATCGTCGCCGCGTCCGAGGTCGAGCGCCTGCGTGCGCAGGTCGGCGCGCAGGAGCTCTCGGCCCGCAACCGCTTCCGCGGGGTCGTCCGCAGCGTCGAGATCGACGGCTTCCTCGCGCGGGTCGAGATCGACGTCACCGAGCCGAGCCGCGTCGTCGCCGTGATCACGCGAGAGTCGGCGGAGGAGCTCGGGCTGAAGCCGGGAGCGAGCGCCGCAGGGGTCGTCAAGGCGACCTCGGTGATGGTGGAGAGGTGACGCGAACCGCGATCGCCCTGGCGCTCGTCGTCCTCGTCGGCGCAGGGTGGACGACGGCCCGGGCCGACGACCCGGTCACCGTCTACGCGGCCGCGTCTCTGGCCGAGGTGCTGCCGCGGGTCGCCCCGAACGCGCGCGCCCAGTTCGCCGGTTCGAACCAGCTGGCGCTGCAGATCCGACTCGGAGCCCCCGCCGACGTCTTCGCCTCCGCCAGTCCGCTCTACGCACAACAGCTCTTCCGGGAAGGCCTCGTGGAGCGCCCTCGCACCTTCGCCACGAACTCGCTCGTCCTCGCCGTCCCGAAGAGCAATCCGGCGAAGATCCGCTCGGTCTACGACCTTGCGAAGAGGCCGAGGCTGAAGCTCGTCGTCGCGGGGGCCAAGGCGCCGGTCGGCCTGTACACCCGTGAGGTGCTGAAGCGGGTCGGGCTGCTTCGCGTCCTCCGCAAGGCGGTCAGCCAGGAGCCGGACGTGAAGGGGATCGTCGGCAAGCTCGCGCTCGGCGAGGCGGACGCGGGTTTCGTCTACGCGACGGACGTGCGCGCAGCGAGCGGCCGGCTCGTCGCGATTCCGCTCCCTCGGCGCTCGCAGCCCACGATCCGCTACGAGGCCGCCGTCGTGCGCGCTTCCAGGAATCGTGCAGGCGCGATCGAGCTGATTGCGGATCTTCTGGGCACCGATGGCCGCCGAGAGCTCGCGCGCGCCGGCTTCGGGCTTCCGTGAGACACGCCTTCGCGCTGGTGTTCGGGCTGCTGACCGTCGTGGCCCTCGGTTTCCTGATCCTGCCGATCGTCGCGATCTTCCTCCAGATCCCGCCGGACGCCCTCGTCTCGCATCTCGGTGACCAGGCGGCGATCGACGCGCTCGTGGTCACGGCGAAGACGAGCGCGATCGCGAACGCGCTCATTCTGCTCTTCGGCACGCCTGCGGCCTACGTGATCGCAACGCGCTCCTTCCGCGGCCGGACGCTCCTCGTCACGCTCGTGGAGCTCCCGCTCGTCCTGCCGCCGGCTGTCGCCGGGATCGGTTTGCTCGCTGCGTTCGGCCGGCTCGGGCTGCTCGGCTCGACACTCGGCGCATTCGGGCTCGAGGTCGGCTTCACGCAGATCGCGGTCGTGCTCGCGGTCACCTTCGTCGCGAGCCCCTTCTACCTCAGGGCCGCGATCGCCGCCTTCGAGGCGATTGACCCGAACCTGCCCGCGGCCGCCCGAACGCTCGGCGCCGGTCCGGGTCGCACCTTCCTCCGCGTCGCGCTTCCGCTGGCAGCCGGCGGCCTCGGCGCCGGCTGGGCGCTCGCATTCGCCCGTGGGATCGGCGAGTTCGGGGCCACGATCCTCTTCGCCGGCTCCCTCCAGGGCGTCACCCAGACGCTCTCGCTCGCGGTCTACGAGCAGTTCGACGTCGATTTCGATCTCGCTCTCGCTCTCGGCGCCGAGCTCGTCTTCGTCAGTGCTGCGCTCCTGCTCCTCGTCAAGGTTCTCCCGTGGACACGCTCACCCTCGACCTCGCTCATCCCCTTCGCTCCTTCGCGCTCGAGGTAGCCCTCGAGGTCGGCCGGGAGACGGTCGCGCTCGTCGGTCCCTCCGGTGCCGGGAAGTCGAGCGTGCTGCGTGCGGTCGTGGGCCTGCTCACGCCGGAGCGCGGCCGCGTCGCGCTCGGCGGCGACGTCTGGCTCGACACGGGGGCCCGCATCGACCTGCCCCCGGAGCGCCGTTCGGTCGGGCTCGTCTTCCAGGAGTACGCGCTCTTCCCGCACCTCTCGGTTCGGAGGAACGTCGCCTTCGGCGGCGAACAGCGGGTGGACGAGCTCCTCGAGCGGCTGCGGATCTCGGCGCTCGCCGAGGCCCGGCCGGCGGAGCTCTCGGGCGGGGAGCGCCAGCGGGTGGCCCTCGCTCGCGCGCTGGCGCGCGACCCCGCCGTCCTCTTGCTGGACGAACCCCTCTCGGCCCTCGACGCGCATACGAAGGCGACCGTGCGCGCCGAGCTGGCCGAGCTCCTCCGCGAGCTCGGGCTCCCGACGATCCTCGTCACTCACGACTTCGAGGACGCCGCCTCGCTCGCCGACCGGGTCGGAGTCCTCGTCGATGGCAGGGTCCTCCAGATCGGGAGCACCGCCGAGCTCCTGGCCGCGCCTACGAGCGACTTCGTCGCGCGTTTCACCGGCGCGAACCTGCTCCCGGGAAACGCGAGACCCGGGCCGAACGGGCTCACCGAGGTCGTGCTCGACTCCGGCATCGTCGCCTACTCGGTCGACCCCGGCGCCGGCCGGGTCGGGCTCGCCGTCTATCCCTGGGAGGTCTCGCTCGCCCGGGAGTCGCCCGTCGACTCCTCCATCAACCACCTGAGCGGGGAGGTGCGCTCGCTCGTCGGGCTCGGGAACCGGACCCGCGTCCGGGTCGGCCCGCTCACGGCCGAGGTCACGACCGCATCCGCAGAGAGGCTCGGCCTCCGCGAAGGCCAACTCGTCGTCGCGAGCTTCAAGGCGACGGCGGCGCGGGTGGTGGCGCTCTAGGCTGAGACGGCGGCTGGGATGCCGTCGCGCACGAGCCCGAGCTCGTCGGCGAGTGCGGCGACGAGCGTCGGATCGAACTGGCTTCCCGCACAGCGCTCGAGCTCCGAGATCGCCTCGTCGTCGGAGAGGCGGTCGCGGTAGACCCGGTCGGAGGTCATCGCGTCGTATGCGTCCGCGACGAAGATGATCCGCGCTCCGAGCGGGATCGTGTCGCCCGCGATCGCATCGGGATAGCCGGAGCCGTCCCAGCGTTCGTGGTGGTGAAGAACCCACTCGGCGACGGGATCGACGCCGAGCGACTCGAGCATCCGGAAGCCGATCTGGGGATGCCGCTCGAGCACGAGCCGCTCCGTCTCGGAGAGCGGGCCCGGCTTGCGCAGGATCTCCTCCGGAATCGCCAGCTTGCCGAGGTCGTGCAGGCTCCCGGCGAGTCGGGTCAGCTCGACCTGCTCCCGGTCGACGCCGAGCTTGGTCGCGATGCGCGCAGCGAGGTCCGCGACGCGCTCGGAGTGGCTGCCCGTGTAAGCGTCGCGCGCGTCGACTGCGCGGGCGAGGCTCGCGGCGGCACGGAACCGGGCAGCGCGGTCGGGGCCGGCGGCGAGCCGCTTCAGCTCTGCGATCTCGACGACGTCCGGGCGGTAGACGCGCACCTGATCCTTGCCGTACTCCTTCGCCCAGTAGAGAGCGCTGTCCGCGCGGCGGACGAGCTCGTCGCGCTCGCTCCCCTCCTCGGGAACGGTCGCGATCCCGGCGCTGACCGTGACCGCACCGGCGGGGCCGGCGGGTGCGAGCTCGACTCCGGCGATCCGCCGCACGATCGCCTCGGCGGCCAGCTGGGCGCCGTCCTCGTCGCGGCCGGGGAGGAGGATCGCGAACTCGTCGCCGCCTAGCCGGAACGCCTCGCCGCCCTGACGGAGCCGGGTCGCGAGCTGGGCGAGCACCTTGTCGCCGCCGGGATGGCCGTAGCGGTCGTTGATCCGCTTGAAGTCGTCGATGTCCACGAGGCAGAGGCTGAGCGGATAGGCCTGCTCGCGCGAGTCCGCGATCTCGCGCTCGAGCCGGTCGTGGAAGTGGCGATGGTTGCCGAGCCCCGTCAACGGATCGGTGAGTGCGAGCCGCATTGCGCGTAGCTCCCGGAACGTCGAGCGCTGGTAGAGCGCGATCGCGAGCAGCGGCCCGACGAGTGCGCCCGAGAGCAGCGGCGAGCGCTGCCAGAGGACGACGAGGATCAGCGCGGCCGACGCCATCAGCGCGAACGGGAGAATCGTGATCGAGAAGCTCGAGTGGGCGACGGCGAGAACCGACTTCTTGGCGCTCGCGCCGACGACCAGGCTGACGAGGACGAGATTGACGGAGTAGTGGACGAAGGCGCACACGACCACCTGTGCGACGATCAGGCCTGCGCTCGAGCCGTGCAATGGGGCGAGCGCTGCGCCCGAAGCCGCCCCCGCGGCCGCGAAGACGGAGGCGTTGTAGATCACGCGCACGGGCGGCCGGTGCTCGATCAGCTGCATCACCGGAGCCGCGAAGCCGACGATCACGCCCGCCTGCCAGCCGTAGAGGACGATCGTCGCGACGGCGAAGACGAACGTCAGCGAGACGCCGCCGGTGTCGATCCCGTCGAGCGGAACCGGATAGCGCTCGGAGAACGTCGAGGCGGCGAGCAGCCCGGCGATCCCCGCGAGCGTCATCACGCTGCGGGGGGAGGTGGCGAACGAGGCCGCGGCAGCGAGCGTGACGACGAGGCCCGTCAGATAGACGGGTACGACGACCGCCGCGAGCCGCGGGGGCATCTTGGCCCCCACGCTCACGAGACGGGTGTTACCAGCCCCAGTTGAAAAGGTCGCGCCAGCCCCAGCTGCCGAACGAAGCCGCAAGGCTCGTCAGGACAACTAGGAGAACGATGAATCTCGGGTTCTTCCACTGCAGCATTCGATCCCCTTCTTCGCAGACGCCAGACTCCGAGGATTCTAACCTCTGGCCCGAAAGCGGAATCCCCCGATGGAGGGATTTATCGTGATGCGTGTTACAAAGACAACGCGTACGATCCAGCCGTGGAGATCGAGGTCACGCCGACACCGAGCGACGACGAGCGAGCGGCGATCCTGGAGGCGCTCCGGCTCGCAGGCGCTTCGCCGGAAGCCGTGAGCCCGTGGCGCCTGGCCGCGCTCGAAGCAGCCGCGGACGACCTCGACCCGTAACGGCCGGCAGCGTTCGATCGTTGAACATGCACGATGTGCTGCCGCTGTGGAGATCACCCCGCCCGCTCTGCCGAAGAGCCCTTCTGCCCGATCTGCGTGATCTCGGTCAAGGTCGAGGTCGCTCGCGGGCTCACCCAGCTCGGCGGCTACCTCCGTGCCTGGGCCGCGTTCGACGAGTGGTGCGCGACGCGCGAGCTCCAGCCCGCCTGAGCGACTAGCGCTTCCGGCGATCAGGCGGTGCCGCGCAGGAGCCGCGGTGCAATCCGCGCGTAGTCGATGCCCGAAGCCCAGGTGAGTGCGAGCGCGACGACGAGCGCCCAGTAGCCGAGGTCGTCGCTCCAGAGATCCGCGGCGGCGAACCCGCCGATCGCTGCAGCGCTCGCCTGCGCCCACGTCTTCACCTTGGCCAGGTCGCGCGCGGCCATGACGACTCCGCGCTCGATCGCCGCGAGCCGGAGGCCGGAAACGAGAATCTCGCGCGCGATGATCGCGGCGACCATCCACGCGGGCCAGATCGCGTCCTCGATCAGCATCACGAGGACAGCCAGCACGAGCACCTTGTCCGCGATCGGGTCGAGGAGCGAGCCCAGCGACGAGGTCGTTCCGCGCCGCCTGGCGATCCGCCCGTCGAGCCAGTCGGTCGCCATCGCGACGCAGAAGAGCGCGGTCGCCCAGACCTCGTTGTGCGGTAGCTCCCAGGCGTAGAGCAGGACGACGAGCGGGACGGAGGCGGCCCGGCCGACGGTCAGCTGATCGGGGAGGTTCAAGGCTCAGTGAGAATACGCGGCCCATGGGTCTCTTCTCGAAAGTGCTGGTCGCCAACCGCGGCGAGATCGCCGTCCGGATCTTCCGGTCTCTGCGCGAGCTCGAGATCGGGAGCGTCGCCGTCTACTCCGAGGCAGACCGCGACGCGCTCCACGTCCGCACCGCCGACGAGGCCCATCTGATCGGGCGCGGCCCAGCGACCGAGAGCTATCTCGTCGCAGAGCGGCTGCTCGAGGCGGCGCGGCGCTCCGGCGCCGAGGCGATCCACCCGGGGTACGGCTTCCTCGCCGAGAACGCGGCTTTCGCGGCCGCGGTGGTGGAGGCCGGGCTGACCTGGATCGGGCCGCCGAGCGCGGCGATCGAGCTGATGGGCTCGAAGACGCGTGCCCGGACGGCGATGCAGGCGGCCGGCGTCCCGATCATCCCGGGAACGACCGAGCCGGTGGAGACGGTCGAGGAGGTACTGGCGCTCGGGGCCGAGGTCGGCTACCCGCTGATCGTCAAGGCGGCGGCAGGCGGCGGCGGCAAGGGGATGAAACTCGTGGAAGCACCGGAGGAGGCCGAGCGGGCGCTCGAATCCGCGCGCCGCGAAGGGGAGAAGTACTTCGCGGACGGCCGCGTCTATGTCGAGCGTTATCTCGAGGATCCGCGGCACGTCGAGGTGCAAGTCCTCGCGGATACGCACGGGAACGTGATCCACCTGGGCGAGCGCGACTGCACGATCCAGCGTCGCCACCAGAAGCTGATCGAGGAAACGCCGTCACCCGCCGTGGACGAGGAGCTCCGGGCGCGCATCGGGAAGATCGCCGTCGACGCCGCGCGCGCTGCCGACTACCACTCCGCAGGGACGATCGAGGGCCTACTGACGGCTGACGGCGACTACTACTTCATGGAGATGAACACGCGGATCCAGGTCGAGCACACCGTCACCGAGGAGGTGACTGGGGTCGACCTCGTTCGCGAGCAGATCCGGATCGCGGCGGGGGAGCCGCTCTCGCTCGCGCAGGAGGACGTGCGCCTGCGCGGGCACGCGATCGAGTGCCGGATCAACGCGGAGGACGTCTCGAAGGGCTTCTTGCCGGCTCCGGGCCGGATCACCGCCTACCGCGAGCCCGCCGGGCCGGGGATCCGGGTCGACTCCGGGGTCGTCGCGGGCTCCGAGATCAGCGGCCTCTACGATCCGATGATCGCGAAGCTGATCGTGCGCGGCTCCGACCGCGAGCACGCCCGCCACCGCATGCTGCGCGCGCTCGGGGAGTTCGCGATCGGAGGGCCGCCGACCCTGATCGGCTTCCACCGAGCGCTCCTCACCGAGCCCTGCTTCATCGCGGGCGAGACCTGCCACGGGCTCGTCGAGTCGGAGGAGCTGGCCGCGCGCGCGGCCGAGCTCGCACCCCCGCCCGCCGAGCCGGACGGGGGCCGGAGCGGTCGGCTGCAGGAGCGGCTGCGCGCGGTCGAGGTCAACGGCCGCCGCTTCGAAGTGACGCTGCTCGAGCCCGAGCCGCCCTGGGCGGAGCTCGCCCGGCGGCGGCAGGAGCGCGCGCGGGGCGGAGCCGGTGGCGCGGACGGCGACGCCGTCGTCAGCCCCATGCAGGGCACGGTGCTCAAGGTCGACGTCGCGGACGGCTCGGTCGTCGAGGAGGGTCAGGTCGTCTGCGTCGTCGAGGCGATGAAGATGGAGAACGAGATCCGCGCTCACCGGGCCGGTACGGTCGGCTCGGTCGGGGTCGCGCCTGGCGATGCCGTGACGAGCGGGCAGGTGATCTGCCTCGTCCTGGGCGAATAGAGCCTTCTGCGCCGAGACGTCGCGCGCCGACGCCGAGCCGCTCACGGCGACGGCGAGCCGGGTCGAGAACTGGATCCTGCTCGAGTATCGCGGGCTCTGGGCGCACGACGCTGTCGACGGCTCGACGTTGACCCCGGAGCTGAAGGCGCATCTCGTCCGCGAGCGTGCCCGCTTCCCGCGGAGCCGGATCCTCTTCGTCCGCCGCCCCGAGCGCCGCAACCGCGACGGCCTGCTCGCGTTCGTCGCGCGCACGACCGAGCGCGAGCGAACGCTGCGCCGGCTCGAGCTGGAACGCTACGACGACCTGCTCGACGTGGATCTCGGGACCGCGGGTGACCCGGTCGCCCACCCGCTGCTCCTCGTCTGCACGCACGGCAAGCACGATCGCTGTTGCGCCAAGTACGGACGGCCGCTCTACGACGCCGTTCGGGAGGAGGTCGAGGACGGCTGGGTCTGGCAGTCCACCCACGTCGGCGGCGACCGCTTCGCCGGCAATCTCGTCACGCTCCCCGACGGGGTCTACTACGGCCGCGTCGAGCCTGCCGGAGTCTGGGGGCTGCTCGAAGCCGCGCTCGCCGGCGAGGTGCACCTGCCGCACTACCGGGGGCGCTCCTGCCACTCCTTCCAGGTCCAGGCGGCCGAGCGCGCGGTGCGCGAGCAAACCGGCCTTCTCGGCGTGAACGCTCTTCGGCTCGTAGAGAGCGAGCTGCGCGGGGACGGTTGGCGCGTCGTCCTCGACGCGGGAGAGTCGCGCTACGAGGTCGACGTTCGCCGCGAGGAAGGGGAGCCTACGCACCTCACCTGCTCGACCACGAGGCTCAGTCGACCTCGCAGGTTCGTCGCAGAAATCCCTCCCGCACGAGGCGCCTGAGGAGCACGAGCCGGCCCGCCTCGTCGAGGGAGCCGGGGAGGTCGCGGGCCGTGAAGGACGCCTCGGTGGTGACGAGGAACTCGAGCTCGGGGACGAGCCGGGAGGGGAACGCGAGCTCGCGGCCCTCGAACGCGAGCGTCGCGTCCTCGAGTTCGGCGAGCACCGTGTCGCGGCGAACGAGGCTCGTGCCGGCGCTCAGCGAAGAAAGCGCCCGCAGCTCGCTCAGCTGTCCGTCGAGGATCGGGCGGCGCGAACGGACGAGCCGCTTCCACGCCCGCCGGGCTGCTGCCTCGGGGTCGAGACCCGGAAGCTCGGGTGGCGGGGATCCGTCGATCGAGCGGCGGAAGTCGAGGTCGCCGGACGCTCCAGCGAGCGTCAGTCGGGCCTCGTCGAGCCACGTGCGGATGTTGACGCCGACCGTGATGTGGAGCGAGTCGGAATCGGACGTGAGTGCCTGATGGAGCCAGCCACGTGGGAGATAGAGCGTGTCGCCGGCCCTGAGCGTGAGGTCAAGCACGGGCTCGCCGGGGGCTCCGAGGGCGCTCCGGTAGCGCTGATCCTTGAGCGGCAGCTCGAGCGCGGGTTCGTAGACGAGCCAGCGCTTCTCGCCGGAGACCTGGAGCGAGAGGACCTCGTGGGTGTCGTGGTGCACCGGCAGGCCCTGCGAGCCGCGCGGGGTGAAGTAGGCGTTCGCCTGGGCCGGGTGCCCGAGGTGGCCCTCGAGGCCGCGGCAGAAGCGCGCGAGCGGGAGCCAGGAGTGGTGCAGTCCCTGGAGGACGATCGTGGCGCCGCGCTCGAACTCGGCGAGGACGCGCCGAACGTCAGCGACCCCGGTGAACGCCTCGGGCCGCCAGGAGAGATCGGACGTGTAGCCCGTGACCGTGGCCCCGGCCTTGACCAGCCGGAAGCCCGGGGTGCGGATCGACGTCTCGGTGAGCAGGCGCTCGAGGTCCCGCGCGGAGAGGAGGTCGTCGAATCGACCCGGCTCTGCGCGCGGGACGGCGAGCGGTTGCTGCTCCCAGTGCTCGTCGAGGAAGCGCCCGGTCTCGACGGGCGCGATCGCTCGCTCGAGCGACTCGGGGCTAGACGGGGTCCGCGTCGCTGTCGTCCGAGTCGGCGTCGCTGCCATCGGAGTCGTCTGCGTCACCGTCGGTCGTGTCCGTGTCGTCGCCGTCCGCGTCGTCCGTGACCGGTGTGACGTCCGCGTCGCTGGTGGACAGGATCTCGTCGTCGGTCAGCGTGGCCAGGGTGGTGATTTGCTCGGTCATCTCGTTCTCTCCTTCGCCGGGGCTGTCCGCGCGAGGTTACAAGGGCCGCCCGGGAGCCGCAGGTAGGGTCGGCTCGATGGCGCTCGGCCGACCCTCCACCTTCTCGATCTGCGGGCTCGACCCGGCCACCGGAGAGGTCGGGGTCGCCGTTCAGTCCAAGTACTTCGCGGTCGGATCCGTGGTCTCGTGGGCGCGAGCGGGTGTGGGTGCGGCCGCGACCCAGGCCGCGGGAATCGCCGGCTACGGGCCCCTGCTCCTCGACCAGCTCGCCGGTGGAGCGTCGCCCGAAGAGGCGATCCGGGCCGTGCTCGACTCCGACGAGGGGCGCGAGACGCGGCAGCTCGGCGTCGTCGCCGCCGACGGGCGCTCGGCGTCGTGGACGGGCAGCGACTGCAGCGAGTGGGCCGGTCACGAGACCGGCCACGGGTACGCGGGCCAGGGCAACATCCTCACGGGCGCCGACGTCGTCGCCGAGATGGCGCGCGCTTTCCGCGAGAGCGACGGCACGCTCGCCGAGAGGCTCGTGGCGGGCCTCGACGCCGCACAGGCTGCGGGTGGGGACGCTCGGGGCCAGCAGTCCGCGGCTGTCTACGTCGAGCGGCCCGGTGCGGGCGAGGAGACCGGTGAACTGGTCGACCGGGTCGTCGACCTCCGCGTGGACGACCACGAGGAGCCGATCGCGGAGCTGCGGCGGCTGCTCGAGATCCACCTCCGCTGGGACTACCTGAAGCGCGCCTACGGCCACCGCCGGGCGGGTCGTCTCGCGGAGGGCGCCGACGTGATCGCCGCGGGCCTGGAGCGCTACTCGGACGATCCGACCCTTCTCTACGACCTCGCCTGCTACGAGGCTCTCGCGGGCCGCCCCGACGATGCGCTCGCGCACGTCCGGCGCGCATGCGAGCTCGACGCGTCGCTCCGCCCGCTCGCTGAGACGGATCCCGACCTCTTGTCCCTGCGGGAGCGTGGCGACGTGCTCTGGGAACCGACCGGCTGACGCCGTTTTGGGCCGCGGGTGGCCTGTTTAGGGTCTTCGGGCAGGGGTCTTCGGGCCTTCGCCTATAAACGGTAGGTCTCGTCGGTGATCCAGATGACGGTCGACTGCTCGATCTCCTTCGGTCGCTCGCCCACGGCCACGAGCGGGCCGAAGGAGACCCGGACGTAGGCCGAGTCGGCGAGCGATCCCGGCGCCGAGATCGTCGCCCGCCAGGTCTCGCCGGGGCCGAGCACGTCGGGCGGGCGCGGCTCGATCGTCTTCGGCTCGCGAAGAAGGAGGCCGTCGCGCGAGGTCATCCGGTCGAGCGTCTCGAGATCGGCGTCACCGAGGAGGATGAGCCCGAGGGCGAGCGGTGGCCCGTCGCCGAACTCGAACGAGATCCCCGTTCGGTTCTCGATCGAGATCTCGGACGACCATCCGTCCGCCGTCACCTCGAGTGAGCGGACGCCGAAGACCAACCGCTCACCCGTCTTCGGATAGCTCTCGTGCCAGCCGAGGTCGGCGCTCTGTGGCTCGGCGGGACGTGCGTCGGGAAGCGGCTCGATGGCCGCGGAACCGCAGCCGGCCAGGAGCAGCACGAGCAGCAGAAGGGTGCGGCGCATCGGCGAAAGACTCGCAGATAGACTCGCCGTCGCTTTGGACCTCTACGAATATCAGGGCAAGCAACTCTTCGCCCGCTTCGGGATCCCCGTCTCCGACGGCCGTTTCGTAACGACTCCCGAGGACGCCCGCAAGGCCGCGGAGGAGATCGGCGGCGCGGTCGTCGTCAAGGCCCAGGTCCTGACCGGAGGGCGCGGCAAGGCGGGCGGGATCAAGCTCGCCGACGATCCGGCGGACGCGGAGGAGAAGGCCCGCGGGATCCTCGGGCTCGACATCAAGGGACACGTCGTGCGGCGGCTCTGGGTCGAGAGCGCCTCGGACATCGCGAAGGAGTACTACCTCTCGATCACGTTCGACCGGGGCGAGAAGAAGCCCTTGTTCATGTTCACGACCGAGGGTGGGGTGGACATCGAGGAGGTCGCCGAGACGAACCCGGACGCGCTCGTGCGGCTGCACGTCGACCCGCTCGAGGGCTTCCAGCCCTACCACGCGCGCCGCCTGATCTACGGGGCCGGCGTCGAGGACCCGTCCGAGCAGAAGCAGATCGCCGCAATCATGGCGAAGCTCTACGAGGCCTTCGTCGGAGCCGACGCGATGCTCTGCGAGATCAATCCGTTGATCGTCACACCCGAGGGCGAGGTAAAGGCGCTCGACTCCAAGTTCACGGTCGACGACAACGCGCTCTACAAGCACCCCGAGATCGCGGAGATGCGCGACGTCGAGGCCGCCGACCCGCTCGAGGCGCTCGCCCGCGAGAAGGACGTCACCTACGTGAAGCTTGACGGCGAGGTCGGGATCCTGGGCAACGGGGCCGGGCTCGTGATGTCCACCCTCGACGTGATCGCGCTCGCGGGCGGCAAGGCCGCCAACTTCTGCGACCTCGGCGGCGGCGGCAACGCGGAGGGAGTGGTGGACGCGCTCGAGGTGATCACGCGTGACCCGCAGGTCAAGTCGATCTTTTTCAACATCTTCGGCGGGATCACCCGCTGCGACGAGGTCGCGCGCGGGATCCTGACCGCGCTCGAGCGGATGACGATCGAGTATCCGATCGTGGTGCGGCTCGACGGCACGAACGCCGAGGAGGGCCGGAAGATCCTGGCCGAGGCGGCGCCCGAGGGTGTCTACCCCGAGGCGACGATGCTGGACGGCGCCCGCCGTGCGGTGGAGCTCTCTCGATGACCGATCTCTGGTCGGAGCGCGCCGAGGCCTACCGGTCCGCGCCGGAGCAGCGCGAGGGCGCGGACCTCGACCTGATCGTGCGTTGGGCCGAGGGCTCGAAGACGGCGCTCGACGTCGCCACGGGCGGCGGCCACGTCACCCGGCGGCTCCGCGAGGCCGGGCTCGAGGTCGTCAGCTCCGATCCTGCGCCCGGGATGCGCCCCGACGTGATCTGTCGCGCCGAAGATCTCCCGTTCGCGGCCGACTCCTTCGACCTCGTCGTCACCCGGATCGCGCCGCACCACTTCGACGACGTTCCGGCGGCGATCGCGGAGATGGCGCGGATCAGCCGCAACCTCCTCGTCGTCGAGGACACGCTCTACGTCAGCGATGCCGTCGAGGAGGCCGAGATCCTCCGCGACCCGACGCACGTTCGCTCGTACACGGAAGCGGAATGGCGCACGTTTCTCGAAGATGCCGGGCTCGTCGTCGAAGTGGTCGAGAGCTTCGAGAAGCGGCACCCGCTCGAGGACTGGCTCGCCCGCACCGACACGGCCGAGGACGACGCCGTGCGGGTGCGCGAGTTGCTCGCCGGGCAGATCGAGGACGGCGAGTTCGTGGACACGAAGCTCGTGATCCGGGCGAGGAAGGCGGCGTAGTGGCAATCATCGTCGACCAGAAGACGAAGCTCGTCGTCCAGGGCCTGACCGGCTCGGAGGGCTCCTTCCACGGGCTCCGGAACAAGAACTACGGCACTCAGGTCGTCGCCGGTGTCACGCCGGGCAAGGGCGGCCAGGACGTCGAGGGCGTGCCGGTCTTCGACACCGTCGAAGAAGCCGTCCGGGAGACGGGTGCGAACACGTCCATGGTCTTCGTCCCGGCTCGGTTTGCTGCGGACGCGATCTACGAGGCCGCCGACGCGGGGATCGGGACGATCATCTGCATCGCCGAGGGCCTGCCCGCGCACGAGATGCTCCGCGTCTACACCTATCTGCGGCCGCGCGGGATCATGATGCTCGGCCCGAACTGCCCGGGCGCCCTCTCGCCGGGCAAGGCGAACGTCGGGATCATCCCGGCCGAGATCTTCACCGAGGGGAACATCGGGCTCGTCTCGCGCTCGGGAACGCTGACCTACCAGATCGGCCACGAGCTGACCCAGATGGGCCTCGGCAACTCGACGATCGTCGGGATCGGCGGCGACCCGATCGTCGGCTCCTCCTTCATCGACATCCTCGAGAAGTTCGAGGCCGACCCGCAGACCGAGTTCGTGGTCATGGTCGGCGAGATCGGCGGGGACGAGGAGGAGAAGGCCGCGGCCTTCATCGAGGCGAAGATGTCGAAGCCGGTCGTCGCGTACATCGCGGGATTCGAAGCTCCGCCCGGGAAGACGATGGGCCACGCCGGCGCGATTATCTCCGGCTCGTCCGGCACCGCGCAGGGCAAGAAGGAGGCGTTGGAGGCGAAGGGGATTCGCGTCGGAACCTCCCCGACCGAGGCGGCGCAGTTCGCCGCCGAGGTCGCGCGCGCCTGATTCTGCAGGCGCAAGATCTCTGAAAGGGCCGCGCGCGGCCCGGCTCAGTCCATGGGGCGGATTAGGCCGGATCCTTTCGCGAGCTGGTGCGAATCCGTCACGCTTCCGTCACACATGCCTGATGAGATCCTCGCTAGCGTTCGTGTAGGGACACGGGAGTGCCCCTGGGGGCACGTGGGGATCGGTTCCGGGGCGCGGCGCTGAGCGAGCCGCGGCCGACGATGCGCGCGGGGATCCGTGCTCTCCCGCCTGCGGCGTGGCTCCTCTTCGCCGGCACGTTTGTCAACCGCTTCGGCAGCTTCGTCGCGGTCTTCCTCGCGCTCTACCTCGTCGACGAGGGCTACTCGGCGGCGCAGGCGGGGCTCGCGATCGGTGGCTACGGCGTCGGCGCGATCGCGGCGTCCACGCTCGGCGGGCACCTCGCCGACCGGCTCGGCCGCCGCGAGACGATCGCCGTCTCGATGTACGGCTCCGCGGCGGTGATGCTCGCCCTCTCCCAGGCGAGGACGATCTGGCTGATCGTCGCCCTCACGGTTCTTGCTGGGGCTGCCGCAGAGCTGTACCGCCCGGCCTCGGGCGCGCTTCTTGCCGACCTCACCCCGGCAGGCCAGCGAGTCCCGGCCTTCGCCGTCTACCGGTTCGCGATCAACCTCGGCTTCGCCGCCGGCCCGGCGACCGCGGGGCTCCTCGCCGAGCGCTCCTTCTTCCTGCTCTTCCTGGGCGACGCGATCTCGTCGATCGCGTTCGGGACGTTGGCGCTGACGATGTTCCCGCGCGGCCGACCGGAGCAGCACGTGGAGGAGCGGCGCGGCGAGCTTCTGCGCGCGCTCCGCCACGACCGCGTGTTCGTCTTCTTCCTCCTCGCCTCGTTCTGCGGGGCCCTCGTCTACATGCAGCACACCTCGACGCTGCCCCTCCAGGTGCGGGCCGACGGATTCTCGCCGGCGGTCTTCGGGGCGCTGATCTCGTTGAACGGGCTCGTGATCATCGCGATCGAGCTGCCGCTGACCGTGCTCACGCAGCGGTTTCCCGTTCGACCCGTGCTCGCGCTCGGTCAGATTCTGACGGGGCTCGGGTTCGCTCTCATCGTCTTCGCCGACACGGTGCCGCTCCTCGCGGCCACGGTCGTCGTCTGGACGCTCGGCGAGATCATCTTCTCCCCGATCGCCTCGGCGTACGTCGCCGACGTGGCGCCCGATCATCTCCGGGGCCGCTACCAGGGCGCGTGGGGCACGAGCTTCGGTCTGGCGCTCGTCGCAGGTCCCGTTCTCGGAACGCTTCTCTACTCCGCGAGCCCGGATCTGCTCTGGATCGCCTGCGGGCTCACCGGGGTTCTCGCCGCAGCGCTCGTGCTCGCTCCGGTCAAACCTTCCAGCGCTCGGTGAACTCCCGCTGCTTCGCGGTCGGCTCGCCGAGCTCGATCCCGAGGGTCGCGAGCTTCGTCCGCGCGATCTCGGCGTCGAGCTCGGCCGGGAAGCCGTGCAGGCCGGACGGCAAGCCGCCCTGAGCGAGGAGATGGGCTGAGAGCGCCTGGACGGAGAACGAGAGATCCATGATCTCGACGGGGTGCCCGTCACCGCCGGCGACGTTCGTCTGCCGCCCGTCGACGAGCACGTAGGCGCTGCCACCGCCGGGAATCGGGTGCTCGAAGACGCCGGGGCGCACCTCCTCGCCCTCTCCCAGCGTGTCGATCGCGATCTCCCGCTCGTGGTGGCCGCCGTTCGCGAGCACGACGCCGTCCTTGAGGAGCGGGACCGCGCTCGCCGGGACTGCGTCGATCGCGCCGGTCGCGGCGATCACCAGGTCGGCGTCCGGGAGCGCGTCCTCGAGCGAGGCGACGCGGTGGCCGTCCATGTGCGCCTCGAGCGCGGCCACCGGATCGACCTCGACGACGGTGACGCGGCCGCCCTGACCTCGGGCGTACAGCGCGAGCCCCTTCCCGACCCAGCCGTAGCCGACGATGCAGAACTCGCGCCCGGCGAAGTTGAGGTTCGTCAGCCGGTCGATCGCCGCGAGCGTGGACTGGCCGGTGCCATAGCGGTTGTCGAAGAGATGCTTGCAGCGCGCGTCGTTCGCCGCGATCGCCGGGAAGACGAGCTTGCCCGCCGCCTCCATCGCCCGGAGCCGAGCGACGCCCGTGGTCGTCTCCTCGGTCACCCCGGCCAGGCGGGCCGCAAGCTCGGGCCGGTGCTCGAGGATCCGCGCGGTCAGCTCGGCGCCGTCGTCGACGACGATTTCCGGCTCCGTGTCCGCGACCGCGAGCAGGTCGGCGTCGAACTGCTCCCGGCTCGCGTCGTGGGAGGCGTGCACCTCGATCCCGCGCGCCACGAGCGCCGCGCAGATCGAGTCCTGGGTCGAGCCCGGGTTCGAGCCAGCGGCGACCACGTGCGCGCCCGCCTCGGCGAAGAGGGTCGCGAGGTAGGCGGTCTTCGCCTCGAGGTGGACGACGACGGCGACGCGACGGCCGCGTAGCGATCCGTCGGCGAGGCGCGTCCGCGCCAGCCGGTTGAGGACGGGGGAGTGCTTCGCGACCCAGCGGATCCGTTGCTCACCGGCGCCGGCGAGTGAGGGATCGGCGATCCGGGAACGGGCGGCGGCGTCCACCGGCGCAGCCTAGTCCGCCGATGAGGCGTGATCTCGGACGAGCCGCTCGATCTCGGCGACGACGCGATCGGCGTGCGGGCGGAGTTGAGGCAGGAGGTCGTCCCAACGTTCCTCCTCGGCGCCCAGATAGATCGCGCGTGCCCGAGCGAGCGCCGGCCGCTGCTCCGCGGGGAGCCTGGCCAGGGCCCAGTCGGCGGCCCCGTCCTTCGAGCGGATCTCGCCGGTGGCGACGGTGCTCCAGATCCGGGCCAGCGTCAGGATCACGTTGCGGGTGTCGTCGTCGAGGTCGCCGACCAGTTGGTCGAGGTCGCCGACGTTCGCACGGACGAGATCTCCGGGAGGGATCGGGTCGAAGACCTCGCGCGGAGGCGGACCGAGCACAGGCGTGTCCGCGAGCAGGACCATCGTGAGGAGCGCCGCGAGATCGGGATTCGTCGTCGTCGGCCAGGGCTCGACGTCACCGCTCTCGAACTCCGCGCGCAGCCAGTCCCCGTACTGGAAGTCGAAGCGCGGCGGGTAGCGCCACGGCCTCACCTCGGACTGGACGACGATCGTCAGCTCGAGACGCCGCCACCGTCCTTCGGGGGTGCGGCGTCCCGAGATGCCGAGGAGACGCTCGACGAGGAGCTCCTTCTCCGGGCGCGTGGTCCGGCGCGTCGTGACGGCGAGCACGTCGAGGTCGCTCTGCTCCTGGAGGCCGCCGAGTACGGCCGAGCCGAGCAGGTAGGCGCCGACGAGGTTCGTCCCGAGGACGTCGCGGATCAGGCTGCGGAGCCGATCCAGCTGCTGCTCGTCGGAGTCGTTCATCGCGAGCGCATGATGCCGGGTCGGTGCGATTGCTCCCGCGCGCAGGTCGCCCTGCGCGCGGGAGCCAAGCTCAAATCGTTTGAGCTAGATCTTGCGGCGAGGCCGCGACGGACCCCACTTGGAGTTGCGGCGCTTCGACGCGTAGACGAGGCGCGGCGGGGCGACCTTCATCCCGTCGCTCGCGTACTCCTCGCTCTGGCCCAGCATCCGGGCGACGTGGCTGACCTCCGCCTGCTGGTCGGGGAGCACGAACGTGATCCCGGTGCCGCTGCGGCCGGCGCGGCCGGTGCGCCCGACGCGGTGGACGTAGCCCTTGTTGTCCTCCGGCGGATCGAAGTTGATCACGTGGGTGATGTCGTCGAGGTCGAGGCCGCGTGCGGCGACGTCGGTGGCGACGAGCGTGGACACGGCACCCTTCTCGAAGCGGGAGAGCGCGCGCTCGCGGGAGCCCTGCGTCATGTCGCCGTGCATGGCGACCGCCGTGACGTCGTAGCGGGCGAGCTTCTGGACGAGCCGGTCGGCACCGCGCTTGGTGCGGACGAAGACGAGCGCGAGGCCGCGCTCCTCCCCGAGCAGCTCGGCGAGCTTCTCGACCTTGTTGTCCATCGTGACCGAGACGAACTTGTGCTCGACCTCACCCTGTTCGTGCTCCGGCGGCAGGGTGCCCTCGTGGCGCGCGGCGTTCGTCGTGTACGCGTGGGCGAGTTCGCCGACCTTGCCGTCGAGCGTGGCCGAGAAGAACATCGTCTGGCGCTCGCGGGGAAGGCGGTTGACGATCCGGTCGACCTGCGGCTGGAAGCCCATGTCGAGCATCCGGTCGGCCTCGTCGAGGACGAGGAAGCGAACCTGGTCGAGCTTGACGAGCCTGCGCTCGATCAGATCCTGGAGCCGGCCCGGGGTGGCGACGAGGATGTGCGCCTCCTTGGCCTTCTTGGCCTGGGCCGGGATCGAGATCCCGCCGTAGACCGCGGCGACCTTGAGGCCGCGGGCCGGGGCGATCATCTCGAGCGCCTCGGCGACCTGGGCGGCGAGCTCGCGAGTCGGGACGAGGATCAGCGCCGAGGGGCGCGGGTCGTCGGCCTCGAGGTGCTCGACGATCGGGATCGCGAACGCGAGTGTCTTCCCCGAGCCCGTCGGCGACTTCGCGAGCACGTCGCGGCCGTCGAGGAGGTCGGGGAGGACGAGAGTCTGGATGCGGAACGGCGCGTGGATGTCCCGCTCGGCGAGAGCCTGCGCGACAGGCGCCGACACGCCCAGCTCGTGGAAAGACTGCATTAAGTTGTCTCCTTCGTTGTCAGTCGAGACTTGCCTACCTCGACTGCCCGCCTGAATCTGTGTGCGGAAAGAACCGAAGGAGCCAAATCTCACAGGACGGAATCCCCATCCTTCCCTTTCAGGGTAGCAGCAGGTCTTGACGTTAGGCTCTCATCGCGTGCCCCGCACACTTCCCGAGAGGTTCCTGGCGCGCCGCTCGCGGTGCGTAGGCCGGTGGAACAGTACGGCGGTACGGGCCGCCGGCTGGAGCGACGCGAGCGGCGCGAGGCTGCGCCGGAGGCCGGCTTCGCCGGCTGGGAGGCGCAGCCGGCCAGGAGCCTCTCGGTGATCTCGTTTGCCAGAGGTGCCCCGGCGCCCGAGTGCCTCGCCGTCGAGCTGATCGCCGACTGCGCCCGTGCGGCCGTCGAGGCGGATCCGACGGTGCTCGCGTACGGGCCGGGCGGTGGCTACCCGCCACTCCGGGAATGGCTGGCGGCGCGGCACGGGGTGGAGCCGGGCCGGATCGTGCTCACGAGCGGCGGGCTCCAGGGGATCGCGTTCTGGTTCGAAGAGGTGCTCGCGGAGCGGCCGGGACGGGTTCTCGTCGAGGCGCCCACCTACGACCGGCCGCTGAAGCAGCTCGCGCGGCTCGGCGCCGAGGTGGCTGCGCTGCCGATGGACGACGAGGGGCTCGACCCGGAGGCGCTCGAGCGCGAGCTCGCCGCGGGTGGCGTCAGCTTCCTCTACACGATCCCGACCTTCCAGAACCCGAGCGGCCGAACGCTTTCGACCGAGCGCCGCCGACGGCTCGTCGAGCTCGCGACCGCGCACGGCGTGCCGGTGCTGGAGGACGACCCCTACGGGCTCGTTCGCTACGAGGGTGAGGCCCCGCCCTCGCTGCACGAGCTCGAGGGCGGCGAGCTCGTCACGTATGCGTCGTCGTTCTCGAAGACGGTCGCCCCGGGAATCCGCGTCGGCTGGTTCGTCCTCCCGGCAGGGCTCGCGGCCCGGATCGAGGCGCGGGCGGTGGAGACCTACATCTCGCCGCCCTTTCTGACCGAGGCGACGGTGTACGAGCTCGCCCGGCGCGAGGCCTTCGAGCCGAACGTGGAGCGGATCCGCGGGCTCCTCAGGACGCGCCGTGACGCGATGCTCGGCGCGCTCGAACGCGACCTCTCGGGGAGCGCGAGCTGGAGCAGGCCCGAGGGCGGCTACTTCCTCTGGGTCGACCTACCCGCCGACGCCGGAGAGCTGCTGACGCGGTCGGAGGCGGCAGGCGTCACCTTCGTCAAGGGCGCCGACTTCTACCCCGCCGGTGCCGGCGGCGCCCAGGCCGCCCGCCTCGCCTTCAGCTACGCGTCGCCCTCGGAGATCGACGAGGGCATCTCCGTGCTGGCCTCGCTCCTGTAGTCCCGCCGCCGGCGGTGGAGCTGCGACAGGAGCACGCCTCCGAGGAGGCCGGCGAGCAGCGAGAGCAGGATCACCCAGATCAGGGAGGTGGTCGCGCTGCCGAAGACGAAGTCGACCCGGGCCTGCTCGTCGTTCCCGACCACGAAGGCGATCAGGTACGCCACGATCAGGATGAGGACGGCGAGCGTGATCCAGAGGCGCGGTTGCCAGGTGCGCTGGAATTGCTGCTCGCGATCTTCCACGGGCGGAGTCTAGGCGGCGGCGGGAGCGAACACGGGGGCGGCGCGGGCGACGAGCCGCGGCTGCAGCGGCGGCGTCAGGACGCCTGCACTCGCGCGGCGGAAAGTGGGGCACGGATTGTCCCCCGGGAGCGCGCAAAGACCAGCTCGGCGGAAGTAGCAGTCACTGCAGGTTGAATCGGATCGTTTGCTCATCGCCCCTCTTGGTCGAGTCGTGTCCCCCTCCGGACATCGGCCATTGTTGCCGTGTCCGGGCGGGTCGGCAACCCCCGTGTTCACGAAAACGACGCAATTTCCGGCCCATTCCAATCTGTCGAAATCTCACGCTAGTTAACGCTTTTCCGGCAATGTTGCCAACTCGCGCAACGCTTGTTGAAAACTCTCGACCGCGATGATCCGCAGCCCATTGGCGTTGCGCTTCGCCTCCTCGGCGTTATCCCCAGCGGGGACGAGGAAGACGTCGACACCGGCGTCCCGCGCGCCGAGCGTCTTCTGCTTGATCCCTCCGATCGGGCCGACGTCGCCGTCGAGCTCGATCTCGCCCGTGACGGCCACCTTGTAGCCCCTGTCGACGTCGCGACCGAGCTCTTCGAGCACGTCGAGCGCGAAGGCGAGCCCCGCGGAAGGGCCGCCGACGCCGCCGAGATCGATCTCGACGTCGAGCGGGAGCTCGATCCGCGCAAACTGCTCGACCTGGATCCCGACGATCGCGCGGCCGGCCTCGTCGGGCGACTCGATCGTCTTCACCCGCTCGTTTCTGAGCGCGCCGCCCGCCCGGATCCGGAGCTGGACGACGGCCCCGGGCTTCTTCGCGCCGATCAGCCTGCGCAGGTCTCCGGGAGTCTTCACCGGCTTGCCGTCGACCCCCACGATCACGTCGGTCGGCTGCAGCTTCCCGGCGGCCGGCGCGTCGCCCGCGACGGCGACGACGAGAGCGCCTTCGGGGTCGGCGCGGACGTCGAGCCCCTGTTCACGCAGCGCGACCGCCGCCGCGACCTCCTGCGACCGATCCATCTGGCGGAGGTTCTGGCGGCGGCGCTCCTCGAAGTTCGATCCGGGCGGGACGATCGCGTGTGCCGGCACCAACTCGGCCCCGTCGGGGCGGAGCGGCGCGATCAGCTCCTCGAGCAGCGACGCCTTCCGGACGATCACGTCGACGTAGAAGATTCCGCCGTCGTCGTTCGGGGGCTTCTCGCCCTCGACCTTGACCTTGGCCGCGAGTGGCTTGGCCCCGTCCGGCAGGATCAGATAGCTGTTCGAGGGGAGGAAGAAGGCGAACGCGATCGCGAGCGCGGCGAGGGCCAGCCCGGCCGAAACGGCGCGGCCCGGGCTCACAGGAGGCCCCGGGTCAGACCGCCGTCGACGACGATCGTGGTGCCGGTGACGTACGCCGCCTGGTCGGAGGCGAGGAAGCAGACGACGTCACCCAACTCCTTTGCCGTCCCGAGCCGTCTGAGCGGGATCGCCGCGAGATCGGCGGCACTCGGCCCGGCGTCGCCGTAGACCTCCCGCATCCGGGCGGTGTCGATCCGGCCGGGGGCGACCGCGTTCACGGTCACCCCGGTCGGCCCGAGCTCCCGGGCGAGCGACTTGAGCCAGCCCGTGAGGCCGGGGCGGACGGCGTTCGAGAGAGCGAGGCCGTCGACCGGCTCCTTGACCGCGCTCGAGGTGATCGCGATCACGCGGCCGCGACCGCTCGCCTCGAGGTGGGGTCGGCAGAGCCGGACGAGGCGAACCGCGGAGAGCAGCAGCAGCGCGACCGCCTCCTCGACCTGCTCGTCGGTCACGTCGACGGCGCACACACGCGGCGGGCCGCCGCTGTTCAGGACGAGGACGTCGATCCCCCCGAAGCGCCCGAGCGTCTCCGCCACGAGCCGCTCCAGGTCTTCCGCTCTGGCGGCGTCGCCCGGGACCGCGAGGGCTCCGAGCCGCTCGGCCTGTCGCTCCAGCGCGTTACGGCCGCGAGCCAGCAGGGCCACGTTGGCGCCCTCGCCGGCGAGAGCCTCGGCACACGCGAGCCCGATCCCGGCTGAGGCGCCGCCGACGATCGCGGTCCGGCCCTTCAGGCCGAGATCCAGATCACCACCCCCACGAGGAGGAGCCAGGAGAAGAGAGGCCACTCGAGTTGCGATTCGTCCTTGACGCACCAGCAGTCGGCGCAGACGCCGCGGCCGCAGTGTGGGCAGAGTGAGCTTGGGGCGCGGCGCAGCCTGAGCGCCGCACGGCTCCGGCGCCTACGCGGAGAGGACGGAGACGACGTCGCGGACCGCGTCCGCGGAGGCCTTCAGCGCCCGCTGCTCGTCCTCGTCGAGGTCGAGCTCGACGATCCGCTCGATCCCCGTCGCCCCGAGCACGACCGGAACGCCCATGTACAGGCCATCGATCCCGTACTCGCCCTCGAGATAGGCCGTGCAGGGGAGAATGCGCGTCTCGTCGAGGACGATTGCGTCGACCATCTGCGCCGCGGCCGCGCCGGGCGCGTACCAGGCGGAGGTGCCGAGCAGGTTGACGAGTTCGCCGCCGCCCTTCGCTGTCCGGGCGACCATCGCCTGGATCGCGTCCTCCGAGGCGAGCTTGCGAAGCGGGATCCCGCCCACGGTCGTGGCGGAGACGACCGGCACCATCTGGTCGCCGTGGCCGCCGAGCACCATCGCGGTCACGTCCTTGATCGACATCCCGGTCTCCCAGGCGATGAAGGCCGAGAAGCGGGCGGTATCGAGGATCCCGGCCATTCCGAAGACGCGCTCCTTCGGCCAGCCGGAGACGCTCTTCGCGACGTGGCACATCGCGTCGAGCGGGTTCGAGACCACGATCACGATCGCGTCGGGGCTCGCGCTCATCACCTGCTGGGTCACGGAGCCGACGATCTTCTCGTTCGTGGTGACCAGGTCGTCGCGGCTCATCCCGGGCTGGCGTGGGAGGCCGGCGGTGATCACGACGACCTCCGAGCCGGCGCTCTCCTCGTAGGAGTTCGAGCCGGTCACGTTGGCCTCGTACCCGAGCACGGCAGCGGCCTGGTTGATGTCGAGCGCCTTGCCCTGGGGCAGGCCCTCCTTGATGTCGACGACGACGACGTCCGCGTAGTCGCGGCGCGCGAGCTCCTGGACGCAGGTGGCGCCGACGTTGCCGGCTCCGACGACGGTGACCTTCTTGCGCATGCTCAGTTCCCTTCCAGCTTCTGGATGAGGGCGTCTCCGACCTCGCTCGTCCCGACGGCGGTCGGGTCGTCGCGGCTCGGCTTCATGTCGTAGGTGACGCTGGCACCCTCGGCGATCACCGCGGCGATCGCACGCTCCAGCCGCTCGGCGGCGTCCGTCTCCTCGAGGTGGCGGAGCATCAGCATCCCGCTGAGCATCATCGCCATCGGGTTCGCCTTGTTCTGGCCTGCGTACTTGGGCGCCGAGCCGTGGGTCGGCTCGAAGACGGCGGCGTCCTTGCCGAAGTTCCCGCCGGGCGCGAGCCCGAGGCCGCCGATCAGGCCGGCGCAGAGGTCGGAGACGATGTCGCCGTAGAGGTTCGGGAGCACGAGCACGTCGTACTCCTCGGGCCGCTGAACGAGCTGCATCGAGAGGTTGTCCACGATCCGGTCCTCGAACTCGATGTCCGAGTTCTCGGCGGCGACGTCCTGGGCCACGTGGAGGAAGAGGCCGTCGGTGAACTTCATAATGTTCGCCTTGTGCACCGCCGTGACCTTGCGGCGCCCGTTCCGGCGCGCATAGTCGAAGGCGAACTGAACGACCTGGCGCGTCCCGGTCTCGGAGATCGGCTTGATCGAGATCCCGGAGTCGCGGCGGATCTTGTCGAAGCCCTTCCCTGCGAGCCAGTCGAGCAGCTCGTCGGCTGCCTCGGTGCCTTCCTCGAACTCGACCCCGGCGTAGAGGTCTTCGGTGTTCTCGCGCACGACGATCAGGTCGACCTCCTCGTAGCGCGTGCGGACGCCCGGGTAGGTCTTGCAGGGACGGATCTGCCCGTAGAGGTCGAGCGACTTGCGCAGGCCGACGTTGACCGAGCGGAAGCCGCCGCCGACGGGGGTCGTGATCGGCCCCTTGAGCGCGGTTCCGTTCTGCCGGATCGACTCGAGCACGTGCTCGGGAAGCGGGTTCCCGTCGTTCTGATCCATCACGTCGCTGCCCGCGTGCTGGACGTCCCAGTCGAACTCGACGCCGGTCGCCTCGAGGACCCGGCGGGTCGCCTCGGCGAGCTCGGGGCCGATGCCGTCGCCGGGGATGAGAGTGACGCGATGAGCCATACGGCGGCGGACTCTACCCAGCGGTTGCCCTCGGTTGTTGCGGGTAAGGTTCGCGTGACATGGCAGGCCCCAAGAAATCCGTCGCTCTCTCCGGAATCTCCGTCGCCGAGACCAGCATCTGCTCGATCGATCCGGACGCGGGAGTACTCATGTACCGGGGCTACGACATCACCGGCCTCGCGGAACATTCGACCTACGAGGAGGTCGCCTACCTCCTGCTCGAGGGCGAGCTCCCGTCCGACGGCGAGCTCGAGGCGTTCAAGCAACAGCTCTCGGTGCGAGAGCTGGCACCGGCCGCCGCGACGATCGTGGACGGAAACGCAATGGACGCCTCGCCGATGGAGACGATGCGCACCGCCGTCTCGGCGCTCTCCTTCTCGGATCCGGCCGAGGACTCGATCGATCGCGAGAACGAGATCCGCAAGGCCCTGGCGCTGATCGCCCAGCTGCCGACCATTGTCGCGCGCTACGAGCGCCGACGCCGCGGCCAGCCCGTCGTCGCCCCCGACCCGTCGCTCGGGTACGCCGAGAACTTCCTGACGATGCTCCGCGGTGAAGCACCCTCGGCCGAAGAGGCCCGAGCGTTCGAGATCGCGATGATCCTCCACGCCGAGCACGAGATGAACGCATCCACGTTCACGGCGCGTGTCGTCGCCGGCACGAACTCGGACATGCACTCCGCGATCGTGGCCGCGATCTGCGCGCTCAAGGGGCCGCTCCACGGCGGCGCTAACCAGGCCGCGATGAAGATGTTCGACGAGTTGGCCGCCGCGCCCAGCATCGCCGAGGGAGTGGCCGCGCGCCTGGAGGCCAAAAAGCCGCTCTACGGCTTCGGCCATCCGCTCTATCGGGCGATGGATCCGCGAGCCCCGATCCTGCGCAGGCTCTCCGAGGAGTTCGTCAGCGATTCCGGCCCCAACTACCACGAGATCGCGAAGACAGCCGAGGCCGAGGCGCACGAGCAGAAGGGCCTCTGGCCGAACGTCGATCTCTACTCGGGCGTCCTCTACTACTACCTCGGGATCCCCACGGATCTCTTCATCCCGCTCTTCCAGATGAGCCGCGTCGCCGGCCAGGCGGCGCACGTGCTCGAGCAGCATGCGGGCGGGAAGATCATCCGGCCGAGCGCCGACTACGTCGGTGAGCCGCGGCGCGAGTACCCCGTCCGCCAGCCCCGCTGATGGCCGACTTCAAGCCGGGTCTCGAGGGCGTCGTCGCGTTCGAGACGGAGATCGCGGAGCCCGACAAGGACGGCGGCTCGCTCCGCTACCGCGGCGTCGACATCGAGGACCTCGTCGGGCAGTACCCCTTCGAGCAGGTCTGGGGCCTCCTCGTCGACGAGCGGTTCGAGCCCGGGCTGCCGGCAGCGGACGAGTACAGCGGTGGCGGCCTGACCGGGAACACCCCGGCCGACCTGCAGGCCGTCACGGCTCGCTTCGGGGCCGAGTGGGGCCTGCAGAAGCTGATCGACATCGACGACGACGAGGCGCGCGAGGACCTGCGCCGCCTCTCGGCCCAGTTCATCTCGATCGCGGCCCAGTCGGCCCGACTCGCGGACGGGAAGACCGATCGCGTCGACCACTCACTCGTGGAAGGCGGCCAGACGACCGCCGAGCGGTTCCTGCTCGAGTGGCGGGGCGAGGCCGATCCGAAGCACGTCCAGGCGCTCGACACCTACTGGATCTGCACCGCCGAGCACGGGCTGAACGCCTCGACCTTCACCGCCCGGATCGTCGCCTCGACCGGCGCGGACTGTGCTGCGGCCCTCGCCTCGGCGGTCGGCGCCCTGTCCGGGCCCTTGCACGGAGGTGCGCCGGCGCGGGTGCTGCCGATGCTCGACGCGGCCGCCGAATCGGGCGATCCCGAGGGTTACGTCCAGGGCCTGATCGAGCGGGGCGAGCGGCTGATGGGCTTCGGGCACCGGGTCTACCGCGCCGAGGATCCGCGCGCCCGGCTGCTCAAGGGCACCTCGAAGGAGTTGGGCGCCCCCCGCTACGAGGTCGCCGAGCGCCTCGAACAGGCCGCGCTCGCAGCGCTCCGGCAGAAGTCTCCCGACCGGCCGCTCGAGACGAACGTCGAGTTCTGGTCGGCGGTCGTCCTCGACGTCGCCGACGTGCCGCCGCCGCTCGCGCCCGCGATGTTCGCCTGCTCCCGCACCGCAGGCTGGTCGGCGCACATCCTCGAGCAGAAGAAGCTGAGCCGGCTCGTCCGCCCGTCCGCTCGCTACACGGGTCCGGGTCCCCGCCCGGCGAGCTCCGTCACATGAGCCTTCAGGAAGCGGCGCAGCAGGCGGAGGCCTATGCGGAGGCCGGCGACGAGAAGGCCCTCGCGACCCTGCGCTCGAAGTGGGACGAGGAGCTCGAGCACGCGGCCCGCAGCGACGACTACCGGTACCGGGCGCTCGCCTACCGCGCGATCGCGCAGTTCCGCTTCCGCCAGAAGCTCGAGCTCGTCCGCCGTGGCCTCCAGGACGAGAGTCCGGCCGCGCGCGGTTCGGCCCTGATCTCGCTCGAGTCGCTCTCCCGCGACCATCCCGGCGACGTGAACTCGATGCGCGCGCTCCTGCACGAGCTCGCATCGAACGACGGGAACACCGCCGTGCGGAGGCTCGCGATCGTCTGCCTGAAGAACGGATCGCCGCAGCGCGAGTCGATCCTCGTCCTCTCGGGTCTCGCGGACGACGACGAGGAGGACGCGGAGGTGCGCAAGTCGGCGAAGACGGTCGCCGCGGCGCTGACCAAGCGCGCCAACACGAAATAATGGCCGCGGTCGTGGGCGTGATCATGGGGTCGCGCTCCGACTGGGAGACGATGCGGCACGCCTGCGAGACGCTCGAGTCGCTCGAGGTGCCTTTCGAGCAACGGGTCGTCTCGGCCCACCGCACTCCCGATCTCCTCTTCGAATACGCGGCGAGCGCCGAGGGGCGCGGGCTCCAGGTGCTGATCGCGGGCGCGGGCGGGGCGGCTCACCTCCCGGGCATGGCCGCAGCGAAGACCGCGCTGCCGGTGCTCGGCGTGCCCGTCGAGTCGAAGACGCTGAAGGGAATGGACTCGCTCCTCTCGATCGTGCAGATGCCCGCGGGCGTGCCGGTGGGGACGCTCGCAATCGGTCGGGCCGGTGCGGTCAATGCAGCGCTCCTCGCCGCGGCGATCCTGGCCCGCTCGGACGAGGGCGTCCGCGAGCGGCTCGCGCGCTTCCGGGCCGAGCAGACCGATGCCGTGCTCGCCGCGCCTGATCCGTCGGCGTGATCGTCGGGGTGATCGGAGGCGGCCAGCTCGGGCGGATGCTCGCCCTGGCCGGGGTCCCGCTCGGCCTGAGCTTCCGCTTCCTCGACCCCTCGCCTGACGCACCGGCGGCCGAGGTGGGAGAGCTCCTGGTCGGTGCCTACGACGACCCCGCACTCCTCGACCGACTCGCGGAGGGAGCCGCAGTCGTCACCTACGAGTTCGAGAACGTCCCGGTCGGGGCGGCGCGCCGCGTCGGCGCGATCCCGGACGCTCGTGCCCTCGAGGCGACACAGGACCGACTCGTCGAGAAGCAGCTCTTCCGCCGGCTCGGGATCCCGACCGCGCCGATCGACGCCGAGGTGACTGCGTTCCCCGCGCTCCTGAAGACACGCCGACTCGGCTACGACGGCAAGGGACAGGAGCTCGTCCAGACCCGCCCGGAGGTCGACCCTGAACATGTCCTGGAAGGGCTCGTCTCGTTCGATCGGGAGCTGTCGCTGCTCTCCGTCCGCGGCGCCGGCGGCGAGACGGCGTTCTACCCGCTCGTCGAGAACGTCCACTCGGAGGGAATCCTCCGCCGCTCGTGTGCGCCCGCCGTCGCCGCGCCCCAGGCCCGCGCGGAGGAGTACGCGACGCTGCTGCTCGACGAGCTCGACTACGTCGGCGTCCTCGCGCTCGAGCTGTTCGACGTCGGGGGCGAGCTGGTCGCCAACGAGCTGGCGCCGCGCGTTCACAACACGGGCCACTGGACGATCGAGGGGGCGGCGACGAGCCAGTTCGAGAACCACCTCCGAGCGATTCTCGGCCTCCCGCTCGGCTCGACCGCCGTCCCGCGCGACGTGGCGATGCTGAACCTGATCGGCACGGCGCCCGACGTGTCGGCGGTGCTGGGTGTCCCGGGCGCGCACCTCCACCTCTACGGCAAGGAGCCGCGTCCTGGGCGCAAGCTCGGGCACGTGACGTTCATCGACCCGACGGCCGAGCGGCTGGACGAGGTGGCTGCGCTGCTCTAGTGAGCGGTGCAGATACGGCCGGTGATGTTGCGGCCACACGACGGGCAAATCCGCCGGCGCTGCTTCAGCTCGAGCATGTTCTTCTTGAGGCCGGCGAAGTACATCGTGTAGCCGACGGCCATGGTCAGAACTGCGAGCATCGCGATCTGGGGGTCGATCATCGGACTTCCTTCGAGTCGTCCTTCGTGTGCGCGTGGGGGTGCGCCTGGAAGTACAACGCCCGTCGGCGCCGATCGGATACGTGGGTGTAGAGCTCGGTGGTCGAGAGGTCGGCGTGGCCGAGCATCTCCTGGACGCTGCGCAGGTCGGCTCCACCTTCGAGCAGGTGGGTCGCGAACGAATGGCGGAGAAGGTGGGGGTGCACGCGTCCCGGCTCGAGGCCGGCCTTCTCGGCGAGCTTGCGCAGGATCATGAACGCGCCTGCGCGGGTCAGCGGGCCGCCGCGCGCGTTCAGGAAGAGCTCCGGGCGCGAGCGGCTGTCGAGGTGCGGACGGCCCATCGCGACGTAGCGCCGGAGTGCCTCGACCGCAGGCCGCCCGAGCGGGACGATCCGCTCCTTCGAGCCTTTGCCGAGAGGGCGTACGATCCGCTCGTCCAGGTCGATCGAGCGGCGCTGCAGCCCGAGCGCCTCGCTAACGCGGAGGCCCGAGCCGTACATCAGCTCGACGAGCGCCCGGTCGCGCATTGCCCGCGGGGTCGTCCCGGACGCCGCCTCGATCAACCGTTCGGCCTCGGCCGGCGAGAGCGTCTTCGGAAGCGTGCGCGCCCGCCGGGGCAACTCGAGCGCGGCGGCCGGGTTCTCGGCGCGCATGCCCAGCATCACCTCGTGCCGGAAGAAGGAGCGCACCGCGGCGATGCGGCGAGCGATCGTGGTCGCGGCCAGACCGTCGGCGCGCATCTGTGCGATCCAGCGCTCGAGCTCCTCG
Source organism: Gaiellaceae bacterium (assembly GCA_035575835.1). Taxonomy (GTDB): domain Bacteria; phylum Actinomycetota; class Thermoleophilia; order Gaiellales; family Gaiellaceae; genus Gaiellasilicea. The sequence continues at coordinate 53,961 of DATLXM010000007.1, forward strand.
GTCGTGGCCGCGCCGACCGGTCCGTCGCGCCAGGCTGCGAGCTGCAGCAGGTCACGACGATAGGCCTCGACCGTGCGTGGCGCTCGGCGGGCGGCGAGCAGGCTCAGGAAGCCGGCGAGCTCAGGATCGGGGGTGGGAGAAGTCATAGACCTTTCGCAGTCGCTTGGCGTCGACGTGGCTGTAGACCTGGGTCGTGGAGAGGGAGGCGTGGCCGAGCAGCTCCTGGATCGTCCGCAGGTCGGCGCCGCCCTCGAGCAGATGGGTCGCAAACGAGTGCCGGAGGCGGTGCGGGTGGGGGAGAAGTCGGCGGATCGTGCTCGTGTCCAGGCGCCGCCCGCGAACCGACAGGAAGAGGGCGTCGTTGGCGCCGCGCGCGAGGGCCGGCCTGGCGTCACGGAGATAGAGCGCGACCGCCAGGGCGGCTCGCTCGCCGAGCGGGACGACTCGCTCCTTGCCGCCTTTGCCGCGAACCCGGACGAGCTCCTGCTCGAAGTCCACGTCGGCGAGGTCGAGCCCGACCGCTTCGGCGCTGCGCAGCCCCGCCGAGTAGACGAGCTCGACGAGAGCGCCGTTCCGGAGCCCGATCGGCTCGGCGCTCGTCGCCCCCTCGATCAGCGCCTCGACCTCGACGACCTTCGGCGCCTCGGGGAGCCGCCGCGGCAGGCGAGGTGAGAACGGCGTCTCCGGAACGCGGGCGGCGCCGAGCGTGAACCGGAGAAAGGAGCGAACCGTGGAGATCCGGCGCGCGATCGTCGCCGGCGCGAGCCTGCTCCCGCGCCCGAGCTCGGAGACGTAGTCGGCGAGCACGCGGACGTCCACGTCTTCGACCCCGGTGTCGCGCTTCGCGAGCCACTCGCCGAAGTCGCGGAGGTCGAACGAGTACGAGCGGCGGGTCGACTCGGCGAGCCGCGGCGACGCGAGAAACCGATCGATGGCGGTAGCGGTCTGCATCGCCCCGAGGGAGTTCCCTAGAGTCGTCGCATGTCCTTCGAGCTGGCGAGCGGCGCCGTGGCCCGCTGGACGAATCCTGGCGCGCGGCGCGCCGTCGTCTGTGTCAACGGAGGCACCGCCGCCGAGGTGCCAGGCACCTGGAGTGCCTCGATCGAATGGCTCGTCGACTCCCTGAGCCCGCGCTTCCCCGGACTCTCGTTCCTCGAGGTGCGCTACCGAATCAAGTCCTGGCGTCAGATCGAGATGTGCATCGACGACGCCCGAGCCGCGATCGAGGCCTCCGAGGCGGACGAGGTGGCGCTGCTCGGCTTTTCGATGGGCGGCGCGGTCTCGGTCCACGCAGCCGCCGACCCCCGCGTCTCGACGGTGATCGCGCTCGCTCCCTGGTTCTACGACGGCCTCGACGTCAGCCCGCTCGACGGCCGCCGACTCGCAGTCCTGCACGGGTCGCTCGACCGGGGGCTCCCCGGGATCCCGGGCGTCGCGCCCGAGCTCTCCCTGCGCGGCTACGAGCGCGCCCGCGCCCGGGGCGTCGAGGCGACGAGGACGATCATTCCCGGTGCCATCCACCCGATCGCGTTGCGGACACCCTGGGGTGGAACCGTGCCGATGCCGCGCGCCCGTCGCTGGGCCGGTCTCGTCGCGGAGGAGCTGACCCGCTTTTGCGCCTGAGGTTCTACGAGGGGATCCGACGCCCGTTCCACCTCCTGATGCGCCTGCTCTACCGGATCGAGCTCGTCGGCCGAGTCCCCCGAGGCCCGAGCGTCGTCGTCGCCAACCACGAATCCGTCCTCGACCCGCCGCTCGTCGCGCTCGTCGCCGCCCAGCCGCTCCGCTTCCTCGCCAAGGAGGAGCTCTGGCGGATCCGGCCGCTCGGCGTCCTGATCGATGCTCTGGGCGCGATCCCGGTCGGGCGGGGCCGCGACGGCCACGCGGCGCTCGAGCGGGCAGCCGAGCTCATCCGTGACGGCTGGACGGTGATGATCTTCCCCGAGGGAACGGTGAGCGGCGGCCCCTGGATCCGGGGTGCGGCGAGGCTCGCGATCGAGACCGGGGTGCCGCTCGTGCCGGTCCGGATCGTCGGCTCCGGCAAGGCTCTCTCGCGGGGCCGGATCGGGTTTCCGAAGATCCGAATCGTCGTCGGCGAGGCGGTGCCCGTCGAACAGGGCGTGCCGACGGTCGCGAGTGCGCGCGACCTGACCCGGGAGCTCAAGGGGCGGGTCGACGCGCTCAGGTAGGCGGTCCCTACTCTGTAGGTGATGCCTCGCGGACGAGCTTTCCAGTCCTCCGAGCCGGTCGAGCGGCCGGCGGACAAGACTGTGCGCAGAGCGAATCTACGCCGGATCTTCCCGCTCTTCCGGCCGTATCGCGCCCGCCTGGGAGGCGTCCTCGGGCTGATCATCTTCTCGTCGGCGGTCGGGGCGATTCCCGCCTTCCTGATCAAGCGGATCTTCGACGACGCGCTCCCGAGCCCGGATCACGCCGCCGACCTGCGGCTCCTGAACTGGCTCGTCCTCGGCCTCGTCGCGATCGCGATCGGAACCGGCGCTCTCGGCGTCGTCCAGACGCTGCTTTCGAACCAGGTCGGCCAGCGGGTCATGCACGACCTGCGAACGAAGGTCTACAAGCACCTGCAGCGGCTCTCGCTGGCCTTCTTCACCCGCACCCGCACGGGCGAGGTGCAGTCGCGGCTCGCGAACGACATCGGCGGCGTCCAGGAGGTCGTCACCTCGACCGCGACTTCGATCGCCTCGAACGTGACGACGGTGCTCGCGACCGTCGTCGCGATGTTCTTCCTCGACTGGCGGCTGACCCTCTTCGCGCTCGCGCTGATCCCCGTCTTCGTCTTCATGACGCGCCGCGTCGGCCGCGAGCGGCAGAAGGTCGCGAAGGTTCGCCAGGAGTCGATGGCGGACATCTCCAGCCTCGTCCAGGAGTCGCTCTCGGTCTCCGGGATCCTGCTCGGAAAGACGATGGGCCGCTCGGGCGCGCTCGCGCAGCGCTTCGAGGGCGAGTCGGCGCGGCTCGCCGATCTCGAGGTGCGAAGCCGGATGACGGGCCGCTGGATGATGAGCTCGATCCAGATGACCTTCGCGATCATGCCGGCGCTCGTCTACCTCTTCGCCGGGCACTACGCGGGCTCGATCACGCTCGGCACGGTCGTCGCGTTCACGACCCTGCAGACGCGGCTCTTCTTCCCGATCGGCTCCCTGCTCGGAGTCGCGCTCGAGGTTCAGACCTCGCTCGCCCTTTTCGACCGCGTGTTCGAGTATCTCGACCTCGAGGTGGACATCGAGGAGGGCGGCCGTGAGCTGCGCCGGCCAGAGGGGCGAGTCGCGTTCGAGAACGTCTGGTTCCGCTACGGCGACGACGCGTGGACGCTTCAGGACGTCTCGTTCGAGGTGCCTCCCGGCTCGAAGGTGGCGCTCGTCGGCGAGACCGGCTCGGGGAAGACGACCGCCGGCTACCTGGTCGCCCGCCTCTACGACTCGACCCAGGGGCGGGTTGCGATCGACGGCGTCGACGTCCGCGACCTGACCTTCGGCTCGCTCGCGAACGCGGTCGGCGTCGTCTCTCAGGAGACCTATCTCTTCCACTCGTCGGTTCGCGAGAACCTCCGCTTCGCGAAGCCGGACGCCAGCGACGAGGAGGTCGAGGAAGCCGCTCGCGCCGCGCAGATCCACGAGCTGATCTCCTCGCTCCCGGAGGGCTACGACACCGTCGTCGGCGAGCGCGGCTACCGCTTCTCGGGTGGCGAGAAGCAGCGGATGGCGATCGCCCGGACGATCCTCCGCAACCCGCCGATCCTCGTCCTCGACGAGGCGACCTCGGCGCTCGACACTCGCACCGAGCGGCTCGTCCAGGAGGCGCTGGAACGGCTCGCCGAGGGACGAACCACGATTGCGATCGCCCACCGGCTCTCGACCGTGCGCGACGCCGACCAGATCGTCGTCCTCGATCGCGGCCAGGTGGTCGAGGTCGGCACCCACGAGGAGCTGCTCTCGGCCGGTGGGCGCTACGCGGAGCTCGTGGCCCGCGACACCGAGGCGACGCCGGTCTAGGCCAAAGCCTCGAGCAGGAGCTCGTGCGGCAGCGCCTGGACGGTGTTCCCGCTGCGGCCGGTCATCGTCTCCGCCGCGAGCAGCGCGTTTAGTATCGATTCCTCGACGACGTCGATCACGGCCTCGTAGAACCCGTCGATCCGGTTGTCGTTGAGCATTGTGAGAGCGACCTCGGGCGTGTCCGGTTCGAGCCCGCGGTTGCCCGTCGCGAAGCAGAGCGCGAAGTCGCCGCTCGTGTGCTCGCCCATCCCGCCCGTCCGCGCGATCCCGTACGCCGCGCGGCGGGCGAGTCGCTCGCACTGGCCAGGCAGGAGCGGGGCGTCGGTCGCGAGCACGACGATGATCGAGCCGCTCCCGCCGTCCCAGCCGGCCTCCGGGAGCGCGACCCGGTCGGCTCCGATGCGCTCGCCCACGGGAACCCCGTTGATCCGCAGTCGGGCGCGCCGGCCGTGATTCGCCTGGACGAGCGCGCCGACGATCGAGCCCTCGACGATACGCGAGGCGGTTCCGATCCCGCCCTTGAAACCGTGACAGACCATCCCGGTTCCTCCCCCGACCGCTCCCTCCGCGACGGCGCCGCCACGAGCGCTCCCGAGCGCCGCCGCGACGTGCTCGGGGCGAACGTGAAAGCCGTTGATGTCGTTCAGGAAGCCGTCCCAGGTCTCGCCGACGACGGGCAGGCTCCAGCGGTCGTCGTCGTCTCCGTGACCCGCCGCCGCGACGAGCGCATCGCGGACGACCCCGACCGAGTGGGTGTTCGTGATCCCGATCGGAGTCGTCAGCAGGCCCGAATCGCGCACCCATTCGAGCCCGGTCAGCTCGCCGTTCCCGTTGATCCGATGAGCGCCTGCGAAGAACGACTCCTCGGGCGGAGAGACGACGGTGACGCCGGTGCGGACGTGCTCCTCCTCGATCAGCGTCGTGTGCCCGACGCGGACACCCGCGACGTCCGTGATCGCGTTCTCCGGGCCCGGGCCGAGCCTGCCGATCGTGACCCCGAGCTCCCTCGCCCTCATCGACGCGAGCCTACGTGGATCGCGCTTACGATAGGGCGTCCACCGTGAAGGGAGTACCGAGATAGCCACCACGACCGACGATCTCGTCCGCCACGGCATCCGCGCCGAGGGCCGCATCCATTCGAATCCGACGACCTCGCAGCTCTACTCGCACGCACTCGAGCGCGGCGAGGCGAAGGTCGCCGAAGGTGGGCCGCTCGCGGTCGACACCGGCGCGCACACCGGCCGCTCGCCGAAGGACAAGTTCATCGTCCGCGAGCCCGGCTCGGAGGAGCGGATCTGGTGGGGCGACGTCAACGCCGCGATCGACGAGGACCGCTTCGAGGGGCTTCGTGCCAAGGTCACCGAGCATCTCGGCAGCCGGGACGTCTACGTGGTCGACGCCTTTGCGGGCGCCGATCCGGCGCATCGGATCGCGGTGCGGGTCGTCACGAACCATCCCTACCACGCGCTCTTCGCGAAGACGATGTTCATCGAGCCCGCCGAGGAGGAGCTGCGCGACTTCGAGCCGCAGGCGCTCGTCCTGCACGCTCCGGAGCTCGAGGCCGATCCCGACGAGGACGGCACACGCAGCAGCACGTTCGTCGTCCTTCACCCCTCGCGTCAGGAAGTCCTGATCGGCGGCACCTTCTACGCGGGCGAGATCAAGAAGTCGATCTTCACCCTGATGAACGACCGGCTCTCGCTCGAGGGCGTCTTCCCGATGCACTGCTCCGCGAACGTCGGTCCGGCCGGCGACGTCGCCGTCTTCTTCGGCCTCTCGGGCACGGGGAAGACGACGCTCTCCGCCGATCCCGAGCGCTCGCTGATCGGCGACGACGAGCACGGCTGGGGCGACAATGGCGTCTTCAACATCGAGGGCGGCTGCTACGCCAAGGTGATCCGCCTCTCGGCCGAGGCCGAGCCGGAGATCTTCCGCACGACCCACACCTTCGGGACGATCCTCGAGAACGTGGTCCTGGACGAGGGCGGCGTGCTCGATCTCGGCGACGACGCCAGGACCGAGAACACCAGGGCTGCGTACAAGCTCGAGCAGATCGCGAACGCGCTCCCGGAGAAGATGGCCGGCCATCCCGCCTCGGTCGTGATGCTGACCGCGGACGCCTTTGGGATCCTCCCGCCGATCGCGCGCCTGACCCGCGACCAGGCGATGTTCTACTTCCTCTCCGGGTTCACGGCGAAGCTCGCCGGGACGGAGATCGGGGTCAAGGAGCCGCAGCCGACCTTCTCCGCCTGCTTCGGCGCCCCCTTCCTCCCGCAGCCGCCGGCTGTCTACGCGCGCCTGCTCGGGAAGAAGCTCGACCAGCACGGCTCCTCGGTCTGGCTCGTGAACACCGGCTGGACCGGAGGCCCGTACGGCGACGGCGAGCGGATGCCCATCCAGGCGACTCGCGCGCTTCTCACCGCCGCTCTCTCGGGCGAGCTCGTGACCGCCGACTACCGGACCGACCCGATCTTCGGCTTCGAGGTCCCGGAGGCGGTGCCCGGCCTCGAGGATCCGGAGCTCCTCGACCCGCGCTCGACGTGGGCCGATCCGGAGGCATACGACCGCAAGGCGCACGAGCTCGCGAAGATGTTCACCGAGAACTTCGCGAAGTTCGGTGCCGACGACAACCTCGTCGAGGCCGGGCCCAGGGTCTAGAGGGCAAGCGGTTCGCTGTGACGGTGACCGCACGACGTACGCTGGACGCGCGCTCGTCGCGCCGCGCGTGTTCGTCGTTCGCGAGGCGAGCTACCCGGGCCTCCCGCACCGATCGGCGGGGCGGGACGGCCGTCCCCCGGGTCTGACGCACCACTCCGGCCCGTTCGGGTAGCGTCATCCGAGGTGGAAGCAAAGCACGACGTACTCGTGATCGGGGCCGGTTGCGCAGGCATGCGCGCCGCGATCGAGGCCCATGACGCGGGCGCGGACGTCGCGATCATCTCGAAGCTCCACCCGACCCGCAGCCACTCCGGCGCGGCCGAGGGCGGGATCAACGCGGCCCTCGGGAACGCTGGCGACGACAGCCCCGAGAGCCACGCGTTCGACACCGTCAAGGGCTCGGATTACCTCGGCGACCAGGACTCGATCGAGATCTTCACCCGCGAGGCGCCGGGCGACATCTACCAGCTCGAGCACTGGGGAGCGATTTTCTCGCGCGCGGAGGACGGGAAGCTCGCGCAACGCCCGTTCGGCGCCGCCGGCTCGCCGCGCACGATCTACTCGGCCGACATCACCGGCCACGTCCTGATCCAGGTGCTCTACGAGCAGCTCGTCAAGCGCGACATCAAGGTCTACGAGGAGTTCTTCGCCTGGCAGCTCGTCGTCCACCAGGACCGTTGCCAGGGCGTGATCGCCTGGGACCTCCTCCACGGGGGCCTGAAGGCCTTCGGCGGGAAGACGACGATCCTCGCGACCGGTGGCGTCGGCCGGCTCTACCGCGCGACGACGAACGCCTACGCGTGTACGGGTGACGGGATGTCGATGGCGCTCCGCGCGGGCCTCCCGCTGAAGGACATCGAGTTCATGCAGTTCCATCCCACGACGATGTACCCGAGCGGGATCCTGATCACGGAGGGCTGCCGCGGCGAGGGCGGGATCCTCCGGAACTCCGAGGGCGAGCGCTTCATGGAGCGCTACGCGCCGACCGCGAAGGATCTTGCGAGCCGCGACGTCGTCTCCCGCTCCGAGCAGACCGAGATCGACGAAGGGCGCGGGATCAACGGCTCCGTCCTCCTCGACCTCACGCACCTCGGCGCCGAGCGGATCCTCACCCGGCTCCCGGGCTCCCGCGAGCTCGCGATGGTCTACGCGGGCGTCGACCCGATCCACACGCCGATCCCGGTCCGGCCGGGGGCTCACTACCACATGGGCGGCGTCGAGACCGACACCGACGGGCTGACCGAGCTCGAGGGCCTGTACGCAGCAGGTGAGGTCGCGTGCGTCTCCGTCCACGGCGCCAACCGGCTCGGCGGCAACTCGCTGATGGAGACGATCACCTTCGGCCGCCGCTCCGGCCGTGCCGCGGCGGAGTGGGCACTTTCGAACACGACCGTCGAGGTTCCGGCGAGCGCGACTGCCGACGCCGAGCGCGAGCTGAAGGAGATCCTCGGCCGTAGCGAGGGCGAGCGTCCCTGGAAGATCCGGGACGAGCTGGGCCAGACGATGCTCGAGAACTTCGGCGTCTTCCGCCGCGAGGAGCAGATGACGAAGCAGATCGAGATCATCGAAGGCCTGCGCGAGCGCTTCCCCACCGTCGTCGTCGAGGACAAGGGCGACGTCTTCAACACCGACCTGACCCAGGTGATGGAGCTCGGCTACCTGCTCGACGTCGCCTCCTGCATGCTCCAGGCGGGGATCGCGCGCAAGGAGAGCCGCGGCGCCCATTCACGTCCGCACGACTACCCGACGCGCGACGACGAGAACTTCATGAAGCATTCGATCACCCGCTGGGTGGACGGCGCGCCCGAGCTGACCTACAAGGACGTGCGGTTCACCAAATATCTCCCCGAGGAGCGAAAATACTGATGCAGGTCGCGCTCAAGATCTGGCGGTACGACTCGACGAGCGGCGACCGCGCGCTCAAGGAGTACGAGATCGACGCGCCGGAAGAGGCGACGCTCCTCGACTGCCTGGACATCGTCAAGGACCGGGTCGACGGCACGCTCGCCTACCGGAAGAGCTGCCGGATGATGATCTGCGGCTCCTGCGGGATGCGGATGGACGGCGGCGCCGTGCTCGCCTGCAAGGTGCGGATGTACGACATCGCGAACGCCGGCCACATCCCCGTGATCTCCGCGATGGGGAACCTCCCGATCGTCCGCGACCTCGTGGTCGACATGGATCCGTTCTGGCAGAAGTTCAAGGCGATGAAGCCCTACCTCCAGCCCGGCTACGACCAGCCGGAGGCGAACGCCGAGAACGTGATCAGCCAGGAGCGGATGAACGTGATCCACAAGGAGTCGCTCTGCATCAACTGCGGCTGCTGCGTCTCGGAGTGCAACTCGATGGAGTCCGACCCGGAGTTCCTCGGGCCACAGGCGCTCGCGAAGGGGATGCGCTTCGTCGGCGACCCGCGCGACGCGGCCAAGGCCGAGCGGTTGGAGCAGTACAGCGCCCCGCACGGAATCTGGGACTGCACCCGCTGCTACTTCTGCAACGAGCGGTGCCCCAAGGGCGTCGATCCGCGCGACGCGATCGCGAAGCTCGGCGCCGAGGCGATGGCTGCCGGGATCGATCAGGACATGGGTGCGAAGCACGCGAAGTGGTTCGTCCACTCCGCGAAGACGACGGGCTGGCTCCGCGAGACCGAGCTCGTCCCGAAGACCCAGGGGATCCTCTCTTCGATCAAGGAGATGAAGTTCGCGATGGGTCTCGCCGTCAAGGGGAAGGTGCCGCCGCCCTTCCCGCCGCATGTTGCGGAGGGCGTCAAGGAGTCGCGCGCCCTCTTCGATCTCGTCAAGGAGCAGGATCGCGGCGGCGCCATGGGCATCGTCCAGGGCGAGCGCGCGCTCTCGCGGCTCGAGCACGAGATCGGCCACGCGAGTGGTGGCGGCGGTGACGGCGGAGTCGGGAGCCGCGACCAGGCGGACGTCACGCCCGGCGAGGAACCGACGAAGAAGCCGGGAGGCGGAGCATGAGGAAGGTCGCCTACTACAAGGGCTGCCTCGCCTCGCTCTCCGCGAAGGAGCTCGACATCTCGACCCAGGCGCTGTCCCCCAAGGTCGGCCTCGAGCTGATCGAGCTCGAAACGGTCACCTGCTGTGGCGCCGGCGACATTCACGAGGCCGAGCCCGACTACTACCTCCACCTGAACGCGCGGATCCTCGCCTACGCCGAGGCGACCGGCTCGGACACGCTGATGACGGTCTGCAACGTCTGCACACTCAACCTGCGCCAGGCGAACTTCCAGCTCGTGGGCGACGAGGCGCTGCTCGAACGCGTGAACAAGAACCTCGCGAAGGTCGGCGTGCCGGAGTATCGCGGCACGGTCGACGTGCGCCACTTCCTCTGGATGGTGGCCGAGGGCGAGGGCTACGAGCTGCTCAAGGCCGCGGCCCACAAGGGCCTCAAGGGATTGAAGATCGCCCCGTTCTACGGCTGCCAGATCCTTCGTCCGTCCAAGCTGCTCGGCTTCGAGGATCCCGATCGGCCTTCCTCGCTCGAGCGGATCATCGAGGCGTGTGGCGGTGAGGCGATCGACTACCCCGCCAAGATCAAGTGCTGCGGCTTCCCGATCATCCAGGCCCGGGAAGAGACCGCGCTCGGCGAGCTGATCCAGCCGATCGAGCAGGCCAAGGAGGCCGGTGCCGACGCGATCGTGACCCCGTGCCCGCTCTGCCACCTCTCGCTCGACGCCTGGCAGTCCAAGCTCAAGAAGCAGACCGGCAAGGACTTCCAGATGCCGATCCTCCACCTCTCGCAGCTGATCGGTGTCGCCGCCGGCTTCGGCGAGTCGGAGCTGAAGTTCCGGCGGCACGTCGTCTCGGTCGACCCCGTCGTCCAGAAGCTCTCCGTTTAGCGCAAGGATTTCCGCCCTGTCGCGTCTTCCTAGACGGAGGGGCGGTTTCAGGCCGGGCGATCCTGGGGGGCGCCCGGCCTGATGTTCCTCCTCGCGCCACCGGCCAGGCGGCTCCCGCCGGGCACGCCATTGACTCAGACTGGCCGGCTCCACCGCCCTCGCGTGTCTGCGCCGGAGGCGCGAGAAGGGTGTTGATGTGGCTCGTCGTCCTTGCCGCAGTCGTGGGGGTGGTTCTCGCGTACGGCTGGTTCGAGGCGGGCTGGCTGCGAACGCGCGTGCTCGAGCTCGAGCTGCCCGGACTGCCCGAGGCGTTGGACGGGCTCCGGGTCGCCCACCTCTCGGACTTCCATCTCGGCGTGCCCTCCCGGGGCGCGGTCGCCGCCGAGCGGGCGGTCGACTGGGTGGCGTCCAGAAAGCCGGATCTCGTCTGCATCACGGGAGACCTGCTCTCGCGGCCGCGGGGCGAGCCGCTCCTGCGCCGGCTGCTCGCCCGCCTGGGGCCCGTCTATGCGGTGCTCGGGAACCACGACCGGACCGATTCACGCGACCCTTTTTCGCAGCCGGTGGAGCTCCACGAACTGGGGGAGACGGAGCTCCTGAAAGACGATTCGCGACTGGTTCCGCTCCGCGGCGCCCACGTCCAGATCGTGGGCGTCGATCCCGCCTCCTACTCGCTCGGGGTCGCGCTGCCCGAACGCCACGCCGACGCGTCCGCCGACCTGCGGATCCTCCTCTGCCACTTCCCCGGCGTTGCGCGCTCCCTGGAGCCAGGCGTCTACCACCTCGTGCTCGCCGGGCACCTGCACGCCGGCCAGATCGCGCTCCCGTATCCGGGCGGTCGCTTCCTCTTCGCGCACCCGTTCTCGCAGGAAGACCGCGGTGTCTACCGCTACCCGGGCACGACCCTGCACGTCTCACCCGGGGTCGGCACGACGTTCGTCCCGTTCCGCTTCCTCGCGCGCCCGGAGGTGACCGAACTGGTGCTTCGCAGAGCCGACGTACACTGACGGCGCATGGAGGGGCACGCGTTGATCTCGACGGACATCCTCGCGCGATACGCGGGCGACGCTGCGTGCGAGGTCGCCGGAGTCCGAGGGCTCGTCGGCAGCGCGCTGCACCGCCACGAGGGCGCGCGGGTCACCCGCGAGTCGGGTCGGGTCGGCGTCGAGCTCCACCTCGCGCTCGACTGGGGCGCGAGCGCGCCCGCGGTCGGCGCGCAGGTGCAGGCCCGCGTCGCCGACTACCTGGCGCGGATGGCCGACCTGCGTCCGGACAGCGTCGACGTCGTCGTCGACGAGTTTCGCCCGCCCACTGCCGGAAACTGATGGCGACGAGGGTTCAGGGGCTCACCGGCGCGACCATCGAGCACGCCCCGACCGTCTGCCACGAGTGCATCTTCTGGCAGTCGCGACGCGGTCGCAGCGTCCACAAAGACCGCTGGATCGAGCGCATCGAGGGCGACTGGGGCGCCTGGGGCGCGCTCTACCACGACGACGACGGGCGACTCCTCGGCTCGATCCAGTACGGGCCGTCGAACCACTTTCCGCGCGCCGCCGAGCTGCCGGCGGGCCCTCCGAGCGACGATGCGGCCCTCGTCACGTGCGTCTACCTCGTCAGCTCCGCCAGCCCGTGGGTCGAGCAGTCGCTCTTCCTCGCCGCGATCGGAGAGGCGCGAGACAAGGGCGCCAAGGCCCTGGAGGCGTTCGCTTTCCGCTACCCCGAGGGCGAATCGACCTACGAGCGTTTCCTCGTGCACCGGACCGTCTTCCCGCGGGACTTCCTCGCCGACTTCGGCTTCCACACCGTCCGGAGCGAGGGGCGAGTCGAGCTCGTGCGGCTCGAGTTCGGCGGTCTGCTGCCGGTTGCCGAGGGCAAGCGCGCACAGGTGCTGCGGCTCGTCAAGGAGGCGTTCGCGCCGGCGCCCGTGCCGCAACGCCCCTGATCCCTCCGCGCCGTCAGCGGCAGCGGGCCTCGCCCGTGTCGACCGGGCGCGAGCCGGTGACGGGGAGGAAGCGCCAGTCGTAGGAGTCCGGCCGCAGCGTCAGCCGGAGAACGCCGAAGGCCCGGTCGTCCACCGACGCGCTCGTGCGAAGGCGCCGCAGGACGGGGTAGTGGCTGCGCCCGCCCGTGCCGACGACGAAGGAACGGATCCCGTCGATCGGCACGAAGCGCTCGTAGTGGTGGTCGTGGGCGGCGAGGACGACGTCCACACGTCCGGCCGCCAGCGTCCGCCAGAGCGGCGCGATCGTGTCGTCCGATCCGTGGAGTCCAGAGCTCCAGCGCGGGTGGTGTCCATACGCGAGCGTGCAGCGGGCGGAATGCTCGAGGAGGTCGCGGCGCAGCCAGGCGTTCTGTGGGGAGTCGGAGCCGCAGCCTCCGGCCTGCCTACAGTTCGTGTTCAGCACGACGACGTGCCAGCTCCCGAGCTCGTAGCTGTAGTACCCGCGCTGCGGCAGCCGGAAGTAGGCGATCGCGGCCGCGGCCGCGCCTGTGCCGTACTCGTGGTTACCGAGCGCCGTGCGGGTGCGATCCCGGAAGCCACGCCACGAGTAGCAGCGCGCAAACTCGGCGCGCGTCCCCCGCTCGTAGACCGCGTCACCGAGAACGGCCACCGTGCCGGGCGTGCGCGCGACGAGCGCAGCGGTCGCCTCGTCGCCGTCGGAGCGGCAGGATGCGACGTCGCCCGCGGCGAGGAGCGTCGAGGCCGGGGTGGGGGCGAGTAGCGCGAGCGCCGACGTGAGCCCGGCCGCGAATTCAGCGATCAAGCAGCGACGCGCTGCCGGGCGAGCAGCAGCTCGGCGATCTGGATTGCGTTCAGGGCCGCGCCCTTGCGCAGGTTGTCCCCGACGATGAAGAGCGCGAGCCCATTCGCGGTCGTCGGATCCTCACGGATCCGACCGACGAGCACCTCGTCGCCGCCCGCGGCGCCGCCGGGCGTGGGGAACTGCTCGAGCCGGATCCCAGGCGCGGCCGCGAGCAGCGCGGTCGCCTGCTCGGCGCTCAGCGGCTCCTCGGTCTCGATCCAGACGGCCTCGGCGTGGCCGACGAGAACTGGGACGCGTACGCAGGTCGCGCTCACCGGCAGCTCCGGAAGCTCGAGGATCTTGCGAGTCTCCTCGCGCAGCTTCTCCTCCTCCTCGAACTCGACCCCGTCGAAGCTCCAGTCCATCCGAAGGTCGTTCTCCTCTGCGGACTGCGCGCGCAACACGTCCATCGCCTGGGCGCCCGCACCGGAGACCGACTGGTAGGTCGCGACCCTGATCCGCGCGAGCCCGCCCGCGTCGTGCAGCGGCTTCAGCGCGCAGGTGAGCGGAATCGCACAGCAGTTCGGATTGGCGACGATCCCCCGATGCTCGCCGGCGCGCTCGCCGTTCACCTCGGGAACGACCAGTGGGACTCCGGGCTCGAGCCGGAAAGCGGACGACTTGTCGATGCAGACCGCGCCGCCGCGGACGGCGTGCGGTACGAGTTCGCGGCTCGCTCCGGTCCCGACGGAGAAGAGGAAGAGATCGACGTCGCCCGCTGCGAGCGTCTCGGGTGTCGCCTCCTCCACGACCGTGCCGTCCACCTCGCTCCCAGCCGAGCGCGCCGAAGCGAAGATCCGCACGTCGCGGTACCCGCGTTCGCGCAGGAGCTCCAGCGTGACCCGGCCGACCGCGCCGGTCGCGCCGACCACGCCGAGGCGAGGCGAGCTGTGGGCGAGGTCAGCGGCCAAGGTCGAAGGCTTGGTGGAGGGCCTGGACCGCGCGGTCGACGTCGGCGGTCGGCACGTGACAGGCGATCTTGATCGGTGAGGTCGAGACGATCGGCGACTCGATCCCCGCCGCTTCCAGGGTCGCGAAGGTCTTCGCTGCGATCCCGGGGTGGCTCTTCATCCCCGCGCCGACGAGGCTGACCTTCCCGAGGTCGTCCCTGCGCGTCCACGAGAGCCCGAGCCCGTCCAGTGTCCGGGCCGCGTCGTCCCGATCCTCCGGCGGCGCGGAGAAGACGATCTCCTCGCCGGTCTGAACGATCGTGTCGACGTTGACGAATGCCTCGGCGAGGGCGCCGAAGAGCCGGGCCCGGGTCGCGCCCGCGACGTGGTAGACGGTTTCCTCGCGCTGGTGCACGACGCCGGAGATCAGGGCCTTCTCGAGCCCGCCTTCTGCTGACACAGTGTCGTCCTCCTCCTGGATCCACGTCCCGGCGCCTTCCTCGAAGGTCGAGAGGACGTGGAGCTTCACATTGTGACTGCGCGCGACCTCGATCGAGCGGGTCGCGAGCACCCGGGCGCCGGACGAGGCCATTTCGAGCATCTCGTCGAAGCTGACGTGTTGGAGCGGCCGGGCGTCGGGGACGAGGCGCGGGTCGGCGGAGAAGACGCCGCGCACGTCGGTGTAGATCTCGCAGTGGTCGGCGCCGAGCGCAGCAGCGAGCGCGACCGCAGTCGTGTCGGAGCCGCCCCGGCCGAGCGTCGTCACCTCGAAGGCGGTCGAGACGCCCTGGAAGCCGGCGACGAGGACGATTCGGCCCTCGTCGAGCGCCTCGTGGATCC
>DATLXM010000008.1:0-3856 GCA_035575835.1 Gaiellaceae bacterium
TGACGATCCGGCATCTCCTTCGGATCCATGCACAGAATCTATCGTGCGGATCGGCCTGAGACTTGACTGGGAGCTCGCGCGACGCGGCTACCGACGGTACGCCGCCTATCCGGGCGCGACCGCGGCGGGCCTGTTCACGAACGTCTTCTTCGGGCTCCTGACCGCGTACATCCTGCTCGCGGTCTACGACGAGCGAGTCGAGGTTGGTGGCTACGACGTGAAGGATGCGCTTGCCTACGCGTGGCTCGCGCAGGCGCTGATGACGATCGTCGCGAGCTTCGGCCCGAGCTGGTCGGAGCTCGCCCTCCGCGTCCGGAGCGGCGACATCTCGACCGACCTCCGCCGCCCGGTCGACCTCCAGCGCTCGCTCGCCTCGCAGGACGTCGGTCGCGCCGTCTACCAGGCCGTCTTCCGCGCGGTTCCCCAGTTCGTGTTCGGAGCGCTCGTCTTCGACGTCACGATCCCGGCCGACGTCTGGCGCTGGCTCCTCTTCGCGGTCAGCGTCTGCCTCGCCCTCGCGGTCAGCTTCGCCGTCCGCTTCCTTGTCAACCTAGGCGCCTTCTGGCTCCTCGACTACCGCGGGACGATGATCCTCGCGCTCGTCGTCAGCCACATGCTCTCGGGACTGATCATCCCGCTGACCTTCTTTCCGGGCGCCCTCGCGGAGATCGTCCGGACGCTGCCGTTCGCGGCGATGCTCCAGGCGCCGATCGACCTCTACGTGGGCGAGCCGCTCGGCGGCAGCGTCGCACTCGTGCTCGGGCTCCAGGCGGCGTGGGCGGTCGTGCTCGTCCTCGCCGGCCGAGCCGTGCTCCGGGCAGGGACGCGCAAGCTGGTGATCCAGGGTGGCTGAAGCGCGGTCTCTCCTCCGGATCTACGTCCTCCTCGTCGGTGCGCGCGCCCGGGCCCAGCTCGAGTACCGCGCCTCGGCGGTGCTCCAGCTCGTGGGGACGACGCTGATCGCGATGCTCGACCTCGCCGCGATCCTGATCCTCTTCGACAACGTCCCCCGACTCGGAGACTGGTCGGTCGCCGAGGTCGCGCTTCTCTACGGGATCGCCTCGATCTCGTTCGGATTCGCCGACCTCCTCGTCGGCCACCTCGACCTCTTCCCGGAGATGATCCGGGACGGCACCTTCGACGGGATCCTCACCCGGCCGCTGCCCTCGCTCTTCCAGGTCGTCGCCTCGGACTTCTCGCTCCGCCGCGTCGGGAAGGCGCTGCAGGGCGTTGCCGTGCTGATCGTCGCGCTGGCGCAGCTCGACATCGACTGGACGCTCGGGCGGGTGCTCGCGCTCCCGCTCGCGGTCGTCTGCGGCGTCGTCATCTACGCCGGCGTGTGGATCGCGCTCGCCACGATCGCCTTCTGGATCGTCGATGCGATCGAGTTCGTCAACGCCTTCACCTACGGTGGCAACTTTCTCTCCCAGTATCCGCTCACGATCTTCGGGCGCTGGCTGCGCGGACTCGTGATCTTCGTGATCCCGCTCGGCTTCGTCGCCTACTTCCCGGCCCTCTACGTGCTCGACCGGCCGGACGAGCTCGGCCTCCCGGAGGCGCTTCGCTACGTCTCGCCACTCGTGGCGGTCGCGGTCGCCCTCGTCGCGCACTTGGTCTGGACGAACGCCGTGCGCCACTATCGGAGCGCCGGTGGCTGAACGCTCACATCGTGAATCGGCGATCGAGCTCGAGGACGTCCGCAAGGA
Organism: Gaiellaceae bacterium; assembly: GCA_035575835.1. Taxonomy (GTDB): domain Bacteria; phylum Actinomycetota; class Thermoleophilia; order Gaiellales; family Gaiellaceae; genus Gaiellasilicea. Next base: position 1,707 of record DATLXM010000008.1, read on the forward strand.
GTTCACCGTGCGCGTCAAGGCCGGTCGGCTGCGGCGCGAGCGGAAGCGCGTCCAGGCTGTGGACGGCATCAGCTTCACGATCGAGCGCGGCTCGATCGTCGGGTACCTCGGCCCGAACGGCGCCGGCAAGTCGACGACGGTGAAGATGCTGACCGGGATCCTCGTTCCGAGCGGCGGCCGGATCCGCGTTGCGGGGCTCGACCCGTCGCGCCAGCGGGTCGAGCTGGCGCGCAGGATCGGCGTCGTCTTCGGCCAGCGCGTCCAGCTCTGGTGGGACCTGCCGTTGCGCGACTCGTTCGACCTCCTCCGCCACATGTACCGGATTCCGCTCGACCGCTACCGCGCGAATCTCGAGCGCTTCAGCGACGTGCTGGGCCTCGGCCCGTTCCTCGACACTCCCGTGCGACAGCTTTCGCTCGGGCAGCGGATGCGGGGCGAGCTCACCGCATCGCTGCTCCACGATCCCGAGATCGTCTTCCTCGACGAGCCGACGATCGGGCTCGACATCGTCGCGAAGGCGGCGGTGCGTGAGTTCCTGGCCGAGATGAATCGTGAGCGCGGCGTCACCGTGCTCCTCACCACCCACGACCTCGCCGACATCGAGCGTCTCTGCTCGCGCCTTATCGTGGTCGACCACGGGCACGTGATCTGGGACGGCGGCCTCGACGAGCTCAAGCGCCGCTACGGGCAGGAGAGGGTGCTCGTCGTCGACCTGGAGGAATCCGGGCCTGCGCTCGAGGTACCGGGCGCGCGGGTGGTCAAGGTCGACGGTCCGCGGCAGTGGCTCGCGTTTCGCCGGGACGAGACGAGCGCGGCCGAGCTGACCGCGGCGGTCGCAGCGCAGGCCCGGATCCTCGACCTCGCGATCGAGGAGACCGAGATCGAGGAGATCGTCAGGGGGATCTACGCGGCGGGCTGAGCCGCCGCCAGGCGAGCAGGCCGAGCGCGACGCCGACCGAGTCGATCAGCACGTCCCGCGGCGTCGCCTGGCGCCCGGCCACGAAGTGCTGGTGGATCTCGTCCGAGATCGCGTAGGCGACTCCGAGCGCGAAGGCCGGCCACGGCCGCCGAACCGCGCGGAGGAGCAGCGCGCCGAGGATGGCGAACTCGACCGCGTGCGCGATCTTCCGCAGCACGAAGTCCCACCCTCCGAGCCCGGTGCCGAGATCCGGAACGGACGAGAAGGCGAAGATCACGCCCGCCCAGACGAGGACCGCCAGCCAGCGGGCGAGAGGCGACTGCACTTGCTCGATGATAGGCTCCCGCTCCACAAAGAGCTCGGTGAGGGAACCCGGTGCAAATCCGGGACGGTCCCGCCGCTGTGAGGGGAGATGCTCGTCGCGAGACGCCACTGGCCGTGAGGCTGGGAAGGCCGCGAGGAGGGTGCCCCGAGTCAGAAGACCTGCCGCGCTCTCCATTGATCGAACCCCTCGCGGAAGGAGGATTCGTGCGCAGACCACTCGTGCTGCTCCCAGTTCTGTTGCTTGGGCTGCTCGTCGCAGCCGTGCTCACCTCAGGTGCCCTGGCGGCGAACGTCAAGATCAGGGTCGAAGGCCGGACGCAGACGATCTTCGGGGCAGCTCAGCCCCAGATCCAGGCGGAGAACGCGCTCACGGCGCTCGACGCCGCCAGCACCGCCGGCGAGTTCCACTACGCACTGACGAGCTCGTCTTTTGGCGATTACGTCAGTCAGATCGGCAAGTACGCCGCAGCAGGCTCGGCCGGCTGGGTGTTCAAGGTCAACGGCGTCTCGCCACCCGTCGGCGCGGACAAGGTCGTGCTGCAGGACGGTGACGTCGTGCTCTGGTACTACGCCGTCTTCGGCACCGCGGGCGGCCCGCCGACGCTCGAGCTGAAGCGGCTTCCGGCCAATTGCTACGTGGCCGAGTCGGTGACCGACGCCGGCAAGCGGACGCGCGCCGCGACGGCGACGCTGACGGTCGACGGCAAGCGCTTCCGGACGCGCCAGGGCCGGGCCTGCATCGGCCGGCACACCGGTCTCGTCCGGGCGGTCGCAGCCGGTGCGGTTCGCTCGAACGCGGTGCAGTGAGGCTGCGAGGACTTGTCGCCGTTCTCGTCCTTCTCTTCCTCGCCGGCTGCGGTGGCAGCGGCGAGGAGGAGGGGACGGCGCGGCTCTGGGTCACCCGCGA
>DATLXM010000009.1:0-7172 GCA_035575835.1 Gaiellaceae bacterium
CCTGATCTCCACCCGCTGACCCCAGGCGATCGCCGGCTGCGAGGCCGCGAGCTTGTGCACCGCGAGCAAGCCGCTCTCTTGGACGTGCGCGACCGCGAGCCCGATCACGTCGAGGTGGGCGAAGATCGCGAGGAGCGGCGCCGCCGAGGCTCCGGGGCGCCTGACGAGGAGGTTGCCGGCCGTATCGCTCTCCACCTCGGCGATCCCGTCGACCGCGCCGCGGACGACGTCGTAGGCGAGCTGCTCGTGCCCGCTCGGGCCGTGCGCGCGCAAAAGTGCGTCGAGAAGCTCCGGAACCGCCATCTGCGGGCAGTCTATGGAGGTGACGCCCACGCGCCTCCCCACAGATCTCCTGACTCCGCTCGGCGCCTACCTGCGCCTGCGCGCCGGCGGAAGCGCGAGCTTCCTGCTCGAGTCCGTCGAGCAGGGGCGCCTCGGGCGCCACTCGTTCATCGGCTCGGGGTCGAAGGTCGTCTCGTTCGAGGAGGCCGAGCTCCTCGACGAGCCCGTCGTCGGCTACCTCGCCTACGACCACGTCGCGAGGCTCGAGCCGACCGTGCCGCTCCCGGCCGCCGGTCACGGGCTTTCCGAGAGCCGATTCGTCGTCGCCGACACACTCGTGCGCTTCGACCACGGCAGCGGGACCGCCGAAGTCCTGGCCGGCGAGCCGGACGAGGTCGGGGCCCTGCTCGAGCGCGAGCTCGCCCTCGACGAGCCCACAGTCGAGTCCAGGCCCGGGCAGACCCGCCGCTACCCCGAGCGGCCCGAGTACGAGGCTGGCGTCGCGCGCGTCCAGGAGTACATCCGCGCCGGCGACGCATTCCAGGTGGTGCTCTCGCAACGGGCCGAGCGGCCGACCCCGGCGACCGCGCTGCAGCTCTACCGCGCGCTCCGCCGGGTCAACCCCTCGCCCTATCTGTTCCTGCTCGAGCTCGAGGAGCTGGCGCTGATCGGCTCCTCGCCGGAGACGCTCGTCAAGTGCGGCGGCGGGCGGGCTAGCCTGAACCCGATCGCGGGCACGACCCATCCGGGCGAGGGCGATGCCGAGCGGCTCCTCGACTCGGCGAAGGATCGCGCCGAGCACGTCATGCTCGTCGACCTCGGCCGGAACGACCTCTCACGCGTCTGCCGCGCGGGCAGCGTCTCCGTCGAGCGCTTCCTCGAGCCGGAGCGGTTTTCCCACGTCACCCACCTCGTTTCCGAGGTCGTCGGCGACCTGCGAGACGGCGTCACACCCTTCGACCTCCTCAGGGCTTGCTTTCCCGCCGGCACCGTCTCCGGCGCGCCGAAGGTGCGGGCGATGCAGATCGTCTCCGAGCTCGAGGGCTACCGCCGCGGCCCGTACGCGGGGGCCGTCGGCTACGCGCTGCCAGGCGGCACGCTCGACACCTGCATCGCGATCCGGACGATCGTCCTCCAGGACGGGGTCGCCCGGCTCCAGGCGGGCGCGGGGATCGTGGCAGACTCCGATCCGGGCGCCGAGCACGAGGAGTGCCTGAACAAGCTCGCTGCCCTCGAGGCTGCGATCGAGCTCGCCGAGGAGGAGTTCTGCTCCTAGTCATCGACAACTACGACTCGTTCACCTACAACCTCGTGCACCTGTTCGAGGAGCTCGGCGCGGAGGTGCGGGTCTTCCGGAACGACGCGCTGACGGTGGAGGAGGCGGAGGCGCTCGCCCCCTCCCACCTCCTGATCTCACCCGGGCCGGGCCGTCCGGAGGACGCGGGAATCTCGGTCGAGCTGATCCGCAGGCTCGGCCCCCATGTGCCGACGCTCGGGGTCTGCCTGGGCCACCAGGCGATCGTGGAGGCCTTCGGCGGCGAGGTCGGCGCCGCGAAGGCGCTGCTGCACGGGAAGGCCTCGGAGGTGGAGCACGACGGCAAAGGTGTCTTTGCAGGCCTGCCGCAGGGGCTCGAGGCCGGGCGCTATCACTCGCTCGCCGCCGTCCGGGTCCCGGACGAGCTCGAGGTCTCGGCGCGCACCCCGGACGGAGAGGTGATGGGCGTCCGCCACCGCGAGCTGCCGATCGAGGGCGTTCAGTTCCACCCCGAGTCCGTTCTGACCCCGCTCGGAGCCCGCCTGGGCAGGAACTTCCTCGGATGATCCAGGAGGCGCTCGCCCAGCTCCTCGACGGCCGCGACCTCGGTCGCGAGCAGGCCCGTGAGGTGATGAACGAGATCATGCGCGGCGAGGCGACGCCGGCCCAGATCGGCGCCTTCCTCGTCGCGCTGCGCCTGAAGGGCGAGACCGCGGAGGAGATCGCGGGCTGCGCCGAGGCGATGCGGGAGCACGTGCTCCCCGTGCGACCAAAACGTGCCGACCTCGTCGACGTCGTCGGCACCGGAGGCGACGGCGCGAACACCTTCAACATCTCGACCGCCGCCGCCCTCGTCGCAGCCGCGGCCGGCGCCGCTGTCGCGAAGCATGGCAACCGCGCCGCCTCTTCGACGACGGGCGCGGCCGACGTCCTCGAGGCGCTCGGCTTCCGACTCGAGCAGCCCCCGGAGCGGATCGAGCGCTCGATCGACGAGCTCGGCTTCGGTTTCCTCTTCGCCCAGGCCCACCACCCCGCGATGAAGCACGCTGCCCCCGTGCGCCGCGAGCTCGCGACACGTACCGTGTTCAACGTGCTCGGACCGCTGACCAACCCGGCGGGCGCACGCGCGCTCGTCCTCGGTGTCTACGCTCCGGAGCTCGCTCCGGTGCTCGCCGACGCGCTCGTTCAGCTCGGCGCGAAGCGGGCCTTCGTCGTCCATGGCGCGGGCGGTCTCGACGAGCTCTCACCCACCGGCCCGAACCTCGTCTGCGAGGTCGAGGAGGGCGAGGTGCGCCGCTACCAGCTCGACCCGGAGGAGCTCGGGATCCCGCGCTGCGACCCGGCCGAGCTCCGTGGCGGCGAGCCCGCCGCGAACGCACGGGCGCTGCGCGACGTCCTTGCAGGCGCGGGGGGCGGCCATCGCTCGGCCGTGCTCCTCAACGCTGCGGGCGGGATCGCGGCCGCCGGCCATGCCGCCGACCTGCGCGAGGGCCTCGAGCTCGCGCGCGAGACCATCGACTCAGGCGCCGCCGCCGCGCGGCTCGACGAGCTCGTGAGGTTCAGCCATGCGGTTTGAGGACGGCCTCCGGGCCGCGGGCCTCGGCGCGATCGCCGAGATCAAGCGCCGCTCCCCGTCCCTCGGCGACATCCGCCCGGACGCCGATCCCGGCTCGATCGCTGCGGCCTACGAGAAGGCTGGCGCCGCCGCCGTCTCCGTCCTCGTCGACGCGCGCTTCGGCGGCACCTGGGACGACTTGCGAGCGGCCCGTGCGACCTCGCGGGTGCCCTTGCTTGCGAAGGGCTTCTTCTCGACCGAGGAGCACCTCCGAACCGCGAAGGAGGCCGGCGCCGACGCGGCGCTGCTGCTCCTGCGCGATCTCGACGACGACGCCGTCACCCGGCTCATTGGCCTGGCGACAGACCTCGGCCTCGACACCCTCGTCGAGGCCCACGACGCCTATGAGCTCGAACGCGCGATTGCGCTCGGCGCGCCCGTGATCGGGGTCAACGCGCGCGACCTCTCGACTTTCGAGATCGACCGGGCCGCACAGCTCGAGCTCGTCTCTCGAATCCCGGATGACCGGGTCGCGATCGCCGAGAGCGGGATCCATACCCGTGCGCAGGGAGCCGCGGCCGAGCTCGCCGGAGCGGATGCGATCCTCGTCGGCTCAGCGCTGATGCAGGCGCCCGACCCCGCCGAGAAACTCGCCGACCTGCTCGCGCGCCCGCTCGTCAAGGTCTGCGGGCTGACCCGCGAGGAAGACGTGGCCGCGGCCGCCGAGGCGGGTGCCGACCTCGCCGGCTTCATCCTGGCCAAGGAGAGCCCGCGCCAGGCCGAAGCGGTGCTCGACGTGCCGGAGACGCTCCTCGCGGTCGCAGTCTGGGTCGGCGAGACCGGCGAATCTCCGGCCGGGCTCGACCAGCTCTACGGCCGGAATGGCGACCACCGCAGCCGCGACGCCGTGCTCCTGCGCGAGGGCGAGCGGGTAGGGAGCGTCGTCGACCTCCCGTGGCAGGAGGACGATCCGCTCCACTTCATGCGCGCCTCGGCGGTCCAGGGTCGCGTGATGCTCGCGGGCGGCCTCGATGCCGAGAACGTCGGCAATGCGATCGCAGCGGTTCGACCGTGGGCCGTGGATGCGAGCTCGCGGCTCGAGGTCGAGCCCGGGATCAAGGATCACGCGAAGATTCGAGCCTACGTCGAGGCGGCGCGAGCGGATCGGAGAACGACGTGACGTCCACCTACGGCACCTACGGCGGCCGTTACGTCCCCGAGACGCTGATCCCGGCACTCGACGAGCTCAGGAGCGCCTGGGAGGCCGCACTCGCCGACGACTCCTTCCGGGCGGAGCTCGACCACCTCGCGGCGACGTACGCGGGACGCCCGACTCCGCTCACTCGCGCCGAGCGGTTCGCACCGTCGAAGCGGCTCTACCTCAAGCGGGAGGATCTCCTCCACACCGGCGCCCACAAGCTGAACAACGCGCTCGGTCAGGCGGTGCTCGCGCGCCGGCTCGGCAAGCAGCGGATCGTCGCGGAGACCGGCGCGGGCCAGCACGGGGTCGCGACCGCCACGGTCTGCGCCCGCTTCGGCCTCGACTGCGTCGTCTACATGGGCCGCGAGGACATGCGCCGTCAGCGCCCGAACGTCGAGCGGATGGGCCTCCTCGGGGCCGAGGTGCGCCCCGTCGAGTTCGGGACCAAGACGCTGAAGGAAGCGACGAGTGAGGCGATCCGCGACTGGATCACGAACGTCGAGGACACGCACTACCTGATCGGCTCGTGCGTCGGCCCCGCCCCGTACCCGGAGATCGTGCGCGAGCTTCAGGCCGTGATCGGGCGCGAGGCCCGCGCCCAGATCCTCGACGTCGAGGGCCGCCTCCCGGACGCGGTGATCGCCTGCGTCGGCGGCGGCTCGAACGCGATCGGGATGTTCGCCGGCTTCCTGGACGACGCCGAGGTCGAGATCGTCGGAGTCGAGGCGGCTGGAGCGGCGAGCCTCGGCACCGGCCGGCCCGGGGTCCTGCACGGCTCACGCTCCTCCGTGCTCGCCGACGAGGACGGCCAGATCACCGATGCGCATTCGATCTCCGCGGGGCTCGACTACCCCGGGGTCGGCCCCGAGCACGCGTTCCTCCGCGACTCCGGCCGCGCGCGTTACGTCGGCACGACCGACGAGGAGGCGCTGGCTGCGTTCCGCCGGCTGACCCGAACCGAAGGGATCATCCCCGCCCTCGAGCCCTCACACGCGCTCGCGCGAGTCGAGGAGCTCGAAGCGGAGCTGATCATCGTCTGCCTCTCAGGTCGCGGCGACAAGGACCTCGCCGAGGTCCTGTCCCGCTCGTGAGCACACCCGGGCCGATGGCTGAGAAGACCCTCGTCATCTACCTCATGTCGGGTCCCGAGACGCCCGCGCTCGCCGAGGCCGCGGTCGAGGGCGGCGCCGACCTCATCGAGCTCGGCTTTCCTTTTTCCGACCCGCTCGCTGACGGACCCGTGATCCGCCGTGCGGCCGAGAAGGCGCTCGCGCAGGGGATGCGCACGCAGGCGTGCCTGGAGGGGCTTGCGGCCATCCGCGCGCGCGTGGACGTCCCGCTCGTCCCCATGACCTACTGCTCGCTCCTCGAGGCCTACGGCTGGGAGCGCTTCGGCACTGACGCCCGCGCGGCCGGCGCCACGAGCATGATCGTGGTCGACCTCCCAGCGGGGGATCGGCCCGAGCTGCGCCGGGTCCACCTCGTCGCCCCGACCTCGACCGACGAGCGGCTCCGGCAGGCGGGGGCCGAGACCGACGGCTGGCTCTACCTCGTCAGCGTGACGGGGACGACCGGGGCCCGCACGGAGGTCTCGAGCGCGCTCGCGGGGCTCGCCGAGCGGGCGCGCGCAGCCGCCCCGCAGGTGCCGCTCTACGCGGGATTCGGGATCTCGACGCCCGAGCAGGCGCGTGTGGCGGCCGACCTGACCGACGGAATCGCCGTCGGCACCCGGGCCGTCGAGATCGCCGAAAGCGGCCCCGCGGCCTTGCGGGAGTACGTCTCGACGCTCCGCCGCGCGCTCGACGCCTAGGCGCCCGGCCGACCGCGGCCTACCCCGAACGGGTGAGTGGATTCACGCCGTTCCGGGCGGGAGAGTCGCGCCGATCCGGGGATTCAGAAAGCTACGACAATGGTCAAGCCTGGAGCGGTGAGCGGGCAGTGGGGCCCGCCAGATAGCTCTCCGGGGAACGAATGACTTCAGGTTCAGCTGTGCCGCGCCCGTCGCGGCGCGTCAAGCTCGTGCTCAGCGTGTGGGTCGGGGCGATCGCGCTTGCCTGCGCACTCGCGCCCAGTCGCGCGGACGCTGCCGCGTTCGTGCCGCAGCCACTGCTCGAGCAGGCGAAGGCCAACCCGGCCGCGACGTTCGACGTGATCGTCGTCGGCGACGCCAAGCTCGCAATGAAGACGCTCAAGGGCGAGCTCGGCGCCGGCGCCGGAAAGCTTCGCCGGGAGTACGCGCTCTTCCGCGGGATCGCAACCGAGCTCAGGGGCGATCAGCTCGTGGCGCTCGCGAAGCGCGAGGGGATCGCCGGGATCACCCCGGACGGGCCCGTCACGCCGGCCGCTGCTGAGACCGCCTGGCCGCAGGCGATCGACGTCGACTCGCTCTGGAGCGGTGCCGGCTCACCCGCTCCAAATGCTCCTGCGATTGCCGTGATCGACTCGGGAGTCGAGCTCGGCCGCACCGCGGACTTCGGCCCTCGCCTCGTCGCGAGCGTCAATCTGAACTCGAGCGAGCCGAACGCGACCGGCGACGACAGCGGTCACGGGACGCTCGTCGCCGGGCTGGCCGCAGGCGCGTCACCGGCGTACCCGGGCGTCTCATCGGGGTCGAAGATCGTCTCGCTCGACGTGATCGACAGGAACGGAATGGCGCGGACGAGCGACGTGATCGCGGCCGCCGACTGGGTCTACCGGCTCAAGGCCGAGTACGGGATCCGGGTCGCGAACTTCTCGCTCCACTCCGGCTTCGCGAACTATGGCCTCCGGGATCCGCTCTCGATCGCGGCGCGGCGGCTCTGGCTGACCGGCACCGTGGTCGTCGCAGCGGCAGGCAACGAAGGCCCGCAGCGAATGCTCTACGCACCCGCCTCCGACCC
>DATLXM010000010.1:0-3990 GCA_035575835.1 Gaiellaceae bacterium
TATGAGGTCGGCCGCCGCTGCGTCCTGCTCTCCTCGGATCTCCGGGCAGTTCGCGAGCTTCGCCGAGCCGGCCGGCTCGGCCTGCGTGAGTGGCTCCGCTTCGCGCTCGGTGCGACCCAACCCATTTTCGAAGCGGGAGACCCGGCCCCCGCTCTCGCGCACCTCGCTCAGGTCGCCCGCCGCTCGGCAAGTCGCTGACGCAGCCCGGCCCGGCGGCGCTTTGAACCAGAGCAGGGCGCCGTCGTGCTCGAAGCAGTACTGGAACGCGAGGGGGCGACCATCGAGGCGAAGGAAGACGAGGCGGAGCCATTCTTCGGCCGCTGCCACGTCGCGAGCTGCGTGTAGAACGCCCTCGTGTCGTCGCGCGAGGCGATGCCGTTCCTTCGCGCCCTTTCCAGCCGGAGGCCTCGACGGCGAACCCCTCCTCGAGCAGCTCGGGCAACCGCTCCGAGCCGTCGACGGTCTGGACCTCCACCTCGCCTGCCTCGTGCAGCCGTCGAGTCCGGCGGCCCAGGTCGTGACGCAGATTCCCGCTGAGCGCGCGCTCGTAGTCGCCCCACTCGCCGGAGATCTCGACGTACGGGGAGCGGAGGATCACGCGTGAGAGCGTCCGCAGGTCGTGGCGGGCCGCGAGCGCGGCCAACGCGGGGTAGGCGGAGCCCTCGCGGTCGAGGAAGCGCAGCGACAGGCTCGCGGCGCCGCGGCGAGAGGCGTCGACCACGGCGAGCGCCGCTTCGTTGTCCTCGGCGAGCGCGTCGAAGGCGGGTGAGTGCCAGTTGGCCGGAGAGACGCGGCGTCCAAGCCGTCCGCGGATGAGCGGCACGAGAGCGACCAACTCGCCTTCTCGGCGGCCGCAGACCAGGTCGACCTCCTCGCCGAAGGCCGCAGTCCACGCCTCGAACCAGCCCGGCCGCAGCCACGGTCGAGCTTCGAGTCGCACCGCGAGCGCATCCCACTCTGCGACGAGCTCCGGATCCAGCTGGCGGAGCTCGAGTGCGACAGCCGCAGACATGGACGGCGATCATGCCCGCCGACGACCGTGATCGATCTCCACTCGCACATCCTCCCCGGCATCGACGACGGGGCCGCTTCGCTCGCGGAGAGCCTCGCGCTCGCGCGTGCTGCGGTGGCTGACGGGATCACGGCCATCGCGGCCACGCCGCACGTGCGCTCCGACTTCCCAACCTCGGCCGAGCGGATGGAGGAGCTCGTCGACGAACTCCGAGCGGCGCTCGCGTCCGAACAGATCCCGCTCGAGCTTCATCGTGGAGGTGAGGTCGCACTCGACAGGCTCCACCTGCTCCAGCCGGCTGAAGTCCGGCGCTTCGCGCTCGCCGGGAGCCGCTACGTGCTGACCGAGTTCCCCTATGGCGGGTGGCCCCTCGACCTTCAGGATCGAATCTTCCGACTGCAGCTCGACGGGCTGGTTCCTGTCCTCGCCCATCCGGAGCGGAATGCCGAGGTCAAGGCCGATCTCCATCGCCTTGCTCCCCTCGTCGCGGCCGGAGCGCTCGTCCAGATCACGGCGGCCAGCATTGACGGACGCCTGGGACGAACGACGCAACGGGTCGCGCTCGAGCTCGTCTCGGAGGGGCTCGCCCACCTGATCGCGAGCGACGCGCATACGCCGAGCATCCGGGAGGTCGGTATGAGAGCAGCGGTCGAGGTTCTCGCCGATGCACCACTCGCCGCCTGGCTGACGCACGACGTACCCGCCGCGATCGTGGCCGACGAGCCACCACCCCCGAGACCGGCGTCACTCCCCGCCCGGCGGTCGCGGTGGTCTCTACGACGCGGCTGAGCGGGCGCGATCGATCAGGTCGGCGAAGACGTCCTCGATCACGATCTCGACCCGCGCGGGCAGGCTCCCGTCCGGGCCGGCGACGTCGCGGAACGAGTCGAGGTAGAAGCCGAGCTCCTCGGTCTGCTCCGGAAACGCGTTCCCCTGCTCGGCGAGCAGCCGCTCGACGTCGCCGATCGTCCACTCGCCGAGGCGCGGGCGGACGAACGGCTCGAGGCGCGGCTCCGCCATCGGCACCGGGGCTGCAGGCTCCGGCTCCGAGACGACCGGCTCGGGCTCGGGCTCGGGCTCCGAGACGACCGGTTCCTGCTCCGGGACGACCTGCTCGAGTTCCGGCTCGGGCAGAGGCGGCCGGGCGGCGACCAGCTCGCGCTCCCGCAGTGCGAGCTTCGCTGCGCGACGCGCGAGCGCGAGCTCACGAGCGGTCACGGCCGCGACCCGCTCCTGGACGCGCGGGTCGGGCGGCGGCGCCGGCGCAGGCGTGACGGGCGGCGCGGCCGCAACCGGCGTCGAGGGCGCTGCTGCGGAAGCGGGCTCGCCGCGCCTCCTGCGCCGCCCGACGAGGAGGCCTGCGCCCGTGAGGAGGCCGAGCCCGCCTCCGAGCGCCAAGTTCAGCCCCGGCCGGGGCGAGACCTTCCCTTCCTCCGCCTGCGGCGCCTCCCAGATCGACGCTGTCGTCCCGGGCCCGAAGCGGCCGTTGTAGAGGACGGTGAAGACCTCGGCCAACTCCTGGCCGATCCGCCGGGCCTGCTCGCCGTCGTCCGCGTCGACGGAGAACCGCACGAGCGACGTGTCCGGCTCCGCCGAGACGGTGACGTCGTCGAGAAGGTCCTCGGGCGAGCCGCCCAGCTTCAGGTTCGCGACCGCGGAGTCGGCCACAGCGCGGCTGCGAAGGAGCTCCCGCGCGGCGACGACTGCCTGCGCGAGCTCCGGATCACCGCCCGGCGGCTGACCCTGGCGGACGAGGATCACCGCGCCCGAGGCCCGGTAGGTCGACGGCAGCGCGAGCGTGACGAGCAGTGCCGCGACGAGACCCGCGGCGAGCCCGGCCGCCACGAGCAGCCAGTCCCGGCGCTCGAACGGGCCTACGAGCGCTCCTTCAGGGCCGGGAAGAGGATCACGTCCCGAATCGTCTCACTCCCCGTCAGCAGCATTGCGAGCCGGTCGATCCCGAGCCCGAGCCCGGCGGTCGGCGGCATCCCGTAGGAGAGCGCCTCGATGTAGTCGGGATCGTCCTCGATGAACTCGGCTGCGCCCGCCAGCTTCTCGGCGCTCTGTTCCCGGAAGCGTGCGGCCTGCTCCTCTGGATCGTTGATCTCGCTGTAGGCGTTTCCGAGCTCGAACCCCGCGACGAAGTACTCGAACCGCTCGACGAGCCCCGGGTCGTCCTCGGTCGTGCGGGCGAACGGCGAGAGCTCGACCGGGTAGTCGTAGAGGATCGTCGGCTCGATCAGGGAGGGCTCGACGAACGAGGAGAGCGCGTGGTCGGCGAGCTGCGCCCAGGTGTGGTCGCGCGCCGTATCGACCCCGCGGTCATCGAGCGCGGCCCGAAGCTCGTCCGGGTCCCGGATCCAGAGCCCGTGCTCGGCCAGCGCGTCCGCGAGCTTGAGCCGGCGCCACGGCGCCTTCAGGTCGACCTCGTGCCCGCGGAAGGAGACCTTCGTCGTCCCGAGCGCCGCCAGCGCGACCCGCTCGACGAGCCGCTCCATCCGGGCCATTGCGTCCTCGTAGCCCGCGTAGGCCTCGTACCACTCGAGCATCGTGAACTCGGGCGAGTTCTTGTAGGAGAAGCCCTCGTTCCGGAAGTCCTTCCCGATCTCGTAGACGCGCTCGAGCCCGCCCACGATCAGGCGCTTCAGATAGAGCTCGGTCGCGATCCGCAGGTACATGTCCTGGTCGAGCTCGTCGTAGTGGGTGAGGAACGGGGTCGCGAAGCCGCCGCCGTAGCGCGGCTGCAGCACCGGCGTCTCGACCTCGAGGAAGCCGTCCTCGTCGAGGGCGCGCCGGATCTCCGAGACCGCGCGCGTCCGGATCTCGAAACTGCGGCGCGTCTCCTCGTTCATCAGCAGATCGAGGTAGCGCTTCCGATAACGCTGCTCGACATCCGTCAGCCCGTGGAACGTGTCGGGGAGCGGCACTCGGATCTTCGCGAGCAGGACGAGGTCGACCACCTGGAGCGAGGGCTCGCC
>DATLXM010000011.1:0-24243 GCA_035575835.1 Gaiellaceae bacterium
CGCCGACGTGCCCGACCCGCAGGCGCGCGAGACCTTCACGCGCTCGAAGCTCTCGCCGGGCCCGCCGGACCCGCTCGTCGCCGAGTTGCTGCGCCTGCGCCGCGAACTCCCCCGCGAGCTCGCGGTCGAGAGCGACGAGGCGGCGCGCACGTTGACCCTGCGCCGTGGCGAGCACACGCTCGTCGCCGACTTCACGAACGAGACAGTCGAGCTGCGGTGAAGGTCTGGCCCGGCAAGCCATTCCCGCTCGGTCCGCTCTGGGATGGCGAAGGCACGAACTTCTCACTCTTCTCCGAGAACGCACAGCGGGTCGAGCTCTGCCTGTTCGACGCCGAGGATCGCGAGACGCGCTACGAGCTGAACGAGCGCACCGCCTTCAACTGGCACGGCTACGTCCCGGGGGTCGGTCCCGGCCAGCGCTACGGCTATCGGGTCCACGGCCGTTGGGCGCCCGCGGAAGGCCACCGGTTCAACCCGCACAAGCTCCTGATCGACCCGTACGCGAAGGCGATCGAGGGTCCGGTGCTCTGGGAGCGCGCGAACACCCTCCCGTACGTCCCCGACGACGGGGGCTTCGATCTCGAGCGGGACGACGAGGACGACGCGGCCGCGATTCCGAAGGGGATCGTCGTCGACGAGTCGTTCGACTGGGAGGGCGACCGCCACCTGGAGACTCCCTGGCACGAGACGGTGATCTACGAGGTGCACGTGAAGGGCTTCACGAAGCAGATGGAGGGCGTGCGCGAGGAGCTCCGAGGCCACTACGCGGGGCTCGCGTCGGCACCGGCGATCGCGTACCTGAAGGAGCTCGGCGTGACCGCCGTCGAGCTCCTCCCGATCCACCACATCGCCGACGAGCAGGCTCTGGCGGAAAAGGGGCTCTCGAACTACTGGGGCTACAGCTCGATCGGCTACCTGGCGCCGCACGCCGGTTACGCCGCTACCGGCACGACCGGCGATCAGGTGCGCGAGTTCAAGGGGATGGTCAAGGCGCTGCACCGCGCCGGGATCGAGGTGATCCTCGACGTCGTCTACAACCACACCGCCGAGGGGAACCACCTCGGCCCGATGCTCTCCTTCAAGGGGATCGACAACTACTCGTACTACCGGACCGTGGCGGAGGATCCGCGCTTCTACACGGACTACACCGGCACGGGCAACTCGCTCAACCCGGTGCATCCCTCGGTCTTGCGGCTGATCATGGACTCGCTCCGCTACTTCGTGATCGAGTGCCACGTCGACGGCTTCCGCTTCGACCTCGCCTCCGCGCTCGCGCGCGAGCTCCACGAGGTCGATCGGCTCTCGGCCTTCTTCGACATCATCCACCAGGATCCGATCCTCTCCCAGGTGAAGCTGATCGCAGAGCCGTGGGACGTCGGCGAAGGCGGCTACCAGGTCGGCAACTTCCCGGTGCTCTGGACGGAGTGGAACGGGATCTACCGGGACACCATGCGCGACTTCTGGCGCGGGGAGGAGGCGGTCGCGGAGTTCGCCTCACGGTTCACAGGCTCGAGCGATCTCTACCAGCACGACGGACGAAAGCCGTTCGCCTCGATCAACTTCATCACGGCGCACGACGGATTCACGCTCCGAGACCTCGTCACCTACAACGAGAAGCGGAACGAGGCGAACCTGGAGGGAAATCAGGACGGCGAGAGCCACAACCGGAGCTGGAATCACGGCGTCGAGGGGGAAACGGACGATCCGGCAATCGTCGAGCTCCGCGAGCGACAGCAGCGGAACTTCCTGGCCACGCTCGTGCTCTCCCAGGGGGTGCCGATGCTGCTCGGCGGGGACGAGTTCGCGCGCACGCAGGGCGGGAACAACAACGGCTACTGCCAGGACAACGAGATCTCGTGGTTCGACTGGAACCTGGACGAGCGGGCGAGACGGCAGCTCACCTTCACGAAGCGGCTGCTCGACTTCCGCTCCCGTCATCCAGTCTTCCGCCGCGCCGACTTTCTCCGCGGTGAGGAGTCGCTGGGCTCGGGCTCGCCCGACGTCTGGTGGTTCCGGCCCGACGGGCGCAAGATGACGCAGCGTAACTGGCAGACGGGGGACACGCACACGCTCGGCGTCTTCCTGAACGGGGGCGAGATCCCGACCGTCAGCCAGCAGGGCGCGCCCGTGATCGACGACACCTTCCTGATCCTCTTCAACGCGTTTCCGGACGCCGTCGTCTTCACGCTGCCCGCGGTCTCGTTCGGGCGCCGCTGGGCCTACGAGCTCTCGACCGCCGAGCCCGAGCTCGAGCCCGGCGCGGGGGTCTACCCGGCCCGGGGCGTCGTTCCGGTCGAGAACCGCTCGCTCGTCGTCCTCCGCCGGATCGCCTGAGTGGCGACCGCGTTCCGCTGCACCTATCGGCTCCAGCTCGGGCCGGGGTTGCGCTTCGCGGACGCGCGCGGGCTCGTGCCCTACCTGCGCGACCTCGGGGTCTCACACCTCTACCTCTCGCCCTCGCTGCAGGCGCGCTCGGGCTCGACCCATGGCTACGACGTCGTCGACCCCACCCGGATCTCGGACGAGCTCGGCGGCGAGGACGAGTTCCGCTCGCTCTGCGAGGCGGCGCACGAGGCCGGCCTGGGGATCGTCCTCGACATCGTCCCGAATCACATGGCGACGAGCGAGGAGGAGAACCCGTTCTGGCGCGACCCGCTCTGGCGCGCGAAGTTCTTCGACCTCGACTGGCGCACGGGCATGCACCGGCGCTTCTTCGACGTCGGCGAGCTCGCAGGCGTGCGGGTCGAGGATCCCGAGGTCTGGGAGGCGACGCACGCGAAGGTCGGTCGAGCTCGCCCGGGAAGGGTTGATCGACGGGGTCCGGATCGATCACCCCGACGGCCTCGCGAACCCGCGCCGCTATCTCGAGCGGCTGCGCGAGGCGGGGGTCGAGCACGTCTGGATCGAAAAGATCCTCGAGCCCGGCGAGAAGCTTCGCGACTGGCCGGTCGAGGGCACGGTCGGCTACGAGTTCCTGAACGACGTGACGGCGCTCTTCGTCGATCCGGCCGGCGAGGAGCCGCTGACCCGGTTCTACGCGTCGTTCACCCGCGACAGCCGTCCGTTCGCCGAGCACGCCGACGAGGCGAAGCTCCGCGAGGCGCGGACGACCTTTGCGAGCGAGGCGGAGCAGCTCGCGAGCTGGCTGCCGTTCGCGTGCGATCTCGAGGCCGCGCTCGCGTCGTTCCACGTCTACCGCACCTACGTCGAGCCAGACGTCGGCGAGGTCGAGCCGGAGGATCGGAAGCAGATCGAGGAGGCGGGGCTCTCGGACCTCCTGACCCGGGTGCTGCTCCTCGAGGAGCGGGGCCACGATGCGTTCGTCGTCCGCTTCCAGCAGACGACCCCGCCGGTGCACGCGAAGGGCGTCGAGGACACCGCCTTCTACCGCTGGAACGGGCTCGTCGCGCTGAACGAGGTCGGCGGAGACCCCGCCCGCTTCACGCTCTCCGTCGAGGAGTTCCATCGTGCGAACCTGGCGCGGGCGGAGCGGTTCCCACTGCATCTTCTCTCGACGATGACCCACGACACGAAGCGGAGCGCGGACACCCGGGCCAGGATCGGCGTCCTCGGCTCGCTCGCGCCCGAGTGGGCCGAGCGGGTCGCTCGCTGGCACGAGTTGACCGGCGGCACCGCTGACCGGAACGAGGAGTACCTCGTCTACCAGACGCTCATCGGGACCTGGCCGCTCGAGCCTGAATCGGACTACTCAGGCCGGCTCGAGCAGTACCTCGACAAGGCGCTCCGCGAGGCGAAGGTCAACACGAACTGGATCGAGCAAGACCATGAGTGGGAGGCGGCGGTCAAGGCGTGGCGACGGGCCTCCTCTCGCACGAGGGGTTCCTCGCTGACTTCGTCCCGTTCGCCGAGCGCGTCGCCGAGCGTGGCCGGGAGGTGTCGCTCGGCCAGGTGCTCCTGAAGCTGACCTGCCCCGGGGTGCCTGACATCTACGGCGGTGACGAAACGGAGCTGCTCGCGCTCGTCGATCCGGACAACCGCCGGCCGGTCGACTGGGAGGGGCTACGAGCTGCGCTCGTCTCGGACGAGCCGCCGCCGAAGCTCGACCTGATCCGTCGCACTCTCACGCTCCGGGCGCGCCGGCCCGATGCGTTCGCGGGCAGCTATGAGCCCGTGGCGGCCGGTCCGGACACCTGCGCGTTCGTGCGCGGCGGGGAGGTGCTCGTCGCGGTCGCGCTTCGCGGCGAGCTGGCCGAGCTCGAGCTCGGGAGCGAGTGGCAGGACGTTCTCCGGACGCCGCAGCGGCTCCTGGCCGAAAGGATCGTCTAGGCGGTCGACGCGAGTACGCGGAGGCAGACGTCGACGACGGCCGGGTCGAACTGCGACCCCTTCGCCTCCTCGAGCCGGCGCAGCGCTTCCTCGTCGGGGAGCCGGTTCCGGTACGGACGATCGGTCGTCATCGCGTGGAAGGCGTCGCAGGCGAAGATGATCCGCGACTCGAGCGGGATCTCCTCGCCGGACTTGTTGTCCGGGTAGCCCTGTCCGTCCCAGCGCTCGTGGCAGGCGCGGACGATCGTGCAGACGTCGCCGAGCTGATCGATCGGGGCGAGGATCCGCTCCCCGAGTTCTGGGTGGGTCTCGATCAGGGCGCGCTCGTCCTCGGTCAGCGGGCCGGGCTTGAGGAGGACGGAGTTCGGGATCCCGATCTTGCCGATGTCGTGGAAGAGCGCGCCGAGCTCGAGCCGCTTCAGCGTGTCGGTAGCGAGTCCCAGCTCCTGACCGACGCGAAGGGCGGTGTCGGTGATCCAGCGTGCGTGCGAGGAGGTGTACTCGTCCCGCGCCTCGAGGGCGTTCGCGAGCGCCTCGACGGTCGAGAGGAAGGTGCGCTCGAGCGACGCGAAGCTGGACGCGTTCGCGATTGCGAGCTTCGCCTGGTGGGCGAGGCCGCCGAGCAGGTCGAGCTCGCGCTCGCCGAAGCTCAGCGGGCCCGGCGAGCCGACCGCGATCACGCCCCAGCGGCCGTCGACCGTGAACGGGGCGATCGCGTAGGCGCCCGAGGAGCCGGCGGGCGGGCTCGCGAAGGCGCTGTACTGCTCAGGGGTCAGGAGGAAGGGGTCGGTCAGCGCCGCGAAAGGCGCCACCTTGTCGGCGGCGTACCGCTTTCCGAGCACGAGGTCGTCCTCGTAGCCGAAAGCGGCCGAGCCGATCAGGTCTCCGCCGCGAGACTCCTGGAGCCAGAGCGAAGCGTGGGGGCCTCGAGAAGCCGCGCCGACCCTTCGACGACCCGATCGAGCACGTCCTCGAGGCCCTCCGCGCTCGCGAGCTCGCGGCTGAAGCCGAGCAGCGCGTGCGCGCTCTGCGCCTCCCGGCGCTGGGCCTCGTAGAGGCGCGCGTTCTCGAGCGCGACGGCCGCGTGCCCCGAGAGCACTTCCATGAGCCGCATGTCGTCGTCGTCGAGCTGGCCGAGACCGAGCTTAGAGACGACGATCACGCCGAGGACGCGCGAGCCGAGGCTGAGCGGAACGGCGATCACCGACTCCTCGATCGAGTCGGTTCCCTCGATGTCGACGGCGAACTCGCACTTGGCCGCGTCGGGAAGCAGGAGCGATTCGCCATGCTCCGCGACCCAGCCCGTGAAGCCGTCGCCGACCTTGGCCGCCAACACCTCGTACGCAGCGCCGTCGGAGCCGGCGAGCGCGCCCTGGAAGGCGATCGGGAGGAGGTGGTCGCCCTCGCGAAGGAAGACGCGGCAGTTGTGGTAATCGATCAGCAGGCGCAGCTCGTTCGCGATCGCCATCCCGATCTCGCGGACGTCGTTGAGCCGGTTCAGCTTGCCGCCGAGCGACTGGAGCATCTTCAGGTGCGCGATCGAGCGAACGTCCTCACGCCGGACTTCCTTCGACCCCGGCCGCTCGGTCGCGAACTCGTCGAAGAGGACGACCTGGTTCTTGCCGTGGGCCTTGGCGGTCATCATCGCCGCCTCGGCGCAGGCCACGAGCTCGCGCGGATTCGCGGCGTGATCCGGCCCGTGGGCGATTCCGATCGAGACCGCGATCTTTCCCGCCACGTCGAGCTCGACCCCGTCGAGGCGCGTTGCAAGCCGGTTTGCGAGTGCGACCGCATGGGCCTCCTCGCTGGCGGTCACGATCACCGCGAACTCCTCGCCGCCGATCCGGCAGACGACGTCGCTCGAGCGCACGGTCGCGCGCAGGTGGTCGGCGAGCTCCGCCAGCACCTGATCGCCGACGCCGTGTCCGTAGACGTCGTTCACCTTCTTGAAGTCGTCGATGTCGATCATCACCACGGCGACGGAGTCGTGGGCGCCGGCTGCGCGGGTCAACTCGCGCCGGAGCCGCTCGTGGAAGTAGCGGTGGTTGAAGAGGCCGGTCAGCGAATCGGTCTGGGCCTGATGCTCGAGCCGCGCCCGGATGTGAGCATTGTCGAGCGCGAGCGCGGCGGCGTCGCCGAAGCGCTTCGCGAGCTCGAACTCCTGCTCGCTGAACGACGCTTCCTCCCCGATCCGATAGATGTTGAAAGTGCCCTTGAGGAGGCCGCGGGCGAGCATCGGGACGACGATCAGCGCCTCGGGCTCGACGGGCGTCCCGGGGACGAAGCGCACGCGTGGATGGAGGTGGGCCTGGTTCGCGAGCACGGGCTCGCGCTGGTCGACGGCCCAACCGGTGATTCCTTCGCCGTACGGGAAGCGCTCACTCAGGATCTCGTTCGCCCATTCGCTTCGGACGAGCAGCGGCACGAGCTCGCGCTTGGACTCGTCCGCCTCGTAGACGTGGAGCGCCTCGTACGGGATCAGCTCGCCGAGCGCGTCCGCGATCCGGTCGAGCAGGGCATCGAGACTCTGCTCGGAGAGCAGCTCGTGGAAGACGTCCGCGAGCTGGCGATAGGAGTCGACGAGCCCGTCCTCAGACGGGGCTCCTTCGCCCGGAATCGGACCGGCGTGAACCAGCCGGATCAGATTTCCGGCACGGTCGACGGCTGTGCGGGCAGGATCATCCATAGCTGGGGGGCACGGAGAACCGTGGCGTTCTCTCAGCATCGGGCTTTTTCGACGCCGTGCGCTCCCTCGTTCGGGGGATGCCCCGACGCCTACCCGCTTCTTTTCCGAGCCGCTCTGCCCGCGGCTCGGAGCTCCAGCTCGGCCCAGTGAAAGACGTCGTTGCGGGCAACCGTCTTCGCCATTCGGGTCAGCCGGTGGCGGCGATCGTCCTCCTCCAGCTCCAGGGCCAGCTCGATCGTCCCCACGAGTCCGTCGAGATCGAACGGATTGCAGGGCAGCGCCTCGCGCAGCTCTGCAATCGCGCCGGTGAACTCGCTGAGGACGAGCGCTCCGGAACCGCCTGTCGCGGCCTGCGTCGTGACGAACTCCTTTGCGACCAGATTCATCCCGTCCGCGAGCGGGGTCACGAGACAGACGTCGGCGAGCCGGTAGTACGCGAGTAGCCGGTCGGGCGTGACCCCGCGATAGAGGTAGTGGACCGGCACGTCCATCCCGGGCTCGGTGAAGCGCCCGTTGATCCGGCCGACGAGCTCCTCCACGGTCGCTCGGAGCTCGCGATACTCCCGAATGTCCCCACGGCTCGGAACGGCGACCTGGACGAACGCGATCTCGCCGCGGAGCTCGCGCCGGAGCTCGAACAGGAGCTCGATCGCGCGGAGCCGCTCGACGATCCCCTTCGTGTAGTCGAGCCGGTCGACCCCGAGAAGGACACGTCGCCCCTCGAACTGGCGCCGGAGGCCGCCGAGGTAGCGATCCACCCCGGGCCGCTGCGCGCGCTCGGCGAAGTCCGAAGCGTCGATCGAGATCGGGTGCGCCTCCACGCGCACCCTGCGGCCGTCGGTGAGCCGGATCTCCTTCCCCTCGATCGTCGCGTCGTCGCGGAGCCGGGCGACGGTGCGGAGAAAGTTGTCGCAGTATCCCTCGGTGTGGAACGAGACGACGTCCGCGCCCAGGAGCCCGTCCAGGATCTGCGTGCGCCACGGCATCCGCGCGAAGACCTCGGGGGCCGGGAACGGGATGTGGAGGAAGAACGAGATCACTCCCTCGGCGCCACGTCGCCGCAGGAGCTGCGGCAGGAGCATCAGGTGGTAGTCGTGCACCCAGTAGATGCACGCCCGCTTCAAGTCGTCCCGCTCCGCGAAACGCTCGTTGACCTCCCGGTAGGTAGGCCTGCCACCAGCTGCGGTCGTACACGGGCTGCTCGACGAGTCCGTGCAGGAGCGGCCAGAGCGTCCGGTTGGCGAAGCCGTGGTAGTAGTCGTCGACCTCGCGGCGGCTGAGCGCGACGCCTTCGAGCTCGACGTCGAGTCCCTCGACTCGTGCCGGCACGTCGCCGCTGCCGCCGTCCCAGCCGACCCAGGAGCCGCGGCGCGCCTCGAGGGCGGGCGCCAGCGCAGTGACGAGGCCGCCGGCGGAGGTGCGCCAGCCGTACTTGCCCTTCGTGACGGGCAGCCTGTTCGCGAAGGCGACGACCGGCAGCTCCGAGGCGCGCGCGACCTTTGGATCGTTGGAGGGCATCGACCCGTCCTCTCCCACGGAGTCGCGCTCCGAACATCCAGACCGCTCCGGCTCGGGCGCTTGACCCTCACGAAGCGCCGCGATACAACGACTCGGTGCCACCATCGCCGCCGCAAGGATGGCTCCATGTCTCGGTGGGCGGCCAGGAGTTCTTGCTGGACGGTGCCGAGCCGGCAGTCGTGGGAAGCGACCCCGCCTCGCGAATCCACGTGGACGATCCGCACGTCGCCCGACGCCACCTCGTCGTCAGCCGAGAAGAAGCGGGCTGGCTGCTCGTCGCCGACGGCGGCGCCGGCACGTTCCTCGAGGGGGCGCGCGTGACGCAGATCCCGATCTCGGGGCCGACGCCGCTCCGCCTGGGCGACCCGAGCGAAGGCCCCCTCCTCGAGTTGCGCGAGCACCGACCCCGCGACGTCGGTCGCGCGGCGACGATCGCGGCGAAGCTGCCGCCGCTGCCCGCCATGCCGCGAGCGGCCGAGGCCGCTCCCGTCGAGATCCCTGCGGCCGACGTGCTCGGCAGGCTCAGCGTAGTCCATCGCGCGGTCCGCTTCATCCGGATCGGGCGGGCCCCGGAGAACGACATCGTCCTCGACGACCTGCTCGCCTCACGCAACCACGCCGAGCTGCGCGGCCTCCCGGCGGGCGGTTACGAGCTCACCGACCTCGGCAGTCACAACGGGACGTTCGTCAACGGGCGCAGGATCCAGAAGGCCCGTCTGCAGGAACTCGACGTCGTCGCCGTCGGTCACAGCGCCTTCCGCCTTGTCGGGGACACGCTCGAGGAGTACGCCGACACCGGCCGGGTCAGCTTCGAGGCGGTCGGGCTGACGGTCGAAAGCGGCGGGCGCACGCTTGTCGACGATGTCAGCCTGAGTCTGCGCGAATGCTCGCTCGTCGGCATCGTCGGCCCGTCCGGGTCGGGCAAGTCGATGCTCCTGGGAGCGCTGAGCGGGCTTCGGCCGGCGCAGAAGGGCAGGGTCTTCTACGGCGGCCGCGACCTCTACGCCCACTACGAGGAGCTGCGCCAGCGGATCGGCGTCGTTCCGCAGGACGACGTCCTTCACAGCGAGCTGACCGTCGGGCGAGCGCTCGAGTACGCCGCCGAGCTTCGCTTCCCGGCCGACGTGCCGCGCGAGGAGCGACGGCTGCGGGTCGACGAGGTGCTCCGCGAGCTGGGGATCGAGGGAAGGCGAGATGTTCCGATCGAGCAGCTCTCGGGGGGTGAGCGGAAGCGGGTGAGCGTCGCGGTCGAGCTCCTGACGAAACCGTCTCTCCTCTTCCTGGACGAGCCGACCTCCGGGCTCGATCCGGGCTACGAGCGCAGTCTGATGCTGCTCCTGCGCGCGCTCGCAGACGGCGGCCGCAGCGTGATGGTCGTCACTCACAGCGTCCAGAGCCTCCGCCTCTGCGATCGAGTCCTCGTGCTCGCCCCGGGCGGGCGCGCCGCGTATTTCGGGCCGGTTCAGCTCGCCCCCGCCTACTTCGGACGGGAAGAGCTGCAGGAGGTCTTCCAGGACCTGAGCGCCGCGGCCGACATCGACTGGTCGACGCAGTTCCGCGCGCACCCGGACTACGAGCGCTACGCAGCAGGATCCGAGCGTGAGCCGGAGGAGGGCGCCGAGCGGGAGTCGGCGCCACCGAGGCGTCGCGGCAGCTGGCTCGCGCAGTTCGCGACGCTGACGCGCCGCTCGGCCTCGGTCCTGGCCGGCGACCGCAGGAACCTCGGTCTCCTCTTGCTCCAGGCGCCGATCCTCGGCTTGCTGATGCTGGTTGCCCTCCCCGCGGATCAGCTCGCCCCTCCGGACGACGGTTCGATCCGCCTCGCGGCGAAGGGCGGGCTCGTGCTCCTGATCCTCGTGCTCGGGATGACCTGGCTCGGCGCTTCGAACGCAGCGCGGGAGATCGTCAAGGAGTTGCCGATCTTCCGTCGGGAGCGGGCAGTCGGGCTCTCGATCTCGGCGTACCTCGCTTCGAAGGTCGTCGTGCTCTCCGCAATCACGGCGTTCCAGGCGGTCGTGCTCGTGCTGCTCGCGACGGCACGGCAGGGTGGGCCCGTCGACGCCGTCGTGCTCGGCTCTCCGAAGCTCGAGCTGATCGTGGCGATAGCACTCGCGGGACTCGCCGCGATGGCGCTGGGACTCCTCGTCTCCGCGCTCGCGACCCGGCTCGATCGTACGATGACCGTGTTGCCGGTGTTGATCATCGTCGAGATGGTTCTCGCGATGGGCGGAGTGTTCCCCGAGGTCGTGCGGCAGCCCGTCCTGAAGCAGTTGACCTACGTCGCGGGGACGCAGTGGGGGTTCTCCGCGGCCGCGTCCACGACCGGACTGAGCGATCTCGAGCCGCTGAACGGCCTCGCCGAGGTCGTACCAGAGCTCGATCTCTCGAAGCCGGAGGGGGCTGCCGACGGGATCGCGGCCGCGCTCCGCGGCCAGCCGCGTTGGGATCACGGCCTCGAAGCCTGGGGCACGAGCATGCTCGCGCTCCTCGGGTTGACGATCGCAGGGGTCGTCGGCTCCGGCCTCGCCCTTCGACGCTACGACCCGCACCGGCCGTGAGCGTCCGGATCTGCGCGGTGCTTGCGGCGTCGCTGGCCCTCGCGGGTTGCGGTGGCGACCGCGAGGAGGCAGTCGAGGATTCACCCTGGACGGCCATCGCCGCGACGCTCAGCGGTCCGCTCGACCCCCGCTCGCCGAACGTGTGCAACCGCGGCGACGTGCGCTGCATCGATGCGGTGGTCGCCGAGATGACCAGGCGCTTCGAGCCGCTCGCGGCCGATTGCGACCACCGCGCGCCGTTCGCGCTCATGTACCTCCGCGTCACGGAGGCCGTCGGCAGGGAGGAGCGAGGCGGCTCCCTCCAGGCCGATCGTCCCTACCTCGCGCATCTGGACGCGATCTTCGGCCAGCTCTATTTCGAGGCGAGCGACGCGTGGGCGGAAGGCAGGCGCGTGGCCGTCCCGGCCGCCTGGCTGATTGCGTTCGAGGCCGCGAAGCGGCGGCGTGTCAGCGGTGTCGGGAATCTGCTGCTCGGGATGAACGCGCACATCAGCCGCGACCTGCCGTTCGCGGTCGAGTCGATCGGACTCGGGCGGACGGCTGCGCGCCGAGACGCGTTCAGAGAGATCAACGAGGTGCTCGGCGACGTCCACGAGGCGATCCTCGCCGAGAGCTCGACTCGCTTCGATCCCACGATCGCAGGCTTCAGGCTCCCCGTAGTGGAGATCGATGCAGCAACGGTCGGCGTCGTGCTCGGACGATGGCGCGAGACGGCTCTCGCCGATGGTCGAAGCCTCCTGAGCGCACGCACGACCGAGCAACGGGCGGACGTCGTGAGGACGATCGAGGACAACGCGGCCCAGCGGGCGGCGGTGATCGTCGCTGCGACGGCTCGCGTCCCCTTCTCGGAGGCAGGAAAGGCGCGCGACCGTTACTGCGACGCTCGCGCCTGAGCTACTCGTCGCGGGGCCAGAGGCAGGCGCCGAACACGCGCTCGGGCCGGAAGCCCAGCGACTCGTAGAGCCCGAGCGCGTGAGAGCCCGCGTCCGCGACCATCACGAACCGCTCGGCTCCATACGTCTCGGCCGAGTACCGAGCCGCCTCGACCACGAGCCGCGAGCAGATTCCGCGGCGCCGGGAGAACCGGGCCGCAGCATCTAGGCTGCGTCGTGGCCTTCAGGACGATCGATCCGACCGCGCTCGAGTGGATCACCCGGCCTCATGAGCCCTCCGAGCCGGCCCGTCACGTCGCCGAGCTGAGCGAGCTCGCCGGCTTCGCCCACACCCGCGCGAACGTCTGGCGCTACGAGCCCGGCGCCAGGGGCCGCCGGCACAGGCACCCGTTCCAGGAGGAGACCTTCGTCGTCCTCGCGGGAGCGCTGACGATGTACCTCGGCGACCCGCCGGAGCGTCGGGACGTCCCCGTGGGCGGGCTCGTCCACGTCGAGCCGGGCACGCCGCTCCAGACGGTGAACCACGGTGACGAGGAACTCGTCGTCTACGTCTACGGGACGCCACCCGAGGACGAGCACGCCGAGCTCCTCGACTCCGCGGTCTAGCCGGCCCGTCGACGTCGCGTCGACGCTGCGGCTCTAGCCGTCGGCGTCCACCGGGCTCCGCTGTGCGTCGAGTCCTCTCCTCGCGAGGCAGCGAGACCAGACCTGCTGATCGGTCGGGAATACGCGTGGCTCCTCTGCAGCAGGCTCGCCAGGGCCAGCCGTTGCTCGTCAGTGTCGGCCGCCTGCATCGAGTCAAGGGCCTCTCACTCCTCCTCGAAGCGTGGGCCGGCGACGACGAGCTGTTCGAGACGCTCAACCTCGTGATCGTCGGCGGCGGGCTCGAGCAGCCGACCGCGGAGGAGAGCCTGGTCCTGCGGCAGTTCGACGAGGTCGGCTCACGCGTCGCACGCGCGGGGCATGGTTCGTCCTGATCGGCCACCGAGCGAATCACGAGGTTGCCACGGTGCTCCGCATCGCCCGGGCGGGCCTCGGTAGCCTCGTCTCCCCGCATGGGATCACGCTTGCACCAGTCAGAAGGAGGAGTTCGGCGTGGCGCTCCTCGAGGCCATGGCGACCGGGCTCTCGGTCTGGAGCCGAGGACGCAGCGGACGCCCTGGAGACCGCTTTGCGAAGCGTGGCAGCGTGACGCCGTTTCCGGCCTTCCAGCTCGAGGACGCCGACGGAAAGAGCGTCAGCGAGCACGACCTCCTCGGGCATCCGGCCGTCGTCTACCTCGCGCGGCACCCCTGGTGAGGGGTCTGCCGCTCCTACCTCCGCCGTGTCGCGGAGGCCGTTCCAGAGATCGAGGCTGCGGGTGCGCGGCTGGTAGTCGTGACCCCGCAGTCCGCTGCTCGAGCCGCGAGCTGGCGAGACGAGCTATCCCTCTCCGGCGCGGTCGTCATTGCCGATCCCGAGCGCACGCTCTACAAGGCGCTCGGCGCGCGGCGGCCCCTGCCGTTCTGGCTCTTCCGCCCCCGCATGGTGGCAGCGGGCGTCCGAGCGGTCGTCGCACGCGAGCGGATCGGGCGGAGCTCCGGTGACGACACGCTGCAACTCGGTGCCGATGTCGTCATCGACAGCGACGGTCGGATCGCGTACCTGCACCTCGCCTCGGACGCAACCGACAGGACGACGCCGGCAGGCCTCGTCGCCGTCGTCCGTCGGCTCGACGCCCGAAGGCCGCCTCAGACCCGAAAGGAGATCCGAGAGCGACACCTCGACGGGGAGTAGGTCGCTGCGCGGAGCGCGGATTCTCGTCGTCGGCGCTTCGGGTGGCATCGGCCGGCCACTCTCCGTCGCCCTTGCCGGGCGTGGCGCCCGTCTCGTTCTCGCAGGGCGCGACAGCAGCCCGCTCGCCGACCTCGACCTCGGGGAGACCGCCCCGGTTCCGTTCGACCTGGCGGTCGGCGAGGCCATTCCGCGCCTCGTCGACGCGGCGGCCGACGCGCTCGGCGGGCTCGACGGCGTCGTCTGCTGCGCCGGCGTCGTTGCCTTTGTTCGAGCGATCGAGGACGACGAGCGCGACGTTCCCGGGAGCGCGTTCGCGCAGTGACCCCCGCCGTCTTCCAGGATTCATCAGGTCACCCGCGCCTCGTGCCGACTCCTTTCGCGGTGATCGTGTGCGTCGAGCGCTCCGGCAGGCAGTCGTCGCTCAGCAGGCGTAGGCCACCGTGGAAGCGTCCGGGATGATCCCGTTCTCCCAGCCGCCGCCGTTCAGCGGTGCGTAGTACTGGTATGAGTTCCGGACCAGATCGATGTCCTCCCGGACGATGCCGCGGCAGAAGCCGCCGAGGCCGATGTACAGGATTCTGCTCACTTCGCGACGGGATTTCGCGTGTATCTCTGGCCCCGGGCTCGAGCTCTGCGACGACTGTGTGCGCGCGCTCGAGGGGAAGCTGATCTAGTGGCTACGGGTTCCCGCGGTACAAGCGGGTTCGCTCGACTGCCGCCGAGACCATCTGGGCGAGATTCGCCAGAACCGCCTCGTCGACGCCGTTGAAGTCCCCGTCGCGCTTGGACGCGAGCTCGATCGTACCGATGGCGCGGCCGTCGAGAGCCGTGAGCGCGGCCGCGAGTACTCCGTTCCGACGCGCGCGCGCTCCCGACGTGGAGGAAGCATCGGGCCCGGGGGCCGCGGACACCGCTTCTCGCACCTCGTCGCGCCCGACGGCGACGTTTACGCGGCACCAGTCGCATCCAACGAGCTCGCGTGCCTGCTCGGCCACGAGCTGCAGCATTTCCTCGAGCGGGCCGGGCGTGGCGAGCGCGAGGGAGACGTCCGCGAGGAAGCCCGAGAGCTGACGCAGCATCGCCGCGTGTCGTCTCTCGAGGAGCGCGGCCTCTCGAGCCTCGTTGAGGCCGCGGCTCACCATCTCGAAGGCGGAGAGGCTCTCGAGCACGAACGCCCCCGCCGCGCGCGTGACCTGCTCCATGTCGGCGGGGGGAGCCTCGTGGAGCGCCTCCAGCAGAGCGTCATGGTGAACGAGTGTGAGATCAAGGACGCTCAGCTCTCGAATCACGGCATCCCGCCCGAGCTCGTACGCCGCACGCAGATTGGCCTCGGTCCCGTCGCCGACGTAGCTGCGGAGAGCCGCTGCGTACGCTGGGTGAAACTCCTCGAGGCGTGCGCTCACTTCCCGACTCCGAGGTAGCGGATCACCAGCACGACGCAGTCGTCGGCGGCGGTCCAGTGCTCGGTCAGAATCCTTTCCGCGATCCGCTCAGGCGAGCCGGAGACGTCGAGCGCCTCTCCGAAGCCGGAGGTGATCCCGTCCGTCGCGAGGATGACGATGTCGCCGCGGCGGAGGTCGAGCGTCGCGGTTTCAATCTCCGGCAACTGGTGGCCGACGACGCCGCGACGGAGCCGAAGCGATGCGTTCATACGCGGCGCCCGTGGCCGCTGGTCGCTGGTGACAAGCCGTCCCTCGATGTTCCCGACCCCGAGCCACGTGAGACTGTGCGCTGAGGTCGAGAGGTACGCGAAAGCGACCGCAGCCCCGCGAGTGCACGCCAGAGCTCGATGGCAGCGGTGCGCGAGCGCGACGATGTCTGCACCTGCGGCCTCACAGACGGTCTCGCGGGCCATCTGCGCGGCGCGGGCGGCCTCGTGGCCGTGACCCAGTCCGTCGATCACCGCAACGAGCACTCCCTCGGGCAATTGGAGCACCAGCGCCGCATCGCCGCTGATCTCTTGCGTTGGTTGTGTTGCCGCGGCGGTTCCCCATTCCAGGTCCCGATCGCGAGCCCGCTCAGGCACGGTGGCGCCGCCGCTCGCGAAGACGCTCGAGCTCGTCGCGCGCTCTCCACTTGGTCATGGTCACGGTGGTCCCGCTGCCTGCGCAGGTCTCGACCTGGAACTCGTCCATCAACCGGCGCGCGCCGGGCAGACCGAGGCCGAGGCTCCCCCTGGATGTGTGCCCGCGCTCCAGCGCCCGGTCCACCTCGAGAATTCCCGGACCTGCATCCGACGCGACGATCACGAGGCCGTATCGGAGCGGCTCGTGCATCCGGGTCATTACGATCTCGCCGCGGCCGGCGTGGACGACGATGTTGCGTGCAATCTCAGAAATCGCCGTCGCGATGAGCGTGGCGTCGGTTTGCGAGAAGCCGAGCTCCTGGGCGAGGGCCCGCCCCTGCGCGCGCGCCGGTACGAGGTCCGCATCTGACGTGATCGGAATCCGAACCTCATCCTCCATCCTCGCCGTCCCTTTCCGTGAGTCGGTCGAGGAGGCTCAGCGCCTCATCCAGGTCGAGCGCAGTCCTGAGCGGCTCCAGGTCGAGGTCGAACTGAACCATCGCGATCGCTACGTCGGGCTCGATCCCGACGATGACCGTTTCGGCCCCCCGGAGCCTCGCGGTGATCGCGATCGATCCGAGCGATCGCGCGACGAACGAGTCGATCACGTCGAGCTCGGCCACGTCGATGATCAGACCGCGCGCGCGGGATTGCCCGATCCGGTCGGAGAGGTCGTCCCGCAGCGCGAGCACCTGAGCGTCGGTGAGGTCGAACTGGATCGAAGCGATCAGGTAGTCGCCCTGCTTGAGAATTGCGACCAACATCGCGATGAGCGCCTAGTTCGCTGCCGCGTCCGTCTTGTTGCCCTTCGCGATCGGCTTGTAGCCGATCAGCCGCTCGGCTTCCTCGAGCCCGCCCTGCAGGTCGCCGACGGTCTTCATCATGCTCAGGTCGACGCCGAGATCGACGAGCGTCTGCGCGATCTTCGACGAGAGCCCGGTGATGATCGCGCTCGCACCCATCAGCCGCGATGCCTCGACCGTCTGGACGAGGTGGTTTGCGACCGTCAGGTCGATCGTGGCGACGCCGGTGATGTCGATGACGACCACCTTGGCGCGATTCGACTGGATCGCGCCGAGTAGCTGCTCCGTCAGCTGGCGCGCACGCGGCGAGTCCAGGACGCCGATGATCGGCAGGATGAGGAGCCGGTCTCGGACCTGGAGAACGGGCGTCGACAGCTCCCGGATTGCCTCCTGCTGCTCCCGGATCACCCGTTCGCGCTCCTCGACGAAGCTGACGCCCACAGTCACCGCGATCCTGTTCGCGGCAGGCTCGTACGCGTCGAGGATCCGGTTCAGCAGGTCGGCGTCGTCCTGGTACTTGACGAACAGAGCGCGCGCGAGCACGTCGCGCAGCAGAAGCACGATGCCGAGAACTTCGTGGGTCTCGACGCCTCGCGGGATGATTCGTTCCGAGAGGTCACGCGCGTACGCCTGCAGCGTCTCGACGCTTCCCGTCTCCAGCGCGGCCACGTAGTTGTCGTAGACGGCCGTCACTTCCGAGAAGATCTCCTCCGGCGTCATCACCCGCAGAAGCTGCGCTTGCGTGATCCGTTCAACCCATTCCTCGCGCAGCTCGGTTCGGTTCTCCCGGAGATACGCGATCAGCTCGTGCAGGAGCGATTCGGCCTGCGGCACCTGGTCAGGGGGATCCATACGCGGCTGGTCGTCTGGGTTCATGCTCGTTCCTCCTCTTCGTAGGGCTGCCGGCCCGACTGCAGCTGCGACGACCCCGCACGCGGATCGGATCGCGCGGTGAAGCAGCAGCAGTGCCTGGTCACGGCGCGACGTTCGAGGGCGAGCGACTGCGGGCCCCGTCTAGGAACATGCTCGTGATCGCGGCGATCGAATCCTCGCGGCCGAGCGCCGGCCTGGCCGACAGAGCGCCTACGACGAGCGCGACGAGTGATTCCGTGAGCCACGAGCTGGGCACGTCGGTGCGGATGTCCCCGGTCGCCTGCGCCCGCTCGAACAGCCGTCGAAGAGGCCCCGCGATCTCTTCCTCGAACTTCTCGGGCGCGGGCCGGACTCGTTCGCGTGCCAGCGCGATGAAGTAGTCGCCCACGTCGACGAGCGCGCGAACGGCGCGCGTTACACCCTCGTCGGGTTGAACTTCCTCGATCCGGGCCGACGCTAAGCGGGTGCCGGCGTCGGTGACCGCGAGCTCGGCAAGGTGATCGAGCAGTGCCTGGCGGTTCGGAAAGTACCGGTAGACGGTGGCGCGGGCGACGCCGGCGGCCTCCGCCACGTCGTTCATGCTCGCGTGCCCTCCCCCGTGCGCGAGCAGGCGCGCGGCTGCCTCGAGAATCGCCGCCGCAACCCGCTGTTGAAGGGTGTGGTTTCCGGTAGGTCGTTGCTGCGCCGCAGGCGCGGGGATATGGGCGGGTTGTGACATTCGCGTCTGGTGTCAGTGTATCTGTTTCTCTTGACAAGGCATTCATGTCTCAAATATGGTCGCCCACGAATCAGTTTGAGACGTGTATGAGCCGGGTACCAGCAGGTCGACAACCGACCGGGCGTGCCCTCTGGCAGCCCGGAAAAGGAGGAAACATGAAGCGCATCAGCCTAGTCCTCGCACTCGCAACGACGATGGCGCTGTCCGTGGTCTCTGCGGGCGCAGCGCAGCCCAATCAGGTCGGCGGAGCGGCGGGAGTCGTCGCCGCGGTCGTGCAGGTAGACCGGACGCTCAACGACCTTCAGGTGCTGAGCAACATCGGCAACCTCGAGATCGTGACCGTCAAGGATTCGCTGAACAATGTCCTGCAGAACGCACGGTTCCTGAACAACATCACAATCCTGCAGGACTTCCTGAACAACCCCACGTGCAGTGTCGTCGCCGTTTGCGACTCGCTGCAGAACTTCCTGAATGCGAACGACGTGCTGATCACCGACGTGGTCGCCATCAACGTGCTCAGCGGTGGCGACATCGTCATCTTCCAGCGCTAGCGCGTCCGGTTCTACCGGGAAGAGGGCGGCCTCCGGGCCGCCTTTTTCATGCCCGAGAAAGGTTCGCGCTCTGATCGCTCTTTCTCCATAGGAGCGCGTTCTCGGTCGTCGGCCTGCTAGGAGCAGTCGAGGGCAGGGCGCGCGCTCTGTACCCCTCTCGTCACGGCAGTACGGGCGGCAACGGGTCGAGAGGAAGCACTGGCAGCGGCGGTGCGGTCGCCCCAGCGGCGCCCGCCGCGCCGGCACTCTCGAGCACCGGCTCGACGAGCGGTTCAAGCAGCGATTCGACGACCGGCTCGATGACCGGGGGCACGCCCACCGAGGGCGTGAGCACCGCTGCGGCCAGAGGAAGCGCGGGCGGCGTCACGAGAGCTGGAGCGGACGCTGGGCCCGGGACAGGCTCGGGCGGACCTACCGGCGCTCGCGGCTGCCGCATCGCGGGTGCTTCCGCGACGAGCCTGTACGCAGGCTGTGGTAGCCCGACGTTCGTCGTTAGCTCTTCTGGCACGAAGGAGCTCGACTACGAGAGCACGGCACTTGCTCCATCAGGCGCGAGACCGCGTTCTGGGGCCGTCTGATACCACTGGTGGCACGGAAGCTTCCGCTCGATGATCGAGTGATCGCCGCCGCGCGGTGCGAGTCAGGCGGCGCGGATCGTCTGCCAGGACTGCCAGGTGATGCGCAAGATGATCAGCGTGCCGACCCAGGCGCCGCCGTGCGCCTCGAGCGCGGGTGCGCACCAGCATCGATCGGCCCGCCGACCGCTCCGACCTGCTCTGCGCAGCTTCCTGCGCTCGATCCAATAGCGCCCCGCCCGCGTCAGCAGCTACTTCCACACCGACACCTGCCGCTACGCGGACGCCTGACAGCTACGCACCGTTACCTGCTCGCGGTGATGACAGAACGCTGTGCACCCCGATGCCCTTGGCTTACGGCCGGCGCGTTTCGAGGGCCACTTCAAGGTATTGTTTCGCCGCTCCATCGAGCAGCGCTATGGGGCGGCCCTTCAGGTGTTGGTCGAAGAACGCCAGCGAGTAGGCGTTGGTGATGTTGTGCGCCCGCTGTCCATCGATCGGCCCGGTGACACCTAGCAGTGAGAAGAGCGGGGACCAGTAGTGGATGTCCGTCAGGTTGGCGTGGAACATACCGGCCACCCGCACCAAGTAACCATCTCCCGGCAGGCTCTTCGGCGGATATCTGCCTCTGACCAACCGCCGGCCCGCTGTCTTCAAGCCGCATCGTTTCGGCATCCCGGGTGATCCACATGCTTGGCTGCTGCACGCGTACCTCCAGCCCAAAAAGCTGAACTACGAGACGTGGGGGAACGGCGAGCCGCACCTTCACACGCACGTCGTTCCGCGTTACGAGGTTGACCCGCATCCAGGCGGCGGCTTCCCGTTCTGGACGATCCATGACCCGTCGCTGATCGCTGACGATGAACTCGCACGCGACGTGGCTGCGCTCCGGGCCCTCCTGTCGTAGCTACTACGGCCTGCTGAACTCGTCACCGCGCGTTGGACGCGTGCCGCCGTCACCTGGCCAGCGTTCGGGAATGTCCCCCGAGCGGAGGTGAACCTGCGAGTAGAACGCCTCCATCGTTGGATCTATGCCGAGAATTGCCCCGCCCGAGAATGGCTAGCGCTGCGCCTTGATCTCGTTGATGTGGGCACGCCCGTCGAGGTCGGTGATCCAGACGACCAGGTAGCGCGTGCTCACGTCGGCGAGCTCGAATGTCGTCGAGGCGGCGATCGTCCTGCCTTCGCCGACCGTCTCGAACGGCCCCGTCGGCGAGCTCCCGCTCTGGAGCTCCGCGGTGAAGCCCGGCGTGTCGCTCGCGACCGTGACCGTCGCGATCTCCTGCTCGGAGCCCGCGTCCAGAACGAGCCCGACGCCGTCCTTCGTGGAGGAGAAGTCCTCGTAGGTCGAGGTCGTCCAGTACGTCGCCGCATCACCATCGGTGGCGCGAGCCACGGCCTCGGGATGCTCGGCTCCGTCGTCGCCCTGCGGGTCGTACGACACGATCGCCGCCAGCTTCAGCGGCGCCTTCGGAGTCGCGCCCGGCGACTCCTTGTCCTCGCCGTCCCTGGTGAGCAGGAGCCCGCCGAGGACGCCGGCGAGGATCAGGGCGCCCAGGATCGCGAGCAGGACT
The DNA here is from genome assembly GCA_035575835.1 of Gaiellaceae bacterium. GTDB lineage: Bacteria > Actinomycetota > Thermoleophilia > Gaiellales > Gaiellaceae > Gaiellasilicea. The sequence goes on from DATLXM010000011.1 coordinate 20,878, forward strand.
CCGGCGCGCTTGTTGCTCGGCGTGCGCTCGCGCCCGCCGGCCTGCCGGCGGCGCGCGCTCGGCTGCCTGGCGACCGGGCTCTTGACGATCATCGTGGCGTCGCCGCCGGGCCGACCGGCGAGCTCCGCGAGCGTTGCCTCGAGCTCGGCGACGACCGTGGTCATCGACTCCGGGCGATCGCCCGAATCCTTGGCCATGCAGCGCTCGACGAGGGCGGCGAGCCGGAGGGGACAGTCGGGGCGGCGCTCGAGCACGCTCGGGACGTCCTCGTTCACGTGACGCATCGCGACCGTGAGGAAGTTGTCACCCGCGTACGGCACCTCGCCCGCGAGAAGCTCGTAGAGGACGACGCCGAACGAATAGACGTCGGTCTGAGCGTCGACGCGCTCCCCTCGCGCCTGCTCGGGCGCGATGTAGTGACTCGTCCCGAGAACCGTGCCCGTCTCGGTGTGGCCCACGGCGTCGAGGGAGCGGGCGATTCCGAAGTCGGTCACCTTCGCGCGCCCGTCCGCGTTCATGAGCACGTTCTGGGGCTTGATGTCGCGGTGGATCAAACCCTGCTGATGGGCGAACGCAAGTGCCCGCCCCACCTCGAGGGCGGTCTCGAGCGCTCCCCGGATCGGTAGCGGACCGCTCCGCTCGACGAGATCCTTGAGCGTCTCGCCCTCCACGAACTCGAAGACGATGAACTGCCGGCCGTCCTCCTCGCCGCGGTCGATCACCGTCACGATTCCCGGATGCGACAGCTGCGCGGCTGCGCGCGCCTCGTGCCGGAACCGCTCGACGTAGTCGTCGTCCTCGCTGAAGTGCTCGTGCAGGATCTTCAGCGCGACCGTGCGCTCGAGTTGGGTGTCGTGGGCGCGGTAGACCGTCGCCATCCCGCCCTTGCCGACGGGATCTTTGAGCTCGTACCTGTCCGCGATCAGCTGGCCCACAGCCATCAAACTACCGTTCCCAGCGCCCTCGAAAACGGAACCGGGCGGGGTTTCCCCCGCCCGGTTCCTTCGCTCCCTAGAGAAGAGTCCTTACTTCGGGGCGACCTCGGCCTGCATGAAGGTCCCCTGCGCGCTCGTGCTCTTGACGCGGATCGTCGTCCCCGTCTTCGGCACGTTGACGCCGAACCAGCCCGGCTCGGAGCGGCCGACATGCGCACCCGTGGCAGCGTGCTCGTCCGCGTTAAACCAGTAGTCCTTCGTATCGTCGAACGTCGACACCGCGGGCTGGGAAGCGATGATGATCGGCTGGCTGTTCTTGTTGATCACGATCGCGTCCGTCTTCTCGAGCCCGAAGGTCGAGTCGTAGGACATGATCCGCGGCCGGACCAGGGTTAGCGATCCCCTAGTATGCGCCCCAGAATCCCCTGGGGGCGCTCGCGAAGCGTAGCCCGCGTTACAGAGAAGTCAAGACTTGGGGAGGATCAGGCAGGACGGCTTCGAGCGCTTCTTCCCAGACCGCGAGCGCCTCGTCGACCTCGGCGTCCGTGATCACGAGCGGGCAGAGGACGCGAATGCAGTTCCCGTGCACGCCGGCCTTGAGCAGCAGGAGCCCGCGCGCAGTCGCCGCATCGATCACGGCCTGGGCGAGCTCCGGAGCAGGAGCCTTGGTCGCGCGATCCTCGACGAGTTCGAGCGCGAGCATGGCGCCGAGCCCCCGAACCTCCCCGATCGCAGGGAAGCGCTCCTGCCAGGTGAGCATCCGGGAGCGCATGGTCTCGCCGATCGCGTTCGCTCGCTCGATCAGCCCCTCGTCGTCGATCACGTCGAGGACTGCGAGCGCCGCGGCTTGGGCGACCGGGTTGCCGACGTAGGTGCCGCCGACGGCACCGTCGTGGGCGAAGTCCATGATCTCGGCCTTGCCGAGCACGCCCGAGAGCGGGAGGCCGGCGGCGATCGACTTCGCGACCGTGATCAGGTCGGGCTCGACGCCCGAGTGCTCGATCGCGAAGAACTTGCCGGTGCGCGCGAAGCCGCTCTGCACCTCGTCCGCGATCAGGAGGATCCCGTGCTCGTCGCAGAGCGCGCGGAGTGCGACGAGGTACTCGGTCGGCGCCTGGTGGAAGCCGCCCTCGCCCTGGACCGGCTCGATGATGATCGCGGCGACCTGTTCGGCGGCGACGTGGGTCGCGAAGAGGTTGCGGAGCTCTGCGAGAGCGGACTCGGTGTCCGGGCCGCGATAGGGCTGCGGGAACGGGGCGCGGTAGACCTCGGGGGCGAGCGGCCCCATTCCCGCCTTGTAGGGGTGCGGCTTCGAGGTCAGCGTCATCGAGAGGAGCGTGCGCCCGTGGAACGCGCCTTCGAAGGCGATCACGGCGGGGCGACCGGTGTAAAGGCGCGCGAACTTGACGGCGTTCTCGACTGCCTCGGTGCCCGCGTTGAAGAAGGCAGCCTTCGCGGGGCCGGTGAACGGCGCCCGCTCGAGGAGACGCTCGGCGAGTTCGACGTACGACTCGTAGGGTACGACGGTGAAGTCGGTGTGGGCGAAGCGCGCGAGCTGCTCGGTGGCCGCCTCGACGACGCGCGGGTGGGCGTGGCCCGTATTCAGGCAGCCGACACCGCCGGTGAAGTCGAGGAAGACGTTCCCGTCGACGTCGGTGAGCGTCGCCCCGCGGCCCTCGTGGGCCACGATCGGGATCACGATCGATTTCGCGTTCGCGATCACGCGCGCCTTGCGCTCGAGAATCGTCTGCGAGCGGGGGCCGGGAATCGCGGTGCGCAACTCGATCGTCTTCGTCATGGCCATGGGTGCAGGATAGCCCAGACGACGGACTTTGCATAGATGAATACTCTTCATACATGAGAGATCACGACCCGCTTGCCCGGTTCCACGAGTGGTTCGGCCAGGCGCGCGCAGTCGGGGTCACGGCGCCGGAGGCGATGGCGCTCGCGACCTCGACGGCCGACGGCCTGCCTTCTGTCCGGATGGTGCTCCTCAAGGCCGCGGACGAGAGCGGCTTCGCCTTCTACACGAACCTCGAGAGCCGGAAGGGCAAGGAGCTCGCTGCGAATCCCCGGGCGGCGCTGCTCTTCCACTGGCCTCCCCTCGGCCGGCAGATCCGGATCGAAGGGCCGGTCGAGCGCGTCTCCGACGAGACCGCCGACGCGTACTTCCGCAGCAGACCGCTCCGGAGCCGGATCGCCGCGACCGCCTCGCCGCAGAGCAGACCGATCGCCGACCGCGCGGAACTCGAACGGCTCGTCGAGGCGACGCGCGAGCGTTTCCCGGGCGACGAGGTTCCCCTGCCGCCGCACTGGGGCGGCTTTCGCCTCACGCCGAGCTCATACGAGTTCTGGCAGCACGGCGACGACCGCCTCCACGATCGCCTCCGCTACGAGCGGACGGGCGGGGGCTGGCGCACGGAACGGCTCG
>DATLXM010000012.1:0-21030 GCA_035575835.1 Gaiellaceae bacterium
AGGTTTCTGCCGACGAACTGCTGGGGCTCAGCGGCGACGGCGTTGATGAACTCGCCGTGCGTCGACGTGATCCGCAGCGCGCGGTCGGTCGTCCAACCGACGGCCGGAACCTGAGCTGCAAACGCGGGCACAAGCGACGGCTCGCCGTGCCGCTCCAGCGGTTCTGCCGCAGATCTCTTCACAGGCGAAGTATCGGCGGCCCGCCGGCGAAAATGAGCCCCTTTCATGACGCCGCTACGGAAGCGGGGCCGCAAAACGAGACCTCAGCGAGCGCTCATGCGTAGCTCGAGGGAAGAGGGGCGCGCGCCCTGGGGGAGTGCGGCTCTCCCGCGACACACGATCGCCGAATGAGCGCCCTTCAGAGGAAAGAGGAGCGACTCAGGCGACAGGTGCCGTTGGGCGCGCGCCCGCCCGAAACCTTCCGCCTGCCGCCCTCGTATCCTTCGAGCAATGGCCGAGCCGGAATCGCTCACCTGCCCGACTGCGCGACCACAATCCTCGAGCCCGACGCGGAGGCCGCCGCGTTTCTGTGTCCCGGCGGCCGGGTATTCCACTCGAGTGATGCGGAGGCAGACCGTGGTCTTAATCTCGATGGCGGCGGGATTGCTCGGTCTTGCCGAATCGGGACGGGCGTCGATCTCGGTTGCCGCGAATGTGGTTCGCCCGGCGCTTCGCATTGATGCGCTCGGAAACGCGGAGGTGAGCTGGAGTTCCGGAGGAGTGCGACGCACCCTGCTCGTGCCGGCGGTGGGTCTCTATCTGCCCGGCGGTCGGCTATCGACTGCGGACGTTAGTCGCCCGGCCACGGTCATTGGGCTTCCCTTTGCGAGAGTGATACGTCGCGGGCCAAATGGCACTCTCTACGCCCTCCAGACCTGGCGCGTTGAGCCGGCTGGGCCGGTCGAGCTTCACTTCTCGCGCTGGAAGGGCACGCGTACCACTGTGACTCTGACCGCCGAGCCTGCATCCGGAAGCGAACGGCTCGTCGGCCGTGCGCAGTTTCAGGGAAAACCGGTAGCAGGCTATTCACTCACGAACTCGGGCATCCGCTATCGCATCTTTGCCTTTCTCGACTGCTTTGGCTGCCCGCAGGGAGCCTGGCGTCGTCTCGGCGGAGTCGCACCGCGCGCTGACGGAACATTTCGGCTACTCGTGAAATCCAACCTCCATGGCTCCCGTTATCGCGTCACGATTGCCGGGCCCAATCGAGGTTCAACGCTGGCACCAGACGCAAGCGCGACCACAACTAGCTCGCTGGGCTGATCGCGAAATGCTCGCGGTGGACTCGCGCAGCTTCACCAGGCGCCGGACCGCGCTGCGTCGAGTACGTGTCGGATCATCAGCCCTCCGCTTCATCAACGCAGACTCTCACGGGCCTGGTCGCTGCGACGCTTCGGCGACGCATTGGGTGAGAATGGTGGGGAGGAATCGGAGCAGTCGTGAGCCTCGAGATCCCTACGTTGCCTACTCGCCTACGTCTATGTTCCGGGGTCGCTGGCAGACCGGGCACATCCGCGGCCGTCGTGGTGGGTCGTCGGGCCGCTCGTGCTCGAGTAGCGGCACCTCGTGCCCGCACGAGAGCAGCCAGGTAGATGGCTTCTTAGGCATCGGTCGAGGCGGGCGCGTCGACTCTGAACTCTCGCGCGATGCGGTCGGAGCAGAACGGCATTAGCTCGCCGGCGCCGTCCGAGTCGAAGCGCCAGCCGGCCTCGGCGTCGCGGTCAGAACGTGCTTGCAGGCGACCGTTTATCAGTCGTTGCTCTGCTACCTGACGTGCTTCGATGAGAGCCTCAACCGCGTCGAGCGGGACAGGTGAGAGTTGTGTGAGTCGCCGCAGAGACGTGTCGCAGACCTCCAGCCGATGCTGGAAGTGCGCTTCGTCGTCTCGGACGGATCCGAACTCAACTCTCTCAGGCTCCTGCTCAAGCATTTCGATCCCTTGATCGGCCGATGCGCCACGGGAGGCCGCATTCAGCCGATGAGACGTGAAGCTCGGTCGGAAGTTCGCGTTGAGGCTACGTACGCCCGCCAGGTCATCGGCCGCGGAGACGTCTCAGCCACCGCCACGACGCCCAGTACGGCCCATAGAAGACCCTTCCGACGCGGTGTTCCGGAAGAGCCTTTTCATGTTTGACGCTCCTGCGTCTGCGATGGGCCAGACCGCCGCTGCACGCGTCTAGCCCGCAGGGAGCCTGACACCCCCAATATCGCCCGTCTCGCAGAACCGGGTGGAGGAATCGTTGCCTGTTGAGACGGCGGTGCGCGCTGCAGCCCGAGGTTCCACCGGGGTCTGCACCGCACGAGCTTGCGCGGCCTTCGTGACACAACGGATCCGCTTGCCTAAGCGGAAAGCCACTAGGCAAGCGGATCGCTATGGGCCCGCCTGGACTCGAACCAGGGACCTACCGATTATGAGTCGGCTGCTCTAACCAGCTGAGCTACGGGCCCGCGCGCTGAGCGTAACGCCGAACCGTCCCGGGAGCGTGCACGAATCCTCAACGGGTTCCTCACACGGGACGCGTCACGTGACTGTCACAATGTCCACCACTTGGCTACTTACGAGAGGACGACAGTGAAGGCCTACGGGCAGGAGACACAGCTCAGGACGGCCGGGGGACTGTCGATCAAGGACATCACCGACGAGGTGCGCGACGCCGTGATCGCGAGCGGGGTTCAGAACGGGATCTGCTGCGTCTACTCGCCGCACACCACCTGCTCGGTCCGGGTGAACGAGTTCGAGAGCGGCTTCCTCGAGGACTTCGCCGTGCTCCTGCGGCGGCTCGTCCCGAGTGACCAGTACTACGCCCACGACGACTGGGACAAGCGGACCGAGAACATCTGCCCGGAGGACATGGACTTCGGGAACGGGCACTCCCACTGCATGTCGATGCTGCTCGGCCCTGCGGGCGAGTCGATCCCGGTGCGGGACGGCGAGCTCTGCCTCGGCACCTGGCAGCGCGTGCTCTTCCTCGAGCTCGATCGCGCCCGCGACCGTCGCTGGCTCGTCCAGGTCGTCGGCGCTTAAGCAGCTGCGGCGAGCTCGCGCTCGTCGCACCAGTCCTGGAACGCGGCCCAGCTCGCGAGGTAGTCGCCCAGCCGGCGCGTGCCGACTGCGACGTCGACCCTGAACGGAACGAGGCAGCGCGGGCAGCATTCGTCGATCTCGACGGATACGCGCTCGTCACACGAGATGCACATGCCTGAAGAACGGTGCAGCGCGGCGAACGGTTACTCAGGCGTGACGTACGCGGCGGTCAGCCCGCCATCGACCATGAACGTCGCCCCGTTCACGTACGACGACTCGTCGCTCGCAAGGAAGAGGGCCGCGTTGACGATCTCGCGCGGCTTCGCGAGTCGCCCCATCGGCAGGTGGATGCGCCGCCGCTCGTACGCGGCGGGGTCGTCGCCGAAGATCCGGAGCAGGAGCGGCGTCTCGACCGGCCCCGGGCAGAGCGCGTTGACGCGGACGCCCTGGCGCGCGAACTGGACGGCGAGCTCGCGGCTCATCGAGAGGACAGCGCCCTTCGAAGCGGTGTAGGAGATCTGCGAGGTCGCGGCTCCGAGGATCGCGACGAACGAGGCGACATTGATCACCGAGCCGCCGCCGCGCTCGAGCAGATGCGGGATCCCGTGCTTGCAGCAGAGGAAGAGCCCCTTCGTGTTCACGTCCTGGACGCGCTGCCACGCCTCGACGCCGGTGTCGAGGATCGAGTCGTCGTCGGCCGGGGAGATACCCGCGTTGTTGTAGAGGACGTCGACCCCGCCGAAAGCGGTCACGGTCGCGGCGAACATGGCCTGGACGGCCGCCTCGTCGGCGACGTTCGCGTCGACCGCGATCGCCGCGCCCTCCGGCAGCAGCGCGACCGTCTCTCGCGCCGCCTCCGCGTTCGCGTCCGCGGCGCAGACCTTCGCTCCCTCCTCCGCGAACAGGACGGCTGCGTCGCGGCCCATCCCGCCGCCGGCCCCGGTGATCACGCAGACCTTGCCCTCGAGCCTCCTCATTGCCTGCTCCTGGCCGCCATGCTCACTCCTCCGTCGAGATGTAGATGTTCTTCACGTCCGAGTAGCCCTCGAGCGCGTGCATCCCGAGCTCGCGGCCGAAGCCCGACTGCTTCATGCCTCCGAATGGAGTCGAGACGCGGACGGAGCTGTTCGAGTTGATCGAGAGCACGCCCGATTCGAGCGCGTGCGCGACCCGCAGGGCTCGTGCCCCGTCGCGCGTCCAGATCGAGCCGGAGAGTCCGTAGGGGGTGTCGTTCGCGATCCGGATCGCGTCGGCCTCGTCGGCGAACGGGATCACGGCCGCAACCGGGCCGAAGACCTCCTCGCGCGCGACCCGGTCGTCGTTCGACGCCTCGACGAGCGTGCACGGGAACCAGAAGCCCTTCCCGTCCGGCGCGTCGCCGCGAAAGAGCGGCTCGTCCTCGACGAACGAGGCGACCGTCTCCCGGTGCGACGCCGAGATCAGGGGACCCATCTCGGTCGCCTCGTCCTCCGGGTCGCCCACCTTCACCCCACCCGTCGCCTCGACGAGCAGCTCGAGGAAGCGGTCGTACGCGCTCCGCTCCACGAGGATCCGGGACCGGGCGCAGCAGTCCTGGCCGGCGTTGTCGAAGACGGCGTACGGTGCGGCCGCGGCGGCCTTCTCGAGATCGGCGTCGGCGAAGACGACGTTCGCGGACTTGCCGCCGAGCTCCAGCGTGACGCGCTTGATCGTCGCCGCGGCACCGGCCATCACGCCCCGCCCCACTTCCGTCGAGCCCGTGAACCCGATCTTCGCCACGTCGGGATGCTCGACGAGGCGCTGCCCCACGACCGAGCCCTTGCCGACGACGACGTTGAGGACGCCTTCGGGGATCCCGGCCTCCAGGGAGAGCTCGGCGAGCCGAAGCGCGGTGAGCGGGGTCAGCTCGGCGGGCTTCAAGACAACGGTGTTCCCGCAGGCGAGCGCGGGCCCGAGCTTCCAGGAGGCGATGTTGAGCGGGAAGTTCCACGGGACGATCAGGCCGACGACGCCGAGCGGCTCACGCAGGGTCAGGTCGATCCCGCCGCCGACGGGAATTGTCTCGCCGTGGTGCTTGTCGACCGCGCCGGCATAGAAGTGGAAGACGTCCGCGACCATCGCGATCTCCCCGCGGGCCCCCGAGATCGGCTTGCCCGCGTTCCTCGACTCGAGCCGCGACAGCTCCTCGTGGTGCTCCTCGACGAGGTCGGCGAGGCGGCGCAGAAGGCGGCCCCGATCCGCCGGCGCGACCGCGCGCCAGGCCGGGAACGCGGCGCGCGCGCGGGCGACGATCGCGTCCGTCTCCTCCACCCCGGCCTGGTCGAGCTCGGCGAGCGGCTCCTCCGTGGCGGGGTTGAAAACGGTCAGCACCAGCGTATTTGAACACGATGCTCAAGGCCCGCGCGGAACCCGCCGATGAGAACGATGTGGGCACGCAACCGGACGTCGAGAAGCAGGCCGTCGCAGAGCTCGTCGAGCACTACCAGGCAAAGAGCCGCGCAGTCGGCCGGGCCGGAGTGGCGGTCGGGGCAGTCGTCGGCGTCGTTATCGGCGCCATCCCCCTCAGCCCGCTCAGTTTCGCGTGGCCGATTCCCTCGAGCATGGGCTTCGCCACCGTCCTCGTAGGTCTCGTGGTCGGCCTCCTCGTCGGCTTCGTGATCGGCGACTCGCGCGCCCGGATGTATCACCGGATGGCCGAGCAGGCCCGCCTCCAGCTCGACCTCGAGCTGCGGATCTCGCAGTCCGACGTGCGGATGGCACAGCTCGTCATGGCCCTCTCCGCGCGCTCGACGTCGCACGTCTCTCCGGCAGCGCCGGTCGCCGTGGCTCCGGTCGCCGTGGCACCGATCCCCGTAGTCCCGGTCGTCGCGCCGCCCGTCGCAGCGCCGCCCATCCAGGCGCCGGTGGCCACGCAGCCCCCGGTCGCGCCCCCGCCGGACATTGCAGCCCCCGTGTTCGAGGTGGCTCCGCCCGTTCACGCGTCGACTCCCCCTCCTCGCGCCCCGGTTGCGCCCGCTCCGGTCGAGGCCGCCCCCGAGTACATCCTGCCCCCGCTCGTCGTCGAGCACGAGCCCGCTCCGACAGCGTCCCCCGCCGAGGTACCGCCGCTTTCGTTCCCGGTGCCCGTGCCCGTCCGCCCGGCCGCCGTCGCGTCCGAGCCGGTCGCGGCTCCCGCGCCTCTGCTCTCCGCGGTGCCCTCACCGCCTCTGGCCATGCCGGTCGCTCAGCCGCAGCAGCAGCAAGCGGCGCAGGGCAGCTACACCGCACCGCCGCTCTCGCCCCCCGTCTCGAGCTAGCGCCCTCGCGCCGCGCGGTAGACCCGCGCTTCCTCGACGAGCGCTCCGAAGAGCGCGGCGTCCTCGCCCTCCTCGGGATGCCAGAGGACTCCGACCGCGAAGCGCCGAGACGGATCCTCGAGCGCCTCGAGTGTCCCGTCCTCGGCCCAGGCGGAACCGACGAGCCCGTCGCCCAGGCGGCCGAAGCCCTGGTGATGGTGCGACTTGACCGGAGCGCGCTCACCGAGGAGCTCCCCGACCTTCGAGCCCGCCTGCACGTCGATCTCGTGATCGGCGAAGACACCCGGGGTGTGCTTGTGCTTCTCGTCGCCGACGACGTCCGGGAGATGCTGGACGAGGTCGCCGCCGCGCGCGACGTTCAGCACCTGCGAGCCGCGGCAGACGGCGAGCACCGGCAGGTCGCGCTCGAGCGCGGCCGAGAGGAGCGCAAGCTCGCCGTGGTCTCGATCCGGCCGGACACCGTTCGTCTCCACGTGGGCCTCCTGGCCGTAGAGCGCCGGATCGATGTCGGAGCCGCCGGAGAAGAGGAGCCCGTCGAGGGCGTCGAGCGTCTCCTCGATTCCCTCCTCGCTCGGAGGCACGAGGAGCGGCCGCCCGCCTGCACCTTCGATCGCGCGGATGTACGCGAGCGGGATCAGTGCAGCGGGGAGCTGCCACACCCCCCAGCGAACCTCGGGCTCGGCGTACGCCGTGATCCCGATCAGCGGTCTAGCCACGCTCGAAGAACCGCTCCCGCTCGTAGCAGGTGACCACCGCGTCGAAGAGCCGCTGCTCGGTCCGGGCGTAGTTGAGATAGTGGTCGACGACCTCGTCGCCGAAGGCTGCGCGGGCCATCGTCCCCGCTTCGAGCGCGTCGATCGCCTCGCGCAGGGAGTGCGGGAACCGGTCGGCGTCCGACTCGTAGGCGTTGCCCTCGAGCGCGGCCGGCAACGCGAGCTTCTCCTCGATCCCGTGCAGGCCCGCCGCGATCACCGCCGCGAACGCGAGATAGGGGTTCGCGTCTGCGCCGGGGATCCGCGTCTCCGTCCGCAGCGCCGGGCCGTGGCCGACGATCCGGAAACCGCAGGTGCGGTTGTCCCGACCCCAGGCGAGCGTCGTCGGCGCCCACGAGCCCGCCGCGTAGCGCTTGTACGAGTTCACGTTCGGGGCGAGGAAGATCGCGAGCTCCTTGAGGCAGGCGATCTGCCCTGCGAGCCAGCCCTCGAACTCGGCGGTCTCGCCGGCGAATGCGCTCTCCTCACCCTTCCAGAGTGACGAGTGGATATGGCACGAGCTTCCGATCCAGTCGTGATCCGGCTTCGCCATGAAGGTGAGCGAGCAGCCGTTGAGGTGCGCGATCTCCTTCGCCCCGTTCTTGTAGATCGCGTGGTTGTCCGCCATCGTGAGCGCGTCGGCGTAGCGGAAGTTGATCTCGTGCTGCCCCGGCCAGGCCTCGCCCTTCGAGGTCTCGACCTTGATCCCGGCGGCGTGCATCCCGTTCCGGATCTGGCGGATGAAGGGCTCGTCGAAGGTCGAGGCCAGGATGTGGTAGTCGAGGATGTACGGAACCGACGGGGTCAGCCCCCGGTAGTGCGCGGCGTGCGCCTCCTCGTAGGTCTGCTTGAGGAGATAGAACTCGAGCTCGGAGCCGAGCATCGGGGTCAGGCCGAGGGCCTCCGCTCGCTCGACCTGCGCGCGCAGCACCTGCCGCGGGGAGGGAGCGACCGGCGAGCCGTCGTGCCAGACGACGTCGCAGAGGACGAGCGCGGTCGCCTCGAGCCAGGGGATCCGCCGCAGGGTCGCGAGATCCGGCTGCATCCCGAAGTCGCCGTACCCGCGCTCCCAGCTCGCGAGCGCGTACCCCGGCACCGGCTCCATTTCCATCTCCAGCGCGAGCAGGTAGTTGCAGCCCTCGATGGGATGGCCGGCCTCCGCCTCCTCGACAAAGAACTCTCCGTGCAGGCGCTTCCCCAGCAGGCGGCCCTGCATGTCGGTGAACGCGACGACGACCGTGTCGATCGCGCCCGAGGCGACATCGTCCCGCAGTTCCTCGAGGCTCAGCACGAGACGATCCTATGCAGTCCCGTCCGACCCGTTGACAACGCTGTGTCGAAGCGCACGTAATACCGCCCACATTGTCACCGACGGTATGAGGAGGCTGGATGAGCACCGCACCCGAACGCGGCGCCCGCACCGACGACGAGACCTTGCTCCATAAGCTCGGTTACGCACAGGAGCTCTTCCGCGGCATGGGCGGGTTCCAGAACTTCGCGATCTCGTTCACGATCATCTCGGTCCTGGCGGGCTGCCTGACCTCGTACTACATCGCCTTCCAGTGGGGCGGGCCCGTCGCAGTCACCTGGGGTTGGCTCCTCGTCGGCGCGATGTCGACGATCGTCGCCCTCGCGATGGCGGAGATCGCCTCTGCTTACCCGACGGCGGGCGGCCTCTACTACTGGGCCTCGAAGCTCGGGAGCCCCGCCTGGGGTTGGTTCACCGGCTGGTTCAACCTCGTGGGTCAAATCGCCGTGACGGCCGCGATCGGCTACGGCCTGGCGGTCTTCGCGACCGCTCTCCTCAACTTCTGGTTCGAGTACCCGACCGAGCCGAAGTGGATCTTCCTCACCTACTCGGTGGTGATGTTGCTCGCGGTGCTGATGAACATGTTCCGGGTCAACGTCACGTCCGTGCTCAACACGGTGTCTGCGTACTGGCACATGGCCGGCGTCGCAGTGATCGTGGCCGTGCTGATCGTCGTGCCGGACAACCACCAGTCGCTCGGCTACGTCTTCACGGAGACGGTGAACAACTCCGGCTTCTCGGGCGCGGGCTTCGGGAACATCGTCTTCTGGTACGTCTTCGGGATCGGCCTGTTGATGGCCCAGTACACGATGACCGGCTACGACGCCTCGGCACACATGGCCGAGGAAACCCACCAGGCCTCGCGTGCCGCTGCCGTCGGCATGTGGATGTCCGTCTTCGTCTCGATGATCTTTGGCTGGATCCTGCTGCTCGCGGTGACGTTCGCCATTCCGTCGACACAGGTCGTCCTCGACGCCGGCGCATTCGCCGTGACGGAGATCTGGTCTCAGTCGATGAGCCAGAACTGGGCCGAGGCTCTGCTCTTCATTGCCGTCGTCGCACAGGCGTTCTGCGTGACGGCGTCGTGCACGTCGGCGTCGCGGATGCTGTTCGCGTTTTCCCGCGACCGTGCCGTGCCGGGACACCAGGTGTGGCGTCGTGTAGCTGCGAACCGCGTCCCGCAAGCAGCAGTCGTCGCGATCGGCGTTCTCGCGTGGGCGCTCATGCTGCCGACGCTCGCGAACGCAGCCGTCGGCTACCTGGTCGGGACGTCGATCGCCGTGATCGGCCTCTACATCGCGTTCATCCTGCCGGTGATCCTCCGGCTCCGGCTCGGTGACCGGTTCGAGCACGGAGCCTGGAGCCTCGGGCGCAACTACAAGCTGGTCGATGTGATCGCGATCGTGTGGGTGGTCGTGATCTCGATCCTGTTCATGGCCCCGATCGCCCCAGCCGGGATCCCCTGGGACGCTGCGTTCGACTGGAACATCGTCAACTACGCACCGCTGACGGTGGGTGGGGCGTTCGTCCTCTTCGGCGGCTGGTACCTCCTCTCGGCCCGGAAGTGGTTCAAGGGCCCCGTGCGGATGGGAACCGAGGAGGAGCTGGAGCGGATCGAGGCTTCTCGCGGTGCGGGCGCGATGCGCCCCGAGAGCGTCTGAGGGGATGACGCGGGCGAGAGGCAGCTGCGGCTGCCTCTCGCCCACCTCTTATCCGACCCAGGCACCGCCGTTCTGGTCGATCGCCTGCCCGGTGACGCCGCGAGCGTCGTCCGAGAGAAGCCACGCAACGGTGCCGGCGATGTCCTCGGGTTGGCCCATCCGGCCGAGCGGTACCTCGCGCATCGCCTCGCGGTGCGCGTCCTCGCGGGTGCCGCCGATCGCGGCGGCGAGACCGTCGAGGCCTTCCCAGGCCATGTCCGTGTCGACCCAGCCGGGGCAGAGAGCGTTCACCTGGATGTTCTCCGGGGCGAGCTCGGCGGCGAACGAGCGCACCAGGCCGAGCAGGCCCGCCTTCGAGGCCGAGTAGCCCGTGTACCCCGGGACGGCGATCCGGGCGAGGATCGAGGAGACGACGACGAGGTGCCGCTCCTCCGGGCCGCCGGCGAGGTGGCGGAGCGCGGCTCGGGCGCAGTAGTACGTCCCCGAGAGGTTCGTCGCGACCAGGTCGTCGAAGCGATCGTCGCGACCATCCTCGTTCGGGCCACCGACGCCGCTGTTCGCGACGAGCGCGTGGAACGGCCCTCGGGTCGCAGAGGCAGCGGCGAACGCCTCGTCGACGGCGCCACGGTCGCGGATGTCGCACGCCGCGGCGTCCGCCCCGAGCTCGGAGGCGACGGGCTGCAGACGCTCGAGGTCGCGCGCGAGCAGCGTCAGCGTCGCTCCCTCCGCCGCCAGGCGGGTCGCGATCGCCTTCCCGATGCCAACGCCGCCGCCCGTGACGACCACGTGCTTGCCCTCGAACCGCCTCATCGCTCTCCCGAGATCCGCTCTTTGCACGAACTTTCTCGAACGGCGCCCTTGCCGTTCACCAGATCGCAGCATAGATTCCCCCTTCGCCCGCGTTCCCGCTTCCCACGAGGCGGTCGAGCCGGCCGGAGCACACCTAGAGCATGCGCACGAACTCGCAAGCTTGGCCTGCGTCAAAAGAAAAAGTCGCAATTTGCGGGAAGGTCGGAGGGAGGCCCTTGACCGACAGCGGGCGACCCCCTAAGTTCCCTCTTGCAGCGAGCACGGAGCGGGATTAGGTCGAGGCTCCACCGGAAGGCGAGTACGCGCAAGCGGAAACGTCAGTCGGAGGAGCGGACGAAACCGCCACCGGCTCGCTGAATTTATTCCGGCGGAAATCAGAGTCCGGATCGGCGGGAGCCGATCCGGACTCACCGCCAAGACCCCTGAGGGTCGCTTCGCTCCCGGACTCGCCCACCATTGGCTAAGGCGGCGATGACAAGCGCGGCCGTTTAAAAAGAAAAAGTCGCAAATTGCGGGTTCTCCTCTTTTCGACCCCTTGCGCTCCACTTCGAGACGCCCTAAGTTCTCTCTTGCAGCGAGCACGGGACGCGAGTAGGTCGAGTCCACTCCGGTAGACCGTAGGAGGAAGCCGCAAGGCTGATGCCGAAAGTTCGTCGGGGCGGCGGACGAAAGCGCACCCGGCTCGCTGAATTTTTTTAGAGCGTAAGCAGAAAAGGGATCGGCGGAAGCCGATCCCTTTTCGCGCCAAGACCCCTGAAGCTGCGTGCGTCGGTACCGGGACTCGGTTCCCGGACGTCGGCCAGCCTGGTTCAATCACGAGCGTTCATGGCTCCTCGCGCGATCGGTAACGTCGGCTGGTGCGCCGACTCCTGGTTCTCGTCTGCTCGATCGTGTTCGTGGACGCGATGCTCTTCGGGGCGCTCGCGCCGCTCGTCCCGGGCTACGCGGACGAGTTCGGGCTCTCCAAGCCCGGCGCCGGACTCCTCGTCGGCGCCTTCGGGGCCGGCGCGCTCTGCGGCGGGATCCCGGGCGGGATCGCGGCGGGCCGGCTCGGGCCCAAGCGCGCCGTTGTCATCGGCCTCCTCTTCCTCGCCCTCGGCAGCTTCGGCTTCGCGCTCGCCTCCGGCCCGTGGGCACTCGGGATCTCGCGCTTCGTCCAGGGCTTCTCGAGCACGATCACCTGGGCTGGAGCCCTCGCCTGGCTGACCGTCGAGACTCCGCGCTCCCGCCGCGGCGAGCTGATCGGAACCGCATTCGGGGCCGCCGTCTTCGGAGCGATCATCGGGCCGATGTTCGGTGCGATCGCACAGGAAGTGAGTATCCGCGGCACCTTCGGAGCTGTCGGAGCGATCGCGGTCGGGCTCGCCCTGTGGGCGGCGACCCGCGCCTCCGCCCAGCAGATGCCGAGCACCCCCTCCTCCCTCCCCCGCGCCTTCCGGGACCGGGCCTTCGTCGGTGGGCTCTGGCTGAACACGCTCCCCGCCCTCCTCTTCGGGCTCATGGTCGTCCTCGTCCCGCTCAGCCTCGACGAGGCCGGCTACGGGGCGATCGCGATCGGTCTCGTCTTCCTCGGCTCGGGCCTCCTCGAGACGGTCGTCAATCCGCTCCTCGGCCGCTTCTCCGACCGGCACGGCCGGCTGCTCCCGATCCGGGTCGCGCTCGCCGCCTCCGTCGCGGTCGCGACCGCGTTCGCGTTCGCGAACCGGCCCGCGTTCGTGATCGCGCTCGTGTTCGTCGCCGCGCTCGCGTTCGGCGGCTTCTACACGCCCGGAATGGCCCTCGTCTCCGACTGCGCCGAGGCGGCCGGACTCGCCCAGGGAATGGGCTTCGGGATCATGAACACCGCCTGGGCGCTCGGGAACATGACCGGGCCAGCGGCCGGAGGCGCCCTCGCCGCCGGAGCCGGCGACGCGCTGCCATATCTGCTCGCTGCGGGGCTCTGCGCGCTGACGCTCGCGGTGAGCTTCAGGCCGGGAAGCGCTCGAGCACCCATTCGACGTCCAGCGGACGCCGGGAGTAGCGCTCCCCGTTGACCAGGACGTAGTCGCCCGTCCGTGGATCCATCGGGAGCCGCGCCTCGAGTGGATACCAGCGATTGTGGCGCTCGATGAGGTCGTTGACGACATGGAAGCTCCACCGCTCGGCCACGCGGTACCACGCCGCACGCTCGGTGACCTCGTAGCGCTCGGCGAGCGCCTGCTCGTGCCCCACAGTGAGCGCCTCGATCTCGCGCAGCCGGGCCATGTAGGGGAGCGGCCCTCCGAGCGAGGCGACGTGCGAGCCGGCATCGATCGTGAAGTTGCGGTAGCGGCGGCGCAACGGCCGGCCCTTGAGCGGATGCTCGGCGAGATCCTCACGAAGCCGGGCGAGCTCGCGCTGGGCGCGCGACGTCTCGGGGAGGATCACTCCCTGACGGGAGATCCGCTCGCGCTCCCGGCGATCCATCAGGCAGTGCTCACCGCAGTCGCCTCGATCCCCTCGCTCTCGGGCCGCGTCATGACCCCACGACACGCGAGGGCGCCGAGAACTGCCGCGATCACCGAGAACGCCGCGAACATCCCCCACATCGCGCCGTCACCGGCCGCGTCGCGCACCTGGAGGCCGAAGAACGGCGCCAGCGCGAATCCGGCCGCGCCGGTGCCGCTGAACGCCCCCATGTACGCACCGCGTACGTCCGCCGGCGCGAGCGCCGCCACGATCGACTGCGAAGTCGGTACCCAGAGCATCTCGCCGAGCACGAAGACTGCGATCACGAGCATCACCACGGGGATCGCCGCGCTGACCGAGAGGAGCAGGAACGGCAGCCCCATGAGGAGCATCGCAACCACCAGCTTCGGAGCGGCCCGGATGTGACTGACGCGGCGAGTCAGTCGCAGCTGGAAGAACGTGACGAGTGCCGGGTTGATGATCACGATGAATCCCCAGGCGGCTGGTGAAAGCCCGTGCGTGTCCGTGAGCGAGATCGGCAGCGCGACCTCGTACGCGACGTAGACGATGTAGGCCAGCACACCCGAGGCCAGGAAGAGGAGAAAGACCTTGTCGCGCGCGATCACGCCCGCGGAGCCCCGCTCGGGTGGATGCTCGGGCGTATAGGCGCCACGCGAGGGCAGGAAGCGAAAGGCGATCGAGGCGGCGATCGCGGACAGCAACGTGACGCCGATGAAGATCCCGGCCCAGTCGGCCGCGAAGAGCATCAGGCCTCCGAGCGGCGGCCCCATCGTCACGCCGAGGTTCTGTGCAACGCGTACCGACGCGTAGGCCGCCTCGTGCTTCTCCGGCGGCACGAGGTCGGCAACCATCGCCTGGTCGGCCGCGCCGCCGATCGAGCCGAAGACGCCCATGCCCGTCATCAGCGCGAGCCCGAGCAGGAGGTCGTCGCCGACCAGGAGGAAGAACGGGATGTAGGCGACCTGGCCGCCCCACCCGAACAGGATCAACCGGCGGCGTCCGTAGTGGTCGGAGAGATGTCCCCCGAGATATCCCGCGGCGGCCGCGAGGACGGCGCCGATCAGAAATGCCGTCCCTAGCTCCCGGCCGCTCGCGTCGAGCTCGCGGATCGCCCAGATCCCCATGAAGGTGAAGAGCGAGGAGCCGGCGATCGAACCGGCGAGCGCGACGGCGAGCACCGGCCGTAGCGCACGGTCGATCTCGCCACCCCAGACGAGGCGGAAAAGGCGGGCGAAGACCCTCACTCCCTCAGGGTAGCGCCGGGTCTAGCGACGGCGAATCAGGCCGCGGAGACCCTTCGGACGCGCTTCGGGCTCCGGCTCGGGCACTTCCACCGGGGGCTCGATCAGGGCGCGCACGTTCTCCTCCGACCGTTGCCGAGCCTGCTCCGCTCGCTCGCGGTCGCCCCGGAGCGCGGCCCGCATCTCTTCGAGCTGACTCTCGTCTCTCACCCGCGAAGGGTTCGAGGCGGTCGGGCCCTCTCCTTCGTGACGAGCCTCGGATAGGCACCGGGAAACCGTCGGCTGAGCCGCTCGGTCGCGGCGAGCGCAGCGCCGGATGAGCGGTAGACACCGCTGAAGACGACGCGATAGCCGGGGGTCAAACTGCGATACCGGGAGCTGCGCAGAACTCCCACCTGGCCGATCCCGCTGGCGCGAGCCCGCACGGCCAGGGCGCGCGCCGCGTTCTTCCCGGCGCGCTCGGGCACAGAGGCGAGAACGACGGTGTACCCCCTCCCCGGCCAGTTCAACACCGGCGGCTTCGGCCGCCGGACCGGCACCGGGGTGGGAACCTGCGCGACCGGAGGCCGCCAGGACGGATGCTGGAGCACCCGGATCGCCCGGGAGAGCGTGCCCGCGTTGCGGCAGGTGTCCCCCGCGCTGACCACGAGCGTGTAGCGGCCGGGCGCGACGCTGCGGACGTCCAGCGAGAGCAGGTAGCGGTAGCTCCCCGCGACGCCGGCGAAATAGTGGAAGCCGACGACCGCGAAGTTCTGCCGCGTCCCGGATCCATAGGTCGAGCGGAACGCGTCGTTCGCCGGAAGTCCGCGAGTGAAGTCGACGGCCACCGCACTTCGCACTTCCTGTCCGCCCCGAGTCCGCAGGGAGAGGGTGACGCGAGCGGGCGCGACGGGCAGGCCGCTCCATGCTCCCCCGACCGCGCGGGCGGGCAGGTCGTACGCGACAGCCGTGCCCTCGATCAGCCCCCTCGCGCTCGCAGGCAGCGTCGCTGACGAGACGACCGGCGCGGTCGAGTCGGCGTACGGGCTCAGGTGGACGAGTGGGTTGACCGTCGTCCCGTCGGGCGCGAACTCGGTCAGGTGCACGTGCCCCGAGCGGGGGAGCACACGACCGAGGACCGTCACGCCGGCCACCACGGCGCGTCCTTCGCCGATCGCCGGCTCGATGTGCTGGTAGTCGAAGCTGCGTCCCCCCGGAGCGCGAACGACGACCCCGAACCGTCCCGAGCGCTCGGCGATCCCGGAGACGACCGGGTAGACCGGCGTCCCTCCCGGCGCCACGACGTCGGCGCCGTTGTGGAACGCGAACCGGCCGGATGGATTCTCGTCATCCGGCGAGGCGAGCCCGAACTGGGTGCGCGGGTCGCCGACGTTGCCGCGAACGGGGTGAGGGCTTCGAAACGGGCGCACGGGCCAGGGGTACGAGAGCGAGTCTGGCAGCTCGCAGGTCGACCGGGCCGCGAGCCGACGGCCGGGGGGTGGAACAGAAGGCGAAGGAAGCGGAAGCAGGCCGAACGAGAGCAGAGCGGTCTCGAGCCGGGCCGGCCACGAGCCGCGCGCCTCGAGGATCCGGCCCCCCGACCTGGCCGCGCGAATCGCTCTCCCGAGCCCGCGCGCACGCGTCCGCCCCTCCGGAGCATCGGCCCAGAGCTGGATCGGAACCTGGGAGAACGCGAGCTGGCGGCCGGACGGCAGGAAGCCGTCACCCTGGAAGGCGTCGAGCGCGGCGACCCCTGCGAGGAGCTGCGGCCGGCGCACCGCCAGGCGAAGACCGCGCCGCGCTCCCTCGGCTCTCGCCACGACGTAGACGCGGCCGGGAGCCAGCCGCAGGCCCGGCACCGCCTCGCGGACCGCGGCCGGCGCCTCCGCGAGCGCGTCGATCCCGTCCGGGCCGACTCGCGCGGGCCCGCCCTGGAGCCGGAGGAGCGCGAACGAGCCGCGCTGCGGCAGGTCACCCCAAGCGCCGACCGCCCCGCGCTCCGGCACGACGACGAGCGGCACCGGGCCGGTGCGCCTCTCAGGCACCGTCAGGTGGCCGACGTGCTGCCGCCCCGAGGAGTCCTCGTAGCGGACGATGCGATCTCCCGCTGCGGCGCTGCCGCACCAGACGAAGCTGGAGATCAGGAGGACGAGACCCCGGCGCGTCACCGGCGCGAAGTCTAGGTTCTTTCGAGGAACACGCAGCGGCGCCGATCTCCGGGAAGCGGTGAGGGACCGTGGCGGAGGACGCGGTAGCCGCGGGCGTCACGCACCAGTCGGCCGCCCTGAGGCGGCGGAGGGCCGGCGCACTCGACCAGCTCGTAACCCGGCAGGAAGAGGAGATATGCGTCGGGCGCGGGTTCGTTCACGACCCCCGCCACCACCTCCTCCGAGGGGGCGGGCGTGGATTCCGGCAGCTCCTCGGGCCGCGGCGTGCCGACCTCGGGCAGGAGCGCGATCACGCGCGCGATCAGCCCTTCGAGCCCGTCCAGCGCGGAGAGGTCGAGCGGAGGCGGCTTCGAACGCCGCCGGAAGAGCCGGCGTAACCACATTGGGGCGACTTCGCGCCGCCCGGGTCGCCCCCTGCCGCGTCAGGCGCGGGGATCGAGCGCCGTGACGATCTGAGCGGCCGCGCCCGTCTTCTCGATCAGCACGTGCTCGTCCTCGCGCTCGACGACGCTCTCGATCGCCTCGGTCACGTGTCCGGGAGCGAGAACGAATCGAGTGCCGTCCTCGCGGACGTGCTCATATGCGGCCCGGGTCAGCTCGATCCGCTCCGTGCAGGCCGGATTCGAGCACTCGCACACGTACTCGTAGCCGTGATCGTCGTCACCGAGAGACGCCGCGACGTCGTCGATCCGCTCGTTGACCTCGCGGAAAAACGCTTCGTTCCGAGCGAGCCGCTGAACCTCTGACGCTTCCACCGCCGAATATTATACCAGTTTTAAGCAGGAAAACCTCTCACTGGCTTCGATCAGACGAAACTGGTCGCCTCAGCAGGGTCGCGAATCCGCTCGAGCGCCTCGAGAAAGTCCTCGTGCGTCACCGAGGGGGTCTCGCCGTCGCGGGTCATCGCCGCGAGGGCCGCTTCCTGGCACAACGACTTGAGGTCGGCCGGCGAGAGCCCGTCGGTCGCCTCCGCCAGCTCTTCCAGCCGGACTGCCACGGTCGGCATCCGCGCCGTGTTCAGCTGGAGGATTGCCAGCCGGCCGGCCGCGTCGGGGAGCCCGAGAACGATCGTGCGCGAGAGCCTGCCGCCGCGCAGGAGCGCAGGGTCGAGCTGATCCGGGCGGTTCGTCGCCCCGATGATGAAGACACCCCGCTGTCCGGAGATCCCGTCGATCTCGGCGAGCAACTGGTTAACCTGCGTGTCGTGCACCTGGAAGTCGCCGCGCTTCGCCGCGATCGCGTCGATCTCGTCGATGAAGATGATCGAGGGACGGTTCTCCCGCGCGCGCTCGAAGAGGCGGCGGATGTTGCCCTCCGACTCGCCGACCCACTTGCTCATCACATCGGCTCCCGAGACGGGGTAGAACGAGCACCGCGCCTGCGCAGCGAGCACCTTGGCGACGGTCGTCTTACCGGTGCCCGGCGGCCCGGCCAGGAGCAACCCGCTCGGCGGCTCTACTCCGAACTTGCGGGCGGACTCCGGATCCTCGATCACGGACTGGATCTGCTGGAGCTGCGCCTTGATCGCCGGCGGCAGGACGAGTGACTCCCACATCCAGTGCTCGACCGTCGGACGATCCTGACCTCCGTAGCGCTCGATCGCGCTCAGGAGGTGCGCCGTCCCGAGCTCGAGGCTCTCACCGCTCTGGGTGGCCTCGCGAAAGACCTCGAGTGCCGCCGTGTCGACCACCTTCGAGATCGCCGCGGGCGTCATCCCCTCAGTGCGGGTGACGAGCTGCTCCAGGTCGACGTCGTCCGCTGCCGGCCGGTCGTCCAGCTCGGTCTCGAAGATCGCGCGGCGCGCCTCCGCGTCGGGGAGGTCGATCCGGATGTGCCGGTCGAAGCGGCCGGGCCTGATCACCGCGGGGTCGAGATGCTCGATCGAGTTCGTCGCCGCCAGGACGAGCAGCTGGCGCTCGTCGCGATGGGCCTCGAGCGACGTGAGGAGCTGGTTCACGGTACGCCGCGACTCCTGGTCGGGCGTGTCGTCGCGCCGGTGCGCGACCGAGTCGAACTCGTCGAAGAAGAGCAGGCACGGAAGGTGCTCGAGCGCCTTGTCGAAGGCCTTCTCGATGTTGCGCGCCGAGCCGCCGACGAGCGAGGCGACGAGGTCTCCCGTGGAGACATGGATGAAGCTCAGCTCGTACTCACCCGCGATCGCCTCCGCGAAGTAGGTCTTGCCGACCCCGGGCGGGCCATGGAGCAGGATCCCGTTCCACTCGATCCCGTAGCGCTCGGCATCGTCGGGGTGCTCGAGCATCAGGCCGACTGTGTCGCGCACCTCCTGCTTGAGCGTCTCCATCCCGCCGACGTCCTCGAAGGTCGTCAGCTCGTCCGGCGACTGCACCTCGAACTCACCGCTGCCGTCGCTCGGCATCCCGCCCATCCCGCCCATCATTCCCCCGAACGGGCTCTGAGGCCGCGACTTGGCGGAACTGCTCGCGCGGCGGCGGCGCTTCGCCTCGGCCCGCCGCTCCGCGCTGCTCATCCCCTCTGCCGCAGCGGGCTCCGGCGCCGGATCCGGCTCAGGGGGCGCAGGGTGCTCGTCCGTGACCTCGACCCACTCGCCCGTCTCCGGATCGATGGTGTAGGAGCGGCTCATCCCCTGCGAGCGCATCAGCTCCTCGAGCAACCCCCCGAACGGAAAGAGCCCGAAGGGGGATGCCGCCTGCGGTTCGATCTCGCCGGCCTCGACCGCGCGCTCGTACTCCGCCTGCTGCTGGTCGGCCGCACGCTGGGCACGTCGACGAGCCGCCCTGCTCACGAGCGAGACGAGAGCGAAGAGGACGAACAGACCGATCAGGACTTCCACCGGTACTGACTATCCGTACGGGCGCCCCGGAAAACTCAGGCGGAGCCTGTGCCGAGCGCCCCCTCGATCTTGGCGATCGCCGCAGCCTCGGCCTCGTCGCCGCCGCCTGCGGCCGACGAGACGGAACGGGCGAGATCGAGCACGAACGAGCGATACGCGTCGAACTCGTCCGGCGCCTTGCTCCGGAGAAGATCTGCGGCTGCGGTGAGCGACTCGAGCGTCCCCGACTCGATCTCGGTCGGCGACGCGGTCATGCCGAAGCCCGTCCCCCGGCCTTCGGAGAGCTGGCGGATCAGCGGGCTCTCAGAGGTGCCCTTGCCGGCGACGAGGTGCTTCGCCATCGCTCCGGCCTCCTTGAACGTGTCGAAGAAGCCCTTGTCGCTGACGGCGACGAGGAGGCCGGCGCCGGTGGCGCCCTTGCGGAGGGTCTCGATCTCGGTCTCGCTCAGCTGCTCGGTCATCAGGCGCTCCTTCGATGGATGGCCCGTCGTTGTTACCCGCCCTCGCCTCTCCGAACCGTTCTAGGATCGGCGGACGTGGACTGGAGCACCTGCGACCTCTCGGACGAGCACGGAGACGCCGTTCGCGTGCTCCCGACCTCGCTTCGCCACTTCGGCGGCCTCCAGCGGTTCTCGGGAGAGGTGGCCACGGTTCGCTGCCCCGACGACAACACGTTCCTGCGAGAGCTCGCGAACTCCGAGGGGAAAGGCCGAGTCATCCTCGTCGACGGCGGCGGCAGCACCCGCTGCGCCCTCTTCGGGGATAAGATCGCCGCCGAGGCGATCGAGCACGGCTGGGCCGGGCTCGTGATCTGGGGTTGTGTGCGCGACACCGCAACCCTCGCGGAGCTCGACCTCGGTGTCGTCGCCCTCGGGGCGACCCCGCGCCGGTCGCGCAAGGACAGAGACGGCGAAACGGGTACACCGGTCCTGATCGGCGGCGTCAGGTGCCGGCCGGGCGACGTGCTCTACGCGGACGAGGACGGCGTCGTCGTGCTCGATCCGTCCCTCGGCTGACGCGCGGACGAGAGGGCCGGGCTCAGACGCGGACCGGGTCGAGTGCCAACGTGCACTCGACCTTTGCCGCGCAGGTCTCGCAGATCGTGTGCGTGATCTCCGGCGTCAGCTCGCGTGCGAAGAGCTCGAGCCGATGCACGGCGTCCTCCGCCTCGGCCCAGCCTTCGGCGTCGATCCGACAGCACCAGCTGCACATCCGAACCGTCTCCGAGGCATCTCGCTCCTCCGTCACGTCGAGGAGCGCAATGGGCGAGCGCATCTCCGTCTTCACCGTCTCGGAGCGAAAGGCGACGCTCCCGTCGGCGAGGGCGAACAGCGCGAGGCTCAAGAGTCGCCTGATCGTCGGGCCGTCACAGCGGATATCGAAGCTCGCCGACGATTGACGCTCGCGCACGGAAGCGAGCACGCCTCGCCAGGTCTCGACCACCGAGGCGCCTGACATCCCCGAGAGGATGGATGCGAACGGGTCGGGCCACACGTCCAGGCAGCCCGTCTCGTCCGCGAAGGCAGCCCAGGCGGGGTCGGTGGCGACGA
>DATLXM010000013.1:0-25447 GCA_035575835.1 Gaiellaceae bacterium
CTCTCAGCCGAATCGCTCGTGCTCCTCCTCGTCGACGAGGACGAGCACCACCCCGAGCGAGAGGAGGTGCGCGCCCTCCAACCAGCCTGAGCGCCTCCGACGAGCGAAGAGCGTTACACCACTTCAGACGACTTGACTTCCCCCTCCAAGTTCTGGCGCGGCTACTACCTGATCGCGATCGTCGACCTGACCACAGGGCTCCCCCTCGTCTGGGTGTTGTGGCCGGCTAACGCCGACGAAGCGAAGGCGTTGAAGCTGCTTCTCCACAACCTCTACGAGTACTGGCCCGACCTTTCAGCGGACGCGATCGTCGGCGACGGCGCATGGAATGAGAGATGGGCCGCAGAGTGGTGCCTCCGCAACTTCGGACTGCACCTCGTCGCACCTCGGCAGGACACCCAGCGTGACGTCAAACACGATCTGGACCGGCTCGCCTTTCCATCCGTCTCCGCGTACTACGGCGACGGCCGAGCGATCTGTCGCAAGCACGGCGTCCCGATGATTCGTGATGGCTACGGATCACCGTCGCGGGCCGGACTCACCCCCGGTGAACCCGCGCCCTCTCGGGCGTTCCGTGTCCGCTATCACTGCCCGAGTGACCCCTCCTGCGGTAGGCCGGGTCTTCCGATGGAGCTCCACTGGTCGGCCCTCTCGTACTACCCGCATTCGCTCGCCGTCGGAGAACCTGCGCTACATGCCGAGCGGCTCGCGCTTCAAGCTCAGCGCAACTACTGCGAAACGCTGTTCAGCGCACTCAAGCTTGGGAACAAGCTGGCGCTCTCTGGAGCCGCGAGGACCCGGACCGCGAAGGAGCCGACGGTTGAGGCGCTCATCTCGCTCGCGCTCATCCAGCGCTCCGCCTTCATGCTCGCTGACTTGCGGATCCGGCGGGGTATGTTCAGGGACGACCTGCCGGCCGACCTTTCCCTGGGTTTCCCCCTCTAGCTCAAGCGGCCTATCGCCGTTCCCGTGTCGGCAACGGCAAGCGTCAGCATGCGCAGGTTCCGACTCTTGGGTCAGGAACACGTCATCGAGGACCGCCATTTGGGTCACGGCCGTGGAGAAGCCCATTTTGCAGGGGTTTCTCAAGGCAGAAACTCGTCACCCCACTCATCACTTGGCCAGGTTACGCAACGATCCGATAGACCTGGAAGACCTCGGCGTACTCGCGGTTGACGTTGATCCCGTGCACGCGCGCCAGGTTCCAGACGTACTCGCCGTTTGCGTAGCGGCGATGTTGCTGCGAGGCGTAGCGGTCGAGCGCCGCCACCTTCCGCTCGACGTGCGGCTTGTCGAGCGCCACGTACGCGCCGTAGGAGAAGTCGAAGTTGTTCCACGGGATCTCGTACCCGAGCACGGTCGTCCGCTTGAAGGCCCGTAGGCCCTCCTGCGCGATCGTCTGGTGATCCTGGTGGACGTCGTGATGCGACGGCTGGAAAACGGCATCCGGGCGCAGCTCCTCCCAGAGCGCGACGAGGAGCTCGAGGATGTCCTGGCGCCGGTCGGGGAAGGTGCGAACGTCGAAGTCGTGGACGGTCAGCTGCGACTCCGGGATCCCGAGCTCGGCCGTCGCCTCCCGCACCTCGCGTGCGAGCGTGTCCGGAGGGAAGCCCGGCGGAAGGGAGCGAGTCGCGATCGAGAAGGCGACGTAGTGCACCTCGACGCCCGCCTCGACCATCCGCGCCATCGTGCCGCCGCAGCCGAACTCGCCGTCGTCGGTGTGCGGGGCGAGCACGAGCACCCGCTTCCAGCCCTCGATCAAGCGCTCTCCCCCTGACGGCGCGCGAGCGTGAGCGCGGCGAGGCCGAGCAGCGCCCAGGTCATCGGGTCCTCGAAGAGCGCGTTGTAGAAGAGGCTGTGCACGGCGATCGCGCCAAGCGTAAGCCCCACGGCGAGCGCCGCGCGCCCGGCAGTGCTCGCGTGTGCCCCGTGCAAGACGGCTGCCAGCCCGGCGAAGCCGAGCCAGCCGAGCAGGAGCAAGCCGGGAAGCCCCGTCTCGGCCGCGACCGTCACCGGCGTCGAATGCGACGCCGCTTTCCGAGGCTCGCGGCCCTTCAGCCCCGTGCGCTCGGCGAAAGCGAGCTTGAAGCCGCCGACCCCGACTCCGGCGACCGGATGATCCGCCGCGATCCGGATCCCGTTCGAGACGAGGCTCGCCCGACCGCTCGTCGCGTTGTTCAGCCCCGCCCGCGACTCCTGCAGGAGCTCGTGCCTGACCTGCGGGGTGGCGAAGCCGACGCTGAGGAGAACGAGCGCCACGAGCGCGAGCGCGATCGCCGCCCGCCAGCGCCAGACCGCCGTCGCGGCCACGAGCACGCCGGCGATCAGCGCCGCGAAGCTTGACTGGGAGAACGAGAAGAGCAACCCGACCCAGAGCGCCGCCGTGGCGGCGATCCCGGCCACGAGCAGCCGCTGGCGGAGGCCGCAGAGGACGAGGGCGAGCGTGGCCAGAATCGCGACCACGAGGTAGCGCCCGTAGATCGACGGGTCGTAGAAGACGGAGTTGACACGGTAGAACGGGGCGTAGGCGTTGCCCACGATCACCGTCGGGTTCCAGAAGACGTCTCGCGTCACCCACTGGAAGAGGCCGATCCCCGCATAGACCAGGGCCGTGGCGAGCAGCAGGCCGTAGAGGGCGACGAGGCCGCGGCGACTCCACGGGAGCCGCGCGAAGGCGACCGCGAGCAGGCCGAACGGGAGCAGGAAGGCGAGCAGGAAGATTGCGCCCTGGCGGAGATCGTCCGTCCAGAGAAGCGACAGCCCCGTCCAGGCTATGAACGCAGCGAGCGGCAACGCGACGGGGCCGAGCTCCCGCGCCCGCGGGTCACCCCGCAGGAGCTGCCAGCCGAGCGCCAAGGCAGCCGCGGCCACGACGGCGTAGAGCGGCAGGAGCAGGTTCGCATCGTCGCCGCCGACCTCGACCGGGATCCGGACGGGGACACATGCGAGCGTCGCCAGCGCGAGCAGCCACGGCCGCCGGAGCAGGAGCGCGGCGCCACCGGCCCCGAGCGCGACTCCCCCGACCGCGGCCGCGACCAGCAGCCCCGTTCGCCCCGACGGGGCGAGGTAGACGGCGAGGCCGGCCGAGCCGACCACCCAGGCGACAAGGCCTCCGAGGCGGAGATCGCGGCGGGGCGCCACGAGCAGCAGCGCCAGGCCGAGGCAGGCCAACGGGCCGGCGAGCCGCGCGAACTCGCTCACGACTGCGGCTTTCGAACGAACACGGCCGCGCGTGCCGCGTGCCCGTTCGCCGTGACCGTGAGCGTGAAACGACCCGCCTGGGTCGGAGCCCGCAGGCGGAGCGTGCCGGGTCGAGCCGTGCCGCTCCGCGAGCCGAGCCGCCAGCGAACCGACCGTGCATCCGCCGAGACGCGGATCGCGAAGCGCCCGCCGGCCGCGACCGAGACGCGGGTTCGCCCGAGCGCGACGAAGCGCACCAAGACGGTCGGAAGACGCACGACCTCGCCGAGATTCCCGGCCGGGTCACGGGCCTGGAGCGCGAGTGCCTTCGGCCCCGGCCGAACTGCGCGCCCGCCGACCCGCCCGTACCAGGAGAGCCTGTCGCGCTCGCGCGGGAAGCGCGTCTCGACGCGCTGCTTCCCCGCGACGAGGAGAAGCGCCCGCGCCGGCTCGCTGAGGCGGTAGGTGACGACGATCCTGTCGGCGCGACGGTCGCCGTCCGGAGAGAAGACGCGCGGTGCGACGGCCGTGGCCTCGATCGCCGGCCCGGTCGTGTCGATCTCGATCGGATTGGGGAGCACGATCGTCCGACGTTCCTCGCGCAGGTGAACGCGGGGCCGATACGACCCCTCGGGAAGAGGCTGCCCGGCGGCGTCACGGCCGTCCCACCGGACGACGACCCTGCCCCGTGCGAATCTTTGCCCTCTCGTCGGGGTCGCAACGACCTCGTCGTCGCCGTTCAGGAGGGCGATGTCGACCCGGTCGGCCTTCCGGAGCCGGAAAGAGATCGTCGCCGCCGCCCTGTCACAGCCGCACGTGGGCGAAAAGATCTCGTCGACCCGCGTGCCCAGGATCGGACTGGGCTCGAGCTTGAGCCCCTCGGTGAGCGCGAAGGCAGTCGCCGTGGCCGCGAGCAGGGCAACCACGAGCACGGTCGAGGCGATGCGGGCCACAGCCTGCGTAGTCTAAACTCTGCTCTCCAACACGCGATGTAGCGTCTTGCTACATATGATGTAGTACCAGACGACCATCGACCGATGTAGCTAGATACTACGTCCTGAGTAGTACTATCGGCTATGGCTCGAGCGCAGAGCGCCGATCTCTTTCCGACCGACCTGCCGCTCCCGGCGAGCCTCCTCATCGGCCGGGCCGACGACGTCCGCGAGATCGCGACGACGTTGATGGCCGGCGCCCACCTCGTCGTCGCCGGGCCGCGGCGCACCGGCAAGACGAGCGTGTGCGAGGCGGCACTGGCCCGGGCGAAGAACGGGGGCTACTACGTCGCCGCGCTCGACCTCTTCCGGATCGCGAACACGGCGCAGTTCGCCGAGGCCCTCGTTTCGGCGACGATCGCGAACCGGCCGCGCCTGCACCGAATCCTCCACCGCGCTCGCGAGGCAGGGAGGCTCGTCGCGGACGCAGCCGGGACGACTGTCGTGCTCAAGGCGCAGGACGAGCTCGGCGACGAGCTCGAGATCGCGTTCAAGCCCGGCCTCGCCGATCGCGACCCGGAGCGATACCTCGACTACGCGCTCGGGCTGCCGCAGCGAATCGCGGAGCAGGACGGAAAGCACGTGATCCTCTTCATCGACGAGTTCCAGGAGGTCGCGAACCCGCGCAAGCCCTACGGCGACCCGGACGGCCTGACGAAACGGATGCGCGCGACCTTCCAGCGCTCGCGTGACGTCAGCTTCCTCTTTGCGGGCAGCTACGAGCACATCCTGCGCGACCTCTTCGGCCAGGCGAGGCAGGCGTTCGCCCACTTCGGCTCGCTCTACGAGCTCCGCCCGATCTCGGGGGACGCGTGGCGGAAGGGCCTGCTCGATCGATTCGCCGCGGACGCCTGCGCGGTCGACACGGACGCACTCGACCGCCTGCTCGAGCTCGGTGGCGGCCACCCTCGGGCGACGATGCTGCTCGCGCAGAAGACGCATCTGCAGGCAATCCTTGCCGGCTCCCACCACATCGACGCGACTCTCGTCGAGCAAGGTGTCCGTTCCGCGCTCCTCGGCGATCGGGCGACCCTCGGCCAGACCGTCGAGCAGATCAGGCTCGGGCACCGGCATGCGCTCCTGATCGCCCGCCGGATCGCGCTCGACGAGTCGCCGTATCGCGACCTCAAGTCGGTGGAGGCGTTCCGGGCGCTCAAGGGCCTGCAGCAGGCGGGGCTGATCGTGCAGGACGGGCCGAGACGGTGGCGGATCCTCGATCCGCTGCTCGCCCGCTACCTGCGCGAGCTCGAGCCGTACGCCTAGGCCTCGGGCTGAGAGTGTGTCGGTGCGGCGAGCCGCCTGACGATCCGGCGGACACCCGCGCCCAGGAGCAGCAACGCAATCGCCCCGAGGACGACGAGGATCACGATCTCGGCGCCCGGCAGCTCGACGAGCTTCAGCCCCGCGAGCGTCAGTGTCGTGGCGAGGCCGAGTCGGAGCGCTCGATCCGGAACCTTCACCGAGACGTTGCTCCCGAGCAGCACGCCGGGAATCGAGCCGACGAGCAGCGAGCCCGTCGCAGCGAGGTCGACATTGCCGGCGACGAGGTGGCCGGCGCCGGCAACCCAGAGGAGCGCCGCGGCGTGGAAGATGTCCGTGCCCACGACCTTCGAGGCGGTGAGCGGGAAGACGAGGAGCATCACGAGCCCGAAGAACGTCCCGCTCCCGACCGAGGTGAGCCCGACGATGAAGCCGCCGCTCGCGCCGAGGACGAGGGCGATCTGCTTGTCGCTGCGCCCGAGCAGGAAGGGGAGGTCGCTCTTGGCCCGGCCGGTGACGAACGTCTTGATCGCGAAGCCGAGACCACCCGCGATCAGCGCGAAGCCGAGGATCAAGCCGGCCGTGTCTTCGAACCCGTCGCCGTAGCGGTGCTTGAGCCAGGTCGAGAGCCCGACGCCGACCAACGAGAATGGCGCGGAGCCGGCGAGCATCCAGAGCGTCAGACGCGCGTGAACGGTGCCGAGCTGGCGGTGGCGCCAGGCGCCGAAGGTCTTGAAGATCGCACCGTGGACGATGTCGGTGCCGATCGCGACCGTTGGCTTGAAGCCGAAGAGAAAGACGAGCATCGGCGTCATCAGGGAGCCGCCGCCCATTCCCGTCATCCCGACGAGCAGGCCGACAAACAACCCGGCGATGGCGAGCTTCGGATCCACGCGTCGACTTTACCCGTTCTCGACTAATACTGTCGATTAGCTTGTGTTATGCATCATGGGCTAAGCTTCCGGCGAGATGCCGAACCTCCCCGCCCAGGCCGAGCCGATCGAGGCGCTCGCAGAGCGCTCCGAGGAGTTGAGCGCCGAGACGCTGCTCGCCGAGCTGGTCGAGCGTTTCCACCCGCGCCTCTCGCTCGCCTGCTCCTTTCAAAAGGAGGAGAGCGTGCTGCTCGACCTGCTCTTCCGGATCGCGCCGAAGGCACGCGTCTTCGCGCTCGACACCCACTACCTCTTCCCGGAGACGTACGAGCTCTGGCGTGAGCTCGAGCAGCGGTACGACACGAAGGTCGAGGTGTTCGAAGGGCCGAGCGCCGAAGAGCTCACAGCGACCCACGGCGAGGAGATCTGGGAGCGCAAGCCCGACCTCTACCTCGCGGTCGCCAAGGTCGAGCCGCTGGTCCGCGCGCTCGGCGACCTCGACTGCTGGATCACGGGTGTCCGTCGCGACCAGTCGCCGACCCGCGCGAATACGCCGAAGCTCGGCTGGGACGCGGCGCACGAGCTGTGGAAGGCGAGCCCGCTCGCCGACTGGAGCGAGGACGACTGCTGGGCGTACATCCGGGAGCGCGGGCTTCCGTACAACGCGTTGCACGACCGCGGCTACTCGTCCATCGGGGACACCCACTCGACGCTTCCCGGTGCCGACCGCGCGGGCCGGTGGGCCGGTAGCGACCGGACCGAGTGCGGGCTGCATCCGGCCTCGTGATCGCGCCGGTCCATCTTTCGCACCTCGACGAGCTCGAGGCCGAGGCCGTGCACATCATGCGCGAGGTCGCGGCCGAGCTCGAGCGCCCCGTCCTCCTTTTCTCCGGCGGGAAGGACTCGATCGTGCTGCTTCGCCTCGCGGAGAAGGCCTTCCGGCCGGGCAAGTTCCCCTTCCCGGTCATGCACATCGACACGGGCCACAACTTCCCAGAGGTGATCGAGTACCGCGACCGGCGCGTCGCCGAGCTCGGCGAAACCCTCATCGTCGCCTCCGTCCAGGAATCGATCGACAAGGGACGAGTCGTCGAGGAGACCGGCCCGCGCGCTTCGCGGAACCAGCTCCAGACGACGACCTTGCTCGACGCGATCGAGGAGCATCGCTTCGACGCCGCGATCGGCGGTGCGCGCCGGGACGAGGAGCGCGCCCGCGCGAAGGAGCGGATCTTCAGCTTCCGCGACGACTTCGGCCAGTGGAACCCGCGCGCCCAGCGGCCCGAGCTCTGGAACCTCTACAACGGGCGCCTCCGCCGCGGCGAGCAGGTGCGCGTCTTCCCGATCTCGAACTGGACGGAGCTCGACGTCTGGCAGTACATCACCCGCGAGAACCTCGAGCTGCCGCCGATCTACTTCGCCCACGAGCGCGAGGTCTTCCGCCGCGACGGGATGCTCTACGCGGTCAGCGAGTTCGTCGAGCGAATGGACGGCGAGGATCCATTCACCGTCTCGGTCCGCTTCCGCACCGTCGGCGACATGAGCTGCACCGGCGCGGTCGCCTCGGAGGCCTCCTCGCTCGACGACGTCGTCGCCGAGATTGCCGCGACCCGGATCACCGAGCGCGGCGAGACCCGCGCCGACGACCGCGCCTCCGAGGCCGCGATGGAGGATCGCAAGCGTGTCGGCTACTTCTAGGGCGATGCTCAACACCGAGCTCGTCCGGCTGGTCACGGCGGGGTCGGTGGATGACGGCAAATCCACGCTGATCGGCCGCCTCCTCTACGACACGAAGCAGATCCTCGCCGACCAGCTCGAGCACATCGAGGAGACCTCGCAGCGCCGCGGCGACGGTTACGTCAACCTCGCCCTCCTCACGGACGGCCTCCGCGCCGAGCGCGAGCAGGGGATCACGATCGACGTCGCCTACCGCTCGTTCGTGACCCCGCGCCGCCGCTTCCAGCTCGCGGACGCACCCGGCCACGTCCAGTACACGCGGAACATGGTCACCGGCACCTCGACCGCGGACGTGGCGATCATCCTCGTCGACGCGCGGAAGGGCGTGATCGAGCAGACGCGCCGGCACTCGTACATCGCCGCCATCCTCGGCACCCCGCACGTCGTCGTCGCGGTAAACAAGATGGATCTCGTCGACTTCTCGGAGGAGCGCTTCCAGGAGATCGAGCAGGAGTTGCGCGAGACGGGCGAGCGCTTGGGCCTCCGTGACGTGACGGTGATTCCGATGAGCGCCCTGCGCGGCGACAACGTCGTCGAGACCGGCGAGGGGATGCCGTGGTGGGACGGGCCGACGCTCCTCGAGCATCTCGAGACGGTCGAGATCGCGGGCGACCGCGACCTCGCGCACCGCCGTTTCCCCGTCCAATGGGTGATTCGCCCGATCTCGGAGGAGCACCACGACTACCGCGGCTACGGCGGCCAGATCGCGGGCGGCGTCTGGGCGGCCGGAGACGACGTCGTCGTGCTCCCCTCCGGGCGCCGGACGAAGGTGGCGGCGGTCGAGAGCCTGGACGGGCCTGTCGAGCCGGCCGTTCCGGGCATGTCCGTGACGATCCGGCTACAGGACGATCTTGACGTCTCCCGCGGCGACATGCTCGCCGATCCCACGGAGCCGCCGACGGTCGCGCGCGAGCTCGAGGCGACGATCTGCTGGATGGCCGAGAAGCCGCTCGAGCCCCGCACGCGTCTCGTCGTCAAGCACACGACCCGCACGGTGCGCGCGATCGCGGACGAGCTCCTCTCCGTCATCGACATCCACACGCTCGAGGACAAGCCGTCCCCGGAACGGCTCGAGCTGAACGAGATCGCACGCGTCCGATTCCGGCTCGCCGAGCCGCTCGCAGTCGATCCCTACACCGAGAACCGCGCCACCGGCGCCTTCATCCTGATCGACGAGTCGACGAACGACACCGTCGGCGCCGGGATGATCATTTCCGCGAGCAGTTAGCGCCTCAGCCATGCGCCGCGCGGAGTGGTGCTCGTCGTCGGCGGGGGGCGGAGTCAGAGAAGGGCGGCGAGCCGCTCGACTCCGTCATCGATCAGCGCCTCGTCGACGAGGCTGAAGGAGAGCCGAACCTGATCGGCGCCGCGCCCGTCCGGGAAGAAGAGCGTGCCCGGCACGATCCCGACGCCCTGTTCGATGGCCCGCTTCGCGAACAGCACGGCGTCGCCTCCTTCCGGCAGGGTCAACCACGTGAAGAACCCGCCCTCCGGCTTCGTCCAGCGTGACCCGTCGGGCATCGTCCGCTCGAGAGCGGCGAGCAGGCGATCGCACTTGCGCCGGTAGAGCGCGCGCGACTCGGCCAGCTGCTCGTCGATCCACCCCCGGCGGGCGTACTCCTCGAACAGCCGCTGGCCGAGGGCACCCGCGCACTGGTCGGTGTTCTGCTTCGCCGACACGAGCTGCACCGACACCTGCGCCGGCGCCGTCGCCCAGCCGAGCCGGACACCGGGAAAGAAGGTCTTCGAGGTCGTTCCCGCCTGGACGACGACGTCCGGGGCCAGGCTCCACAAACTCGCCGCGCTCGCCCCGCCGAAGTCGAGCTCCCGGTAGGCGACGTCCTCGACGACGAGGAAGCCGTGGCGGCCGGCGAGGTCGACGAGCCGTTCGCGACGCTCGGCGGAAAGGCTCACCCCGGCGGGGTTCTGGTGATCGGGGATCGTGTAGAGCAGCTTGGGCTTCAAGCCTGCGGTGAGGCGGCGCTCGAGCTCGTCCACCTGCAGGCCCTCGTCGTCCATCGGCACCGCCGCGATCTCGGCACCGAATCCGCGGAACGCCATGAGGGCCCCGAGGTAGGTCGGCCCCTCGACGACGACGAGGTCGCCGGGGTCGAGAAACGCCTTGCCGACCAGTTCGAGCGCCTCGATGGCGCCGCTCGTGACCAGCAGCTCGTCCTCGGCGGGACGGCGGCCCTGCAGCGCCTCGATTCGCCCGGCCAGCGCGTCGAGTGGCCCCGCAAGCCCACGCGTTGGCGCGTACTGGAAGGCGCTCGCGTCGCCCGCCTCGGCGAACTCGGCCAGCAGCGCGGAAGCACGCGCGCTCGGGAACGTCCGCGGGTCCGGAAAGCCGCCGGCAAAGGAGATGAGGTCCGGCATCCCCAGCAACGCGAGGACATCGGCAATCCCCTCGCCCACCCCTCCGCGCGTTCGAGCAGCGAACGACCCGTCCCACTGCCGAGTCTGGAGCGTCGCCACGCCGGGGAAGTCTATCGCTCCGCCAGGACCGTCGACCGCTAGGAAGCGGGCCTTCGAGGCGCTCAGCAGCGCGGCCTCGGTGCCGGCAGGCGTCGGGCGCCTGGCGAGGCTCGTGAAGCGCGCGCTGTAGCCGGGTGCTTCGAGCCGGCGCAGCCGGGAGGTCTTGCGGTCGACCACGACTCGAATTGTTCGTCCCTGAGCGGTGAGCGTCATCGTGATCGCGTCCCGCCCACGCGAGGCTTCGACACGCGACCGTCGGCGGCGAAAACCGGCTGGCCGACATCCGTCAGCGCCTGCGGGTCGCCGATCGGGACGAAGCGCCAGCAGGCGCGGTCGGGGTCGCGCACGAACGTGCCGGCGTTCTCGCGACGCACGAGAAGAGTGGGCTGCGCACTGCCCTCGTTGAGGAGCGCCTGCTTGGCGACTGTGACCCCATTGCGCAGGACGAACGTGAACCGGCCGACGAGACCGCCCGCGGCAGAGACCTCCACGCGGACAGCGGGAACGTTCGCGTAGGAGCGATTCACCTGTCGGGCGAGTTCGAGCCCGGCAGGATCGCCGGTCAGCGCGGGGGCGAAGGTCGACGTGCGGAAGGCCCCCGCCGCGGGCGCGAGCAGGAGCGCGGCGAGGATCGCAACAGCTGCATTAGGCGGATGCACTTCGAGACCCCTTGCGTCGAGAGCGCGGACCTGGACCGCATCGGCACCGGCAGCGCACGCCTTGATAGCTCACAGCTGTCGGAAGGACGCGCCCAATCGGATCCGTGGGTTCACTCGTGACGGTTCGAGCTCCTTCCGAGCGTGATAGAACGCGCCTCATGGCCGAAGTGCTCCTCTTCCACCACGCGCAGGGCCAGACTCGAGGCTTTCTCGCGTTCGCCGACGAGCTGCGAGCCTCCGGACACGTTGTTCACGCCCCCGACCTCTACGACGGCAAGACCTTCACCGATCTCGACGATGGCGTCGGCTACGCGAAGGAAATCGGCTTCGGGACGATCCAGGAGCGCGGCCGAGTCGCCGCCCAGAGCTTGCCGAACGAGCTCGTCTACGCGGGGTTCTCGCTCGGGGTGATGTCGGCACAGGAACTGGCCCAGACGCGTCCGGGGGCCAAGGGAGCGCTACTTTTCAGCGCCGCGATCCCGGCCTCGGAGTTCGGCGGCTCCTGGCCGCAGGAGGTCCCCGTCCAGATCCACATGATGGAAGACGATGAGTGGGCGTTGGAGGACCTTCCGGCCGCGCGCGAGCTCGTCGAGGCGAACGACCGCGCGGAGCTGTTCCTGTACCCCGGCGCTGGACATCTCTTCGCCGACAGCAGCCTGTCGGACTACGACGAGACCGCTGCGACACTGCTGGAGCAACGCGTCCTCGCATTCTTGAAGGGCGTCGAGTAGACGTCAGCCAGGACGCTCGCGGATCGGCCGCGGCCAGGGCATGCTCATCCGGCTCGTTCCCAGATCGAGATGTGCTTGCGGCTCTCGCTCGTGAACGCCGAGCGATCCTAGTCCGCCCAACGCTCACGTAGGGCCAGGCCCGCGATGCGGGCCATCAGGTCGAGTTCCGCCGGCCACACGTAACGAAACGGCGTGGAGCTGAGGCGGTTCGTGTGGTGGTGCGAGATCAGCCCCTGGTTCGCGACGTCGTATTCGTCGATGCCGACGTGCGCCTCGCTCACGTCGAAGAGGACGTAGCGCTCGCCGGGCGGCAGTCGGCGGAGGTCGGGAACCATGACTTCGACGACGAAGCAGCCGCCCCGCTCGAGCTGGCGGGCGACGTTCTCGAAGCACGCGACCTGCTGGTCCTGCGTCGTCAGGTTCATGATCGTGTTGAAGACGAGATACGCGAGCCGGAATGTCCCGTCGACGCGGGTCGTCGCGAAATCGCCGATCGTCGTGCCGATCTTCTCGGCTCCCGGCTTCTCGCGCAACCTGGCGACCATGGACTCCGAGAGGTCGATCCCGTGCACGCGCACCCCTCGCCGGGCAAGCGGGATCGCGACGCGGCCGGTGCCCACGCCGAGCTCGAGCGCCGCCCCGGCTCCAGCCAGCTCTGCGAGGAACTCGACGGTCGAGTCGATGACGCCGACGCTGAACATCGGGCCGTCGTCGTCGTACCGCGCCGCGACCTCTTCGCCGAAGTGATCCTCCTGCACGGGCGAAAGCCTATCGCCCGTCGTTCAGCCGACTACGACTCGGCGTCCCCGTCCTCGGCGGGCTCGCCGTGCCGCGTCTGGAGTCAGGTGAGCGTTGCGCGCGCCACTCCGCCCGGCTCCGAGCCCGCGCGAGCGAGCGGCGTGCCGTCCGGCCCCCAGATCGAGGAGACGCCGGCGGTGCGCTCGTACCCGCCGCCGGTGGAGCCGGCGAAACTGGCGAAGGCGACGTAGGCGCTGCACCTTCGCGCGATCTCGATTCCCCGCCGATCCTGCTCCTCCAGCTCCTCGGGCAGATGGACGAGCCCGGCGAGATAGAGGTCGACGTTCAGCGCTGCTGTGTCGGCGATGTGACCGTCGACACCCGTGTCCTTGCAGATGCCGAGTCCGATCCGCCAGCCGTCGACCTCGATCGCGACCGGACCGCTGCCCGGGGTGAAGCGGGCAGGCTCGTCGCCACCCAGATACGACTTGCCGTACACGACTTCGGCTCCGGCGGAGGTGACTTGCAGCGTCCCGATCCGGACTCCTCCCTGCTCGTCTGCGACGGGCGCGCCGACGAGGGCCACCGAAACCGTCTCGGCGCAGGCGTCCACGATCGCTCCCAGGGCCGCGGGCTCGACCGGTTCGGCATCCAACTCGTAGCCGGTCAGCGACAGCTCGGGGAAGACCACGACGCGCGCATGCGCCGCGCGGATGGTGTCGGCATGCTCCAGCGCGTTCCTCTGCACGTCCTTCGCAGTGCACGCGGGCTGAGCCGCGGCGATCGTCAGAGAGGCGCGCATCTCGACACGATACGCCGACGGATCGTCCGCCCGGCTACCCCACGGAGAGCAGGTCGACCACGAACACGAGGGGCTCGTGGGGGGCGATTACGCCGCCGGCTCCGCGGGCGCCGTACGCCATCGCCGACGGGATCGTCAACTTGCGTCGGCCCCCGACCTTCATCCCCTGGACACCGGCGTCCCAGCCGGGGATCACCTGGCCCTTGCCGAGCTTGAACTCGAACGGCTGTCCGCGATCCCAGGAGGCGTCGAACTCGGCCCCGGTCGAGAATGCGACTCCGACGTAATGGACGGAGACCTTGTGGCCGCTCGTCGCCTCCTCGCCCTCGCCGACGACGAGGTCGTCGATCCCGAGCTCGAAGGGAACGTCTCCCTCGGGCTTCTCCAGCTGCGGTCGTTCGGCGGTCACAGGAGGAGTATGCCCGTCGTGCTGACTCCCCCTCCCGACTGCATCCCTGCAAGGATCCCGACGTGGAGCCGACGCCCTGTCCGAAGGTGAACGAGGTCCTGCGCGAGTTGGCCGAAATCGGACTGCAGCGATGACGGTGCCCTCAGCGTGACGCCGGACGAGCACATCGCGGGGCTCGACGAGCCGAGGCGCGGCCAGGTTCGGGAGCTGCACGAGCTGATCTGCGCGATGGCGCCGACTCTGACGCCACAGGTCGTCTCCGGGATGATCGGCTACGGCAGCTACCACTACGTCTACGCGTCGGGCCGAGAAGGCGAATGGCCGATTCTCGCGATCGCGAGCCGAAAGGCCTACATCTCGCTCTACGCCTGCGCTGCGACCGACGGCCTCTACGTGGCCGAGGAGTACCGCGAACGCCTGCCGAAGGCGGTCATCGGCAAGAGCTGTGTCCGGTTCAAGCGGCTCGACGACCTCGACCGCGACGTGCTCGCCGAGCTGATCAGGAGGACGGCTGCCGGGCCGTACCTGATGTAGCCGACCTCAGTCCCAGGAGAAACCGGTCTTCTCGTTCTGGTCGATCGAGACGCGGCGGCGGGCCTTGACCCGCTTGTGCTCGCCCCCGTCGGCCGTCGCCTCTGCCGCGGGAGGATCGCTCGCAGCGACGAGCGGCGCCTCGGGCTCCGCGAGCTGACGCGAGGCGATCGCCCGGTGGAGCTGCTCGCCCTGGGTCTTACCGTCCCGGGTCGCAAACCAGTGGATCGGCTCTCCTTCCGGGCGCTGGTGCGAGACGAGCCCGCGCTGCGAGAGCCGCCCGAGAGCTGCCATCGCCGCGCCTCGCTCCAGGCCGAGCATCTCGGCGAGGATCGGGGCCGGCTCCGCCTTGCGCACGGAGAGGAGCACGAGCAGGCGTTCGTCGAGGCTCTCAGCCGCATCCACGACCCGGCGCAGCTGAGGGGTGAGCCGATCGGCGTCCATTCCCCGGACCGTAGCAAGCGCGCGGCCCGAGGGCTACGCGGTGGCCGGGTCCTCGAGCAGGAGCTCCTTGAGCGTGTCGCCGCGCAACCCAAGCCGGAGCGTCTCGAGCGGGATCACTTCCTCCGGCGGGATGTTGCCGAGGTTGACCTCGGCCCCGAACTGCTTCACGAACCAGGCCTGCGCGTCCTTCGACGGCGCCTCGAAGATCACGTTCTCGGTGCCCACCGCGTCTGCAATCTCCCCGATCAGCTCCGCACGTACGCCGCCGCCCGAGTCGAAGATCCCAGCCGTACCGCGCTCGCGGGCCTCGGTGATCACCTTCCAGGCGCCGGCATCGAGCTCCTCCTGGAGCCAGCCCTTCCACTCGGCGGCGCTGTACTCGACCGAGGCGTTCTTCGAGCCGACCTCGGAAAGCACCGTGAAGTCGCGGGCGAAGTCGGCGACCAGCTCGAGCTTGCGCTCGCGCGGGATGTCGACCGTGCCGTCGGAGATCTCGACGTGGGTCAGGCCGAGGTCGGCGAGCCAGACCTTGTACTCCTCGAGCTTGTCCCGGAGATAGACGACCTCGAAGAAGGTGCCGCCGAGGACGACGGGCTTCTCCTTGAGCACGTCGAGCTTGCGGCGGAGGCTCGCGGTCACGTACGCGGTGCCCCAACCGAGCTTGACGACGTCGATCAGCTCCCCGGCGACGTCGAGCACGTCTTCCCACCCGCGAGGCCCGAGGCCCTTGTCCAGCACGTGCGTCAGGCCGGCCGCGCGGCGCGGAAGTCCGAGATCAAAGTCGTGCAAAGAGCTCCTTCAGCTTCTCCTGCGCCGCAGTCTGGACGTCGTGGTAGAGCGAGTTGCCGTGGGCGTCGATCCCGACGGTGAGCGGGCCGAAGTCCTTGACCCGGAACTTCCAGAGGCACTCGGGCATCAGCTCCTCCCACATCACCTCTTCGATCTCCTCGATCTGCGTCGTCTCGAGCGCGGCGGCCCCGCCGACGATCGCGAAATACACCATCCCGAGCTCGTGCATCGGGGCGATCGCCTCGTCGGGAAAGCCGCCCTTGCCGCAGATCGCACGGACGCCGTACTGGCGGCCGAGCGGCTCGGTGAAGCGAACCATCCGCGCGCTCGTCGTGGTCCCGATGCAGATCTTCTCGTACGTGCCCCGGCCCTCGGCATCCTCGGAGACCTTGCGCACGTTCGGCGCGGTGTGGAGCAGGAAGCCTCCCTTGAGATCCATCGGCGGCTCGACGCCCTGGTCGAAGATCCGGATCTGGGTGCGGTCGCGGATCCCGATGATGTGCCCCTGAACGGTGACCTCGTCACCGGCGCGGAGCTTGAGGATCTCCTGCGGATCGGTGATCGGGAAGGTGACGGTGTGGTTCGCCACTAGAACTCCCGGTCGTACTCGAGGTTCCCCTGCGCGTCGATGTGCACCGAGGCGCGCCGGGCGGCCCAGCACTGGTAGTTGACGGCGACCGGGTTCAGCGTCATGTGCGTGTCCGCGTGCTCGATGTGGCACTGGAGAACGGTCACGTCACCGCCGAGGCCCATCGGCCCGATTCCGGTCTCGTTGAGGAGGCCGTAGAGTTCGTCCTCGAGCTCGGCGACGAGCGGGTCGGCGTTGCGCGTGCCGACCGGTCGCGTGATCGCCTCCTTGGCGAGGTACATCGCGTAGTCGGCGGTGCCGCCGATCCCGACTCCGACGATCCCGGGCGGGCAGGGCTTGCCGCCCGCGCCGACGATCGATTCGAGCACGAACTGCTTGATCCCCTTCACGCCGTCGGCCGGAATGCACATCTTCAGGAAGCTCATGTTCTCCGAGCCGGAGCCCTTCGGCACGCACTTGACGTCGAGCCCGTCCCAATCCTGGATGAACTCCCAGTGGACGATCGGGAGCCGGTACCCGATGTTCGGCCCGGTGTTCTCGCGCGTCAGCGTGTGCACGGCGTTCGAGCGAAGGGGATGCTCCACGGTCGCGCGGGCGGTTCCATCGCGGAGCGCCTCGTAGATCCGGGCGGGATGGAGCGGGAAGTGCTCGCCGACACGGACGGTGTAGACCGCGATCCCCGTGTCCTGGCAGACGAGGTTCTTGTCGCGATCCGCGATGTTCACGTTCTTGTGGATCGTGTTGAGGACGCGCTGACCGGTGACCGAGGTCTCGCGGAGGCGGGCCGCGGCGAGCGCGTCGCGGAGGTCCTGTGGGATGTCCTTCAGCGACCAGACGTAGAGGTGCGCCGCGGCGTCCTCGACGGCGTGCTGGAGATCGGTTCCTGTGACTGTGCTCATACGCTCGCTTTCTCTGCGGCGGCCCGGCCGGCCCGCCGTCCGAAGACGACACATTCGAGGAGTGAGTTCCCCATCATGCGGTTTTTTCCGTGGGTGCCGCCGGCGATCTCGCCGCAGGCGTAGAGGCCCTCCACCGTCGTCTCGGCGTCCGTGTCGATCACGAGACCGCCGTTCTGGTAGTGGAGGACGGGGTACGTGTACAGCTTCTCCTCGAGCGGATCGATTCCCGCACCTCGGTAGCGGCGGAGCATGTACGGGAGCGAGATCTCGGCATCGTCGGCTGCGATTCGGGTCGTATCGAGATAGACGGCGGGGCGGCCGTCCTCCGTCTCGACCCCCTTCCCCTTCGCGACCTCGTCGAAGATCGCCTGGCTGACCACGTCCCGCGGCCCGAGCGAGTCGGTGAACTCCTCGCCGTCAGCGTTCAGGAGCACAGCCCCGTAAGCGCGCGTCGTCTCTGGGATCGAGTAGCCCTGCATCGTCTCGGGCCAGGCGCCCCCGTTCGGGTGGTACTGGAGCTCGTCCAGGTCGCGCGCCTCGGCGCCGAGATCGAGCGCCAGCCGCGTCACCTCGCCCGTCGCGTTCGGGTGGTTCGTCGAGAGCTCGCCGCGCTCCTCCGCGATGCGGAAGCAGCGGCCGCCGGCGGCGAGGACAACGGTGGCCGCGTGGAGCTCGTGCTCGCCCGCGCGAGCGCGCCAGCCGCTTTCGGTCGGCTCCAGAGTCGCGAGCGGGCTGTTCGCAAAGACCGCGCCCTCGCTCGACTCGTACGCGTCACGGAGCGCCTTCGTGATCGCGTGCCCCGTGCGGTCGCCGACCTGAAGAAGACGCTTGGCGCTGGCCCCACCACAGCGGGCGAGCCGGTAGCCGCCGTTCTCCTTCGTGAACTCGACGCCGAGCTCCTCGAGCCAGTGGATCGCGCTCTGCGCGTCGCCGGTGAGAGCCTCCACGAGCCGCATGTCCGCGCTCTCGTGCGAGCTCTTCCAGACGTCGGCCGCGTGCTGCTCCGGCGAGTCGTCGTCCCCGAACGCCGCCTGGATCCCGCCCTGGGCCTTGGCCGAGTTGCAGGCCTGGATCGAGCCCTTGGTCGCCAGCGCGACGCGCGCGCCGGCGCC
The DNA here is from genome assembly GCA_035575835.1 of Gaiellaceae bacterium. Classification (GTDB taxonomy): domain Bacteria; phylum Actinomycetota; class Thermoleophilia; order Gaiellales; family Gaiellaceae; genus Gaiellasilicea. The sequence continues at coordinate 18,217 of DATLXM010000013.1, forward strand.
CTCGGCCGAGACCGCGGCGGCCAGCCCGGAGGCGCCGCTTCCGATCACCAGCACGTCGAAATCGGCCGAGGTGGTCACGGGCAAAGAGTACCAACTCGAGTTATCTCCTGCATTAGCACTTCTTATTCACAGAGATGTCACTCGCCCGCTTCGATGTTGTGACAAAGCGCCGCGATCCACCCGGCAGGCTCTTTGGTACCTGTCCCGCACAGGCCCAGTCACTCCAGAAAGGACACGCCATGTTCAACCGTCTCACGTCCGACCTTCTCGAGCTCGAGGCCGAGGTGCGCGGAGCGGGGCACGCGTTCTTCGCCCTGAACATCGACTGCTGCTCCTGCTCGTGCTGCTGGAGCTGAGGAGGCGCCCGTGTTTGCTGAACTGACCGAGGACCTGCTCGAGCTGACAGCGACGGAGCGGGGCATCAATCGCGCCTTCTTCGCCAGCAAGATCGACTGCTGCAGCTGCACGTGCTGCTGCTGTTGCGTGATTTGAACGGCGACGCCACCATCCCGGAGCTACCGCTGCTGAAGCCGTGGTACCGGCTGGTGCAGCGCGACGATCGCGTACTCCTCGAGCACGCTCGCGCGGTCGTCGTCTTCGAGGGCGGGGCAGCGCGGGCATTCCTTCCCGCGCTGCTGTCGCTGCTCGACGGCAGTCGGACCGTCGATCAGATCTGCGCGCTCATCGGCCCGAACGTACGGTTGGCCGTCGAGAACGCTCTCGAGCTCCTCGCCCGGAACGGCCTGCTCACCCCCGGGCCCCGGCTGGACGAGACCGACGATCGCCGACGCACGGCCGAGTCTCTGGCCTCCCAGGCGGCGTCCGACGTCGAGACCGCGGAGATCGCGACCCGCCTCGCCACGACCCCGGTCGAGCTGATCGGCGACGAGGCACCGCTCGACGAGCTCGCCCGGCTCCTCCACCGCTCGGGAGTCTCGGGCGTGGGGCGGTGCGCCGCGCCGGGCGGGCTGGTCGTCGTCGGTCCGGGCGGCGACCCCGCCCAGAGGAACCTCGCCCTGCTCGAGCGTGGAGGCCACTGGCTTCCATATGGCGAGTTCGACGGTGGCGCGGTCATCGTCGGCCCGTTGATCGTTCCGCGCGAGAGCGCCTGCTTCGAGTGCTTCCTGCTCCGCCGCGAATCCACGAGCGGGTGCGCCGAGGAGCTCTCCCTCTTCCGGTACGTCACCGCCGCGGCCGCGTCGCGCCCGACCCTCCTCGCAGCGGCGGCTGCGGTCGCCGCGGAGCTTGTCGTTCGTTGGATCGGCACGAGAGATCCGTCGCTCCCCGGCACGCTCTTCACCGTCGAGGCGGGTCCGGGGATCTCGATCTCGGCCCACACCGTCCTTCGCGTGCCTCGCTGTCCCGCCTGCTCGCCTACCGCCGGCCTCGCTCCGCCGTCTCCCTGGCACGAGGCTCGGATCGCATGAGCGTGCTCGCCGCGGTCCCGCGAGAGCTCCGAGCATTCGCATCCCCCTATGTCGGTCTCGTGCCCTTCCTCGAGGAGTTGATGGCGGCGCCCGACGAGCCGCCCCTCTTCCGCGTGTCCTCCGAGACCGCTCGCGGCGAGGATCTGATCGGCGCGACGCTCGGTAACACCGCCGGGATGGGTGGCGCCGGCTTCTCCCGGGGCGCGGCGACCGCCGCCGCGATCGGCGAGGCCGTCGAGCGCTACTCCGCGTGCTACCTCCCCCGCGAGCGACTGGTCGAGGCGACCGCGACGGAGCTCGGCGACGACGCACTGGACCCGGAGTCGTTCGCCCTCTTCGACTCGCGCCAGTACGAGGAGCCCGGCTTCCCGTTTGTCCCGTTCACGGCCGACTCACGGATCCCCTGGACGGAAGGCGTCGACCTCGCGACCGGGCGGACCGTCTGGGTTCCAGCCGACCTCGTCTACCTCTCGGACGTTGGTGGATCTCGGCCACGGATCGGACATGCCACGAGCAACGGCCTCGCCTGCGCCGACGAGGCGACGGACGCGACCGCGAGCGGACTCCTGGAGCTCCTTGAGCGAGACGCTTTCATGATCACCTGGACGAACAGGCTCTCGCTCCCCCGACTCGACCCGGCCGACGACCCGGAGCTCAACGCGCTCGACGAGCGGTACTTCTCGCCCACCGGGCTCGCGGCGGCTGCGATCGACCTCTCGGTCTTTCACGGCGTGCCCACGGTTCTCGGCGTCGTCCGCGCGCCGGGAACCGGCGGAGCGCTCGGCGTCGGAGCAGCTGCGGCGCCGACGATCGGACGAGCGTGGTGGAAGGCTCTCAGCGAGGCGTTCGCGAGCCGCGCCGCCGGGCGCCAGCTCGCCCTCGTCAGGCCAGACCGCGTCTTCGCCGTGGACGGCTCGGACATCGTCTCGTTCGAGGATCACATCCAGTTCTACGGCGTCGACAGCAACGCCGGGCGGGCAGCGTTCTTGACCGCATCGGAGACGCGCCTGCCCACCCGGGCGGTGCCGGCCATCCCCGGCCGGCACGCCGATCTTGTCGGGGAGCTCGTCGCTCGAATCGCGCGTGCGGGCTCGGCGGCGGTCGCCGTGGACGTGACTTCACCGGACGTCGCGTCGGCAGGCCTCAGCGTGATCAAGACGGTCGCCCCGGGCCTCTGCCCGCTCGACGTGTCCCACCGAACCCGGTTCCTCGGCTCGCCCCGGCTACTGGACATGTCCAAAAAGAGCCGGGTGACGGACAAGGCTCTCCGCTTCGAGGATCTCAACGCCGATCCCCATCCGTTCCCGTGACCTCGCCGATCCCCACCGCCCAGTTCGCTTCCGTCGTCTACGGCGAGGACGTTCCGCTCGACGATCCCGCGGAGCGCTTCCACGAGGCGGCGAAGCTGTATCCCTGCTCGGCCGGGCGTCAGATGAGCGGCGTCGCGCTGCTCGCTCGGAACGCCGCGCTCCAGCAGTCGGTCGAGCGTGCCGGACGCCGCTTCTCGCACCTGCCGAGCCACGCTCTACCGGAGCCGCGGTGGCCGACCACGACTCTCCCCCAAGCGCTCCGGAGCCGCCGCTCGCTGCCCCCGGCAGCCGGCTCAAGGATCGACCTCGCCGACCTTGCGACGGTTCTCGCGGCCACAAACGGGCTGTCCGAGCATCCTGGGCGTCGCCACACCCCGTCTGGCGGTGCCCTCTACCCCCTCGAGCTGTACGCGATCGCCAGGGAGGTCGAGGGCCTGCCAGCCGGGATCTACCACTTCGACCCTCACACCACCGGCCTCGAGCAGCTCTCGCCGGAGATCGACGACGTCGAGGAGTGCCTCGTCGACGCCTCGACCGCCGAGGACTCTGCAGCGATCCTCGTGGTCAGCGGGGTGTTCTGGCGCTCGCGATTCAAGTACGGGCTCCGCGGTTACCGGTTCGCTCTCCTCGAAGCCGGCCACGCAATCCAGAACGCCGTCCTCGTCGCGACCGCGCTCGAGCTCGCAGCGCTGCCGGTCGGTGGCTACTACGACGCTCGGATCGAATCGCTGCTCGGGATCGACGGAGTCAACGAATCCGCCCTCTACTTGCTCGCCCTCGGCCGACCGTGACCGCCACCGGCCTCTGGCTACGTCTGAGCGCCGGCAGCGCCGCCGCCCTGGGCTCCGTCCTGCTCATTCCGGTGCCGGCGCCGACCAATGGGACGACGCTCTCCACTGCCGCCGTCGCCGGAGCGGTTGCTGGGGTCGCCTTGTTCGGAGCGCTCGCCCGCTCGGCCCCGCGAGCCGTGCTGGGAGGATGGTCGCGGCGGGATTCGACGCGCTCGTCGTTCTTCGTCCTCTGGGCAGGCGTCGAAGAGGCCCTCTGGCGGCGACTCGTGCTCGGAGGCGTCGCGCTCCACGCCGGCTGGCCGGCGGGGCTGGTGGTCTCGACGGTCGGTTTCGCGATGTGCCACCGTCTCGGCAGGTCGAGCCACTTCCTGACGGGATGTGCCTTCGGCACGATCTATCTCGTCACCGGGCGGCTGCTCGCCGCGATCGTGACGCACGCGATCTACAACCTCCTCCTCGACCGGGCGCTCCAACGACCCGTCCCGGTGACCGCACCGTGACGAACCACGTCGCCGCGCTCGAACAGGTCACGAAGTCCTTCGGCTCGCGCGATGCCCTCGCAGACGTGTCGTTCGCCGCCGAGCGGGGAGCCGTCCTCGCTCTGCTCGGCCCAAATGGAGCCGGCAAGACCACGGCCCTCTCGCTCCTCGTCGGCCTGCGCAAGCCGGATCGCGGCAGGGCTCTCCTCTTCGGGGCAGACCCGCGGAGAACCGGGAGCCGTCGCCGACTCGGGGTCACCCCGCAGGAATCGGCGTTCCCTCCCACGCTGAGAGTCGACGAGATCGTAGCCCTCGTCCGGGCTCACTATCCGCTGCCTGCCCCTACCGGCGAGCTCCTCGATCAATTCGGCCTGACCGGGCTTGCGAAACGGCAGGCGGGAGGTCTATCGGGCGGAGAGCGGCGCAGGCTTTCGCTGGCGCTCTCCTTCGCAGGGTCGCCGGAGCTCGTCCTCCTGGACGAGGCGACGACCGGTCTCGACGTCGAATCACGCACGGCTGCCTGGGACGCGATCCGGGTTTACGCCGCGGGTGGCGGAACGGTCGTCTTGACCACGCATTACCTCGAGGAGGCCGAGCGCCTCGCGACGGAGATCGTCGTCATCGACCAGGGCGCGGTGGTCAAGCAGGGAACGGTCGAGGAAATCCGGTCGTCTTCCGGGTTCGGCCGCGTCCGCTTCAAGGCAGAGCCCCTCCCGGACGACCTCGGCGGTCGCGTCGTCCTCGACGGCGACACGATCACCGTCTACACAGCCGAGCCGTCGGAGACCGTGCGGCGCCTCGTCAGGGCCGGAGCGCGGCTCGACCGGCTCGAGGTGCGATCGCTCTCCCTCGAAGACGCCCTACGCCAGGAGCGCCGGAGATGAGGCTTGCGCTCCTCCACGCCCGCGCGCAGACTCTCGAGCTGCTGCGGCTCCCCGCGTACATCGTGCCGACCCTGGCCTTCCCGACGATGTTCTACGTCTTCTTCGCGGTTCCGGACTCCGATGACGGCTCTGCCAACGCGAGCATGGCGCTTTTCGCAGGCTTCGCGATCCTCGGCGTCGCGCTGTTCCAGTTCGGGGTCGAAATCGCAGCGGAGCGGGCCTCGCCATGGGAGCGCTACCTGCGAACGTTGCCCGCGCGAGCTTCGGCCCGGTTCGGCGGCAGAATCGTCTCCGCGCTCGGCTTCGGCCTCGTCGCCGCCGCTCTCGTGGCGCTCGCATCCTTGCTCCTGACCCCTGCTCGCCTCGGCCTCCGCGCGTGGCTCGAGCTCGGAGCGACGCTGGCGCTCGGGGCGATCCCGTTCGCGCTCCTCGGGATCGCGATCGGCTATCTCGCCTCGCCGAAGGCAGCCCTCCCGATCGCGAACGTCGTTTATCTCTCGCTGTCGTATGCGGGCGGCCTCTGGACGACACCGGAGAAGCTCCCGGCCGGGGTCGGCGGCCTTTCCTCGGTTCTGCCGACGCGCGCGCTCGCCGACGCGTTGGTCGCCGCGGTCGCGGCTCAGCCCTGGAGCTGGCGCCCCTGGTCGATCCTGGCCGCCTACTCCGCGCTCTTCGCTGCAGCGGCGCTCTGGGGGTATCGGCGGGACGAGGGCCAGCGCTACCGCTGACTCTCAACCTTCGAGGCATGCACGCCGATAGTCACCACGATGGCTCTGCGGCTCACAGGCTTCCTGCTCGTCCTCGCGCTGCTCGGACTTTCCGGCTACGCCGCGCTCGAGAAGGGACGCAACGGAACGCTTAACCCTGCCAAGGGAGTCTCGGAGGCCGAGCAGAGGGCCGAGCTCGCGAGTGCGGAGTACGTGCTCGGGATCGTCGCCTCCCAGCTCGAGCAGATCCGGACGCTGAGCGGCACGTACGACAACGACCTCGACCTCAGCACCTTTCCGCTCGTCCGGCTCGCCTCGGCGAACGAGACGTCCTACTGCCTCGAATTCGAGAAGACCGCGACATTCTTCCGGCCCGGCCCCGGCGGGTCGACGGCCGTCGGTACCTGCTAACCGCTCACCAGATCGAGCGAAGTAGCTCGGCGACCTCGGAAGCGGTCGCCGGCCTCGGATTCGCTTTCGCCCCGGCCCGCGTAACGACCGCCTCGGCCACCTCACCGAGGTCTCCCTCCTGAACGCCGAACTCGCGCAGCCGCTCGAAGCCCCCGAGCCGTGCCAGCTCCTCGACACGTGCGGCCGGATCGTCGGCTCCGAGCGCCTCGCCGAACCGCGCTACCTCAGCCGGCACCGCCTCCTCGTTGAAGCGCAGTGCGGGCGGCAGGCAGAGCGCGTTCATCGCGCCGTGCGGAACGCCATACCGGCCACCGAGCGCCTGGGCCATCGCGTGGCCGAGCCCGAGCATCGACCCACCGAGAGCCGCCCCACCCTCGCACGCACCACGGAGGAGCTCGGTGCGAGCCTCGAGGCGGTCGCCTTCGCCCGCCACGACGCGCGGGAGCCACTCCCCGATCAGTTTCGCGCCAGCGACCGCGTGGCGGTCGGCGGCTTCGTTCCGCTGGATCACGTACAGCGCCTCGGCGCAGTGCGCCAGCGCGTTCAGGGACGTACCGACCGTCTCCGCGCGGGGAAGGTCGAGCGACAGCTTCGGCTCGTAGACGATCGCACTCAGGTTCGCACCGGCCCCGCCTCCACGCATCCGGCGGTCGGGATCGCGAATCCCGTAGAAGTCCGTCCATTCGGCGCCCGAGTAGGTGGTCGGGATCGAGACGAGCGGAAGCCCCGTCTCCGCGGACGCGGCCTTCCCCGTGTCGATCGTGCTCCCGCCGCCGAACGCGACCACGACGTCGGCATCCACCCCAGTCGCGGCGGTCGAGACCGCCTCGATCCGGTCGGTCGGGAGCTCGCTCCAGCGACCGCATGGCTCCAACGGCAGCTCCGCAACGCGTGGGCTCGCGAGGACGTATGGGCGGGAGACACCGAGCTCGGAAAGGGTGGGGCCGAGCTCCGCGATCCCCCAGCGGACGATCACCCCAGCCGCTCCCGCGCGAACGCGACGAACGCATCGGCAGCCCGGGTCGTCGTCCGACCGGACGCGCGGACGAGTGAGATCTCGCGCTTGGCGTCGAGCCCCTCGACTCGTGCCGCGGCGAGCGAGCCGGCCGCGAGCTCCGACTCGACCGCCGAGCGCGAGATGAAGGCGACGCCGTAACCCGCCTGGACGGCGCTCCGAACCGACTCCTGCAGCCCGAGCTCGAGCCGCACGTCGAGGTCGCGC
>DATLXM010000014.1:0-3423 GCA_035575835.1 Gaiellaceae bacterium
GCACCGACGTCGACGGCGGCTGCCGTCGCGGTGAAGGTCATGGCGAACGCACAGGCGAACGCTGCAGTCAGCTTCTTCAAGATGCCAAATTCCTTTCGCAGGAGACCCGTTCCAAGCTCGACTATCGGTTGTTCGACACGCGGAGTGAAGGGCCTGCAGGCCCAGCCGGCGCGACGAACGGGCCTAGGGTAGCGCCGAAAGAACCGCGTCGAGGATCCGGTTCGGGCCGAAGCGAACGGGATCGTCCGCCGAGAGCCCCGTCTCGGACTCCGCTGCCTGGATGGCTGCGCGCGCGGTTTCCTCGTCCAGGAGCCGCGTGTTCAGCGCGAGCGCCGCGACCTTCGCCTTCCTGGCGGGAAGCGAGATCCGCTCGTGCAGCTCCACGAGCTCGCGAAGCGGCGGAATCGGCTGGCCGGGGTAGCCCTCGACCTCCGTCTGCCCGGCGAGGTGGCAGAGGACGAAGACGTGGGGAGCGCTCCCGTGCACGAGCCCGAGCGTGACGCCCGAGTAGGCCGGATGGACGAGCGAGCCCTGACCCTCGACCCAGAGGAGCTCACCCCCGCGTTCGTGTCCCTCGAGCACGAGCCGCTCGGCGGCGCCGGCGATGAAGTCGGCGACCACGGCGTCGACGCCGATCCCCCAGCCCGCGATCGCGATTCCGGTCTGGCCGGTCGGGACGAACTGCGACGCGAGCCCCCGGGTGCGTGCGGCTCGGTCGAGCTCTAGCGAGACGGTCATCTTCCCGATCGCGCACTCCGAGCCGACGGTGAGAACGACCTTCGCCGGGTGGGTCAGGTTGGCCCCACTCGGGACGTCGAGATCGGTGGGCGGCCGGCGCAGGTCGCGCAGCTCGACTCCGTGGAGGAGGGCGAGCTCGGCGATTTCCGGGTCGTCCGCCAGAAACTCGTGGAGCCCGTTCTCGATGTGCAACCGCTTCGAGATCGCGGTCCGGATCAGCTCCCGCCAGGCCGGGGGAAAGCGTCCGCCCTGGGTCGCAACCCCGACGAGAGCGGTCGTCGGCTCGAAGCGGAGCGCATCGTCGATCGCGCCCACGACCGGGACGCCGCGCATCGTCTCCCCCGCACGCGTCGAATCCAGGACGGCAACGACCGTCCGGGTGCCGTAGGCCAGAACCCCCCGCCCCGTCTTCCCGTAGTGCGGGTCGCCCGAGAAGCCCTCGGCGAGGATCAACAGTCGTTCAGGCTGCCGCGACACCGAGCCCCGGCCGGTCGGAGGGCACCTGGACACCGTCCCGGAACTCGACGCCCGGCCATGGATCCTCGGCGATCAGGAGATTGCCGTCGAGATCGACGTGGTCGCAGAGCGGGGCGACGCAGCAGCCGGCCGCGATCGCGAGGCCCGACTCGACCATGCAGCCGAGCATCACTCCGAGGCCGAGCGCGCGGGCAGCGTGCGCCATTCGGGTCGCCTCCCGGATCCCCCCGCACTTCGCGAGCTTGATGTTGATCCCGTGCGCGATCTCCGCACACGGGGCGACGGTGTCGAGGCGGTGGCAGTCCTCGTCGACGTAGATCGGGAGCGGCGAGCGCAGCTTCAGCGTCGCGCCGTCGGCGTCGCCGGCCCTCAGGGGCTGTTCGCAGTACTGGACACCGAGCTCGGCGAGCTGCGGCAGCGCCTCCAGCGCCTCGTCGAACGACCACCATTCGTTCACGTCGACCTGGAGCGGCAGCTCCGTGACGCCGCGGACGGCGCGCACGCGCTCGACGTCGAGCCCGTCGCCACCGCCGAGCTTCAGCTTCAGCCGCCGGAACCGCGGTGCGGCCTTCTCCGCTCGCCGGGCCATGTCGTCCGGATCACCGAGCCAGACCGTCCAGGAGGTCGGCGGCCCGAGGCGCGGCAGGCCCAGCAGGCGCCAGACCGGGACGCCGAGCAGCTTTCCCTGGAGGTCGTGCAGCGCCCCGTCGATCGCCGCCTTGGCAGCATTCTGGCCGGGAGTCTCCCCCAGCCGCGCTTCGATCTCCTCGAGCGCGAAGGGGTCGGTGCCGAGCGCTGCCCGACCGGCGTCCTCGAGGAAGCTCACGGCGCCGCCCGGGGTCTCCTCGTAGCGATCGAGCGGCGCGGCCTCGCCCCAGCCGACGTGGCCGCCGTGGCGCAACTGCACCTGGACGACGTCTTCCTCGTCGCGCGACTCCCGCGAGATCGTGAAGGTCTCGGCGAGCTGCAGCGTCACGATCCGGGCGTCGAGCTCCACCCGCCAACCTTAACGTCGCGAAGTTGCAAAGAAGGTTTGTCCCGTCTACTTTGTGTTTTGCAGCATCTGTCATCACGAGGGGAGGGGAATGAAGAGATTCGTCCTGCTGGTCGCGAGCATTCTCGCTCTGCTCGCCGTCACAGCCGCGCCCGCGAGCGCGGCCAAGACACCGACTGCGAGCAAGGCCTGCGTCACGGCGAGCCAGTTCAGCAGCCTCAGCACTCTGACGGCCTCGACGGCCAAGGGCTGGAACCGCGATGCCCCGGCCCGGCTCGACGTCGGCGACTCCGACTACGACTCGGGGCTCGCACCTAACGTCCCCGCAGGCTTCAAGGTCACGATTCCGACCTACGTCCACGTGATCACGGACGGGAAGGTCGGGAACCTCACGAACGCGCAGATCCGGCAGCAGATCGACGTACTCAACCTCTCGTTCGCCGGCTTCTACGGCGGCGCGAACTCGGGCGTGTCCTTCAAGCTCGAGGGCGTCACACGCACGGACAACGCAGCCTGGTTCACGATGAACGCCTTCGCCGACGAGGTCGCCGCGAAGACGGCCCTGAGACAGGGCGGCCCCGACGCGCTCAACATCTACACGGGCACGGCTGCGGGCAACCTCGGCTTCGCCTACTACCCGTCGATCCTCAAGTACCAGGGCGGCAAGTACAGCGTGCTGGACGGCGCCGTGCTCCACTACGGATCGTTCCCGGGCGGCTTCATCGCCAACTACAACCTCGGCTTCACCGCGACCCACGAAGTCGGTCACTGGTTCGGGCTCGCCCACACCTTCGAGGGCGGCTGCCTCGGCGACGGCGACCGGGTCGACGACACACCCGCGATGTCCGTGCCGACGAACGGCTGCCCCGAGGGCAAGGACACGTGCGTCAAGGAGGCCGGGCTCGACCCCATTCACAATTACATGGACTACTCCTACGACGCCTGTTACAACCAGTTCACCCCGGGCCAGGCCGGCCGGGCGCAGGCGCAGTTCATCCATTACCGGACGGGCCGGTACTAGGCTCGGACAAACTCGGGCGGGGCGCCGAAAGGCACCCCGCCCACATTCTCCGAAGGGGGAGAGGAATGAAAAGGATCGTCCTACTGGCGGCAGGGGTGCTCGCCGCATTCGCAATCACAGCGGCTCCGGCCGTCTCCGCGGGCCACTCCGCGGCCGGCTCGGCCGAGTGCACCGGTTGGGAGACCGACGGCGC
>DATLXM010000015.1:0-4075 GCA_035575835.1 Gaiellaceae bacterium
GTAATCCATCTGGAGCCCGCCGAAATAGCCGTTGCCCGTGTTCGCGTTCCAGGCTCCCTCGTAGCGGTGAATACAGAGGAAGCCGTTCACGAGCCAGGACGGGCCGAGCGGTGGACGTAGCCGTGCGCGTGTCTCGGCGAGTTCACGGCTCGTCCACCCAACGGCTGCCGCGTACCAGCGCCGATGCGTCCACTCCACCCGACTGAGCGCCCGCCGGCTCGCCGCCTTCTCATGCGCCGCCAACGCACCCCGATAATGAGCGTGCGCACGCACCTGGAACCGTTCGAGCTGCGGCAAGCTCATCTGCTCTAACGGCCTGTGCCGGGGGTACAGGAGGCTCCTGGCGGTCGCCTGCGGCTGCCCGCTCGCGATCTCGGTGTCGACCGCGCGGCCGAGCAGGAACGCGAACAGAGCAATCAGCGCGAGCGTGAGCAGGAACCTCATCGCCTCGCTCGCGTCCGGATCTCGGAGTGTCCACTCACTTGACAAACCCTCGAGTAGCGTCTATATTGTGGACATGGAGACGACGACGAAGGAGCAGACGATGACCGCAGTAGCCGAGACGACTGACATGCAGACCGAGTGGGGCGCGTGGCGCGAGAAGCTCGAAGCCTTCAACCAGTCTCAGGGTTGGCAGGGTGGCCTCTCGTGGGCCGTGAAAATGGAGCAGATGATGCTTCGCTCGGAGAAGGAAACACGCTGTGCCGAGTGCGGCGCACCCGCCCACGTCGTGCAGACTGGCGGCTTCATTCAGTCCGTCGCCCGCTACTTCCTCTGTGACGACTGCGACGCCTACTTTGAAGGCAGCGTCGGCGGCAACCGATACACCGTTCTTGGTCGCACTGGCAGCCATTGGGCGCGGATCGCGAGTCTCGGCAACCGTCGGGAAGCGGCAAGGATCGCCCACGTCCATGAAGGAGAGGCAATCGTTCGCTTGAACGAGGCCGCATGACGCCTGAGCAGAAGGTTGCCCGAGCCGCCCGCAAGGCGGCTTCGGCGCGTCAAGAGCTCGACACCGCGATCCGCGAGGCGCGAGGGGCGGGCCTCCCGCTCCGCACCATCGCGAAAGCCGCGAACCTCTCGCCCGAGTGGGTGAGGAAGATCGCCGCCAACTAACCATCACGCCGTCCGCTCTTTCACGGAGCGAGCCTCAGCGAGCGACTCTCCCTGCTTCGTCCGGTACTTCACTGGCCCGCCCCGAGCAGGAACGCGAACACAGCTATGAGCGCGATCGTCAGCAGGAACCTCACGACGCGATCACCTCAACCGGGATGCCACGCGCCTTCGCCGTGTTGATCGTGTGAGCGGTACCGCGACTCTGGCCGTCCCAGAACGCGATCACGAGATCCGGATGCTGGTCTAGCATCTCGCGGTTGCGGACGAACCCGGCGCGCTTACCGTAAGTCTTCCAGTCAGCCGGGAACGACTTTACGGTGTGCCCGCAACGGTGGGCGGCCTCGGCAGCGATGCGGTCTGCGCCCTGCGCTGCGCCGTGAATGACCGCCGCGCGTTTCGGAAGCGCGCGCATACGCGCGTCGATTGCGAGCGACACCCGGAACGGGTCAGCGAACCGGCGGGATCCGCAGACGAGAACCTTCACGCCTGGCCCGCCCCGAGCATCGGTAGCGCGAGCGCTAACGTGACGAGCGCCGCGAGGATCGCGAACCAACGGAGCAGGTCACGCTCGGCCCGCGCGCGTGTCACAATCTCGGCGGTCGAGGGTGTTACAAGCGGCGTCTCAGGTGCTGAGCCGCACGGCTCCGGGGTTGTGAGCGGAACGATGCTCCGGTTCGAATCCGGACGGCGCCTTAGACCGCATAAATAGGCCACTTGCGGGATGGGTGAGCGGAACACTTCTAGACCTCCTGGATCTCGGGCATCTGGTCAACAGCGTCCTCTTGGTCGGCGAACACGAACTGGGTGTAGGTGTCGACGGTCTGCTGGATCGAGGAGTGCCCGAGGTTCTTCTGGACGGCCAGCATGTTCCAGTTCGTCGCGCGTCCGAGGTCAGTCGCGTAGGTGTGCCTGGTCGTGTGTGTGCGGCGGCCGCGGGTGACTCCGTGCTCGACGATCCCGGCGCGCTCCAAGCAGGCGTACCACCAGCGATGCGCGGTCGACTGAGCCATTGGCTTCTCAGGAACGGGGGTAGCTCCGGTGCCGTGCTGGTTGCCGCCACGGGACGGGTAGAGGATGTGATCGGTGCCCTGCGGTTGCCTGCCGAGGCCGGGTATGTCGGTAAGGAGGTACTCGTCGAGCGCCTGGACGAGCAAACCACGGATCGGGATACGCCGGTGCTTCGAGCCTTTGCCGCGTCGGACGAGGATCAGGCGGGAGGAGAGGTCGATGTCACGAACGCGGAGGTGACGGAGCTCGCCTTTGCGGAGTCCGGCGCGGAGGAGGAGGAGGACGCAGGCGCGGTCACGGATCGTCTCCTGCGCGGCCACGATCGCTGCCTTCTCGATGTCGGTGAAGAGGTCGGTGATCGGGGCGGGCTTCCGTTTCGGATACCGGATCCGAGCAGCGGGGTTCGAGAGGATGCGTCCTTCCTCGTAGAGCCATTGGAAGAAGTCGCGGTAGACGGCGGTGACGCGGTGCCTGCTGCCTTCGGGGTAGGTGTCTCGGACAGCACGGATGTCGTCGGTGCCGATCCCTGTGGGCTCACGGGTGGCGTAGGTGGTGCAGAGGCGCGCGAGGTCCCGCTCGTATTGGTCGAGCGTTGACGCCTCCCGTGATTGTTCGTTCCGCTTGTAGCTCAGGTAGTCGGAGACGTCGGAACCTGAGCGTGTGAGCTCGTAGCTCCGATCCAGCACTGAGCGGCCGAGCATACGCTCGACGAGGGATTGGGCGAGGTGGAGGGCGCCGGGGTCGATCGCGAGCACGCTCACGTCTCCTCGCGTTCCGTAGACGGGGCAGCGGGGCGTTCGAGCGAGCCGAGGTGATCGAACAGCGCCGGAACGTGCTCCCATTCCTGCGTTGACACGAACTCGCGACAGCAGAGGCATCGCCGCACCCAGCCCCTCCCAAGAACGTACTCTGACGGCCCTGCTACGCCGTGAGTCGTCTGCGCGCTCACAGCTCCGGCTCCTGCTCGGGAGAAGCGAGGGCGGCGAGAGCACGAGCGCAAATCTGGCAGGTGCCGCCGATGCTTTCCCGAATCGCCTTGTCGCTCAGGGTGCCCATCTCGTGGTGGGCGAAGATCGCAGCACGACCGCGCCGCAGCGCCTCGTCCTTCACGGCAAGCTCGGCGGTCATCGCGTCCAGGCGGGCCCGAACGTTGTGCAACGTCGCCAACGCTCGGAGGGCGTCGTCCAACTCGTCCTCCATCTCGGAGCAAGAGAAGTCGTTGCGATGCTCGAACGTGGTCACTGAACGTCCCAAACGTGGCCGCCGTCGTGACCGTACGGCCCTCTGCAAATGGAGTGTCCTTCGAGCCGCCAGCTCGTCGCGCCACACTCGACAAGCGCCGAAGCTGTGTCGCTCGGAGCGTTCATCCACTCACGGATCGACTCCAACGTCGGAGACGGCATGGCGGCGACGAGGGCATCCAACTCCTTGTGCTCGCACGTAGCGAAGTGGTGATTCCAGACAGAACGAAGCTGCGACAGACCTTCGCGAGCCTCGTCTCGTTCCTGCCGTACCTCGACCAGCGCGGTAAACGCAGCAAGGCATTCGCTAGAGGTCAGAAGGATCGGGTGCGAGTAGCCCACCTCCGCTTCACGCTCAAGCCCAGTCCGTATCTCGGCTTCACGGTCAGGGGACAGGTCGGTCACGGTGTCGGCTCCTGCTCGGGAGAAGCGAGGGCGGCGGTATGGCGGCGCAACACTTCCGTTGCCGCGATGATCGTCTCTACCATCGACGGGGAGAGCATGGGCTTGTAGGCCTCCGTCATTCGCAGCGCCTCTAGCGGGACGGCGCAGGCTCCGATCAGCTCCCGCAGCGCCTCGTCCTTCACGGCAAGCTCGGCGGTCAGGGAGTCACGTTCGGCTGCCAGGTCGTCGCATTGGGCCATCGTGGCCATGTGCGCTGCGATTCCGGCTTCTGGTTCCTGCCGCGACTCGGCAAGCTCCCGGCGAGC
>DATLXM010000016.1:0-6286 GCA_035575835.1 Gaiellaceae bacterium
GAGGGATTCGCGCACCGCCGTATCGTCGTCGACCACGAGGATCTTCACGGGCTCATTGTGCGCACGCGCCCTAAGAGAAGCCTGAGAGAGCGACGTCGGGCGCGGATCACTCGATCGGGGGATCGTCCCTCGATCGAGGGATGGACGCCGGCCCGGATCCGACTAGAACGTGAGAGGAAGGGGAGAGGGGCTGCGGGATTGCTGCGGCGCCCGTCGATTCGGCGGAATTCGACGGGCGCGCCTCCCGCGACGCGACTGCCCCGTTCGGGTGACGAGGTCGCGCCGAAACGGGGATGGCCGCAGGCACACGACCGGCCGACTTCCAGAGCATGCGGCGCGGACCTCTCCACGCGCTCTCCGGAGCCAGCCTGATGCTCGCGGTCGCCGCATATCTCGTCCCGGAGCGCTTCGCGCCCTGGGTTGCGAACGCCGCATTCACACTGGCCGGTCTCTTCGCCGTGGCCGCGCTGACGGTCGCCTGCCGCCGGATCGGCGACCCGGAGCGCCGCCGCCCGTGGGCGTACCTCCTAGCAGCCTGCTGCTGCTGGCTGGCGGCGCAGATCGCGTGGGATGTCCTCTACTTCCTGCACGTCGTTCTGCCGTTCCCCTCGGTCGCCGACGTGGGCTGGCTCGTCTTCGCACCGCTCGCGCTCGCCGGCGTCTACCGGCTCGCCCCCTCCTCGACCGCCGAGAAGGCCATCTCGGTGCTCGACACGATGGCCGTCGGGGTGGGCGTGGGGACACTCGTCGGAGTCCTCCACTACCGGCAGGCCACCGACTCGAACCTCTCGACCGCGGGCATCGTCGTTGCCCTCGCGTATGCCGTTCTCCATTCCGCAGCGGCGGCGACGATCGCGCAGTCGCTGTGCACGCGGCTCAGCTTGCTCCGCCGGCCCGACCTGCTCTTCCTCCTCGTCGGGCTGCTCGCGCAAGGAGTCGCCTTCAGCCTCTGGGCGGGCGCCCTGCTCGAGGAGAGCTACACCCTGGGCTCCGAGCCCATCGACCTGCTCTGGACGATCGGGCTGATCGCGATCGGGATCGGCGGCCTGAAGGCCGTCAACGCGGCTCCGGTGGAGCGGACGACCGAGCGGGACATCCGCCTCCGCGGAGTCCTTCCCATCCTCGCGATTGTCGGACTGATCCTCCTGCTGATGCGACTCGCGAGAACGGAGGCCCCGATCGAGGAGCGCTTCATCCTCCTCGTCGCGCTGCTCGTTCTCGCTCTCGTCTTCGGTCTCCGCAACAGGTTCGTGTCGGCCGAGCACTCGCGCCTCGTCTCGGCCGAGCGCAGCGCGAGGGACGACGCGGATCGGTTCTTCCAGCTCTCGCCGCAGGCTCTCGCGGTCGCGACGACCGACGGCTTCTTCACCCGGGTCAACGAGCGGTTCCCGGAGATCCTCGGCTACGCGGAGGCCGAGCTCCTCGGCCGCTCCTTCCTCGATCTCGTCCACCCTGACGACCTCGAGGCGACGCTCGGGGAGCTGAGTGGGCTCGGCAGCGGCCGGACGACGCTCGCGTTCGAGAACCGCTACCGCCGGGTTGACGGAACCTACGCCTGGCTGCTCTGGAACTCGAGCCCGGATCCGGTCAGCGGATCGATCTACGCCACGGCCCAGGACATCACCGAGCGAAAGCAGGTCGAGAAGGCTCTGCGTGAGAGCGAAAGGCGCTTCACGGAGCTCGTGACGACGATCCCTGAGGTCTTCTTCATCGCCGACGCGAATCTGGGTGGAACGATCTACGTCAGCCCTGCCTACGAAACGATCTGGGGCAGGAGCTGCCAGAGCCTGATCGACGACCCGAGATCGTGGCTCGAAGCCATCCATCCCGAAGACCGCGAGCGCGTGATCGCTTCTCTCGCCGACGCGAACGAGACCGGCCGACTCGAGCACGAGTTCCGGATCGTCCGCTCCGACGGCGAGGTCAGGCTCGTCAAGGAGCTCGTCACCGTCGTCCGGGACGCCACTGGGCAGCCCGCGCGTCACGTGGGGATCGGCGCCGACATCACCGAGCAGCGCGAGCTCGAGGAGCAGCTCCAGCACGCCAGGAAGCTCGACGCGGTCGGCCGGCTGGCGGGCGGTGTCGCCCATGACTTCAACAACATCCTGACCGGGATCTCGGGCTACACGGAGCTCGCGCTCGCCCGTGGATCGTCGCTCGACGAGGAGCTCCGCAGCGACCTCGAGGAGATCCTGGCTGGGTCGCGCCGCGCGGGGGAGCTCACGCGCCAGCTCCTCACCTTCGCCCGTCGGGACGGCGCGAAGCCCCAGGTCGTGGACGTGAACGCGGTCATCCAGGGAATCGGGAACTTCATGCGCGGCACGCTCCGCGAGGACATCGTGATGCAGATCGACCTCGCCGCAGCGCTGCCGCTCGTACGGATCGACCCCGGACAGCTCGAGCAGGTCGTGATGAACCTCGTCCTGAATGCGGGGGATGCGATGCCCGACGGCGGCGTGATCACGATCGCGACCGAAGAGTCGGCGTCCGGCGAGGCCACGATCGCGGTGCGAGACACCGGGGTCGGGATGAGCGAGGCCACCCGCTCCCGGATCTTCGAGCCCTTCTTCACGACGAAAGAGGTCGGGAAGGGAACCGGGCTCGGTCTCGCGACGGTGTACGGGATCGTGGACGCGTGCGGTGGGCGCGTCGGGGTCGAGAGCGTGCTCGGCGAAGGCGCGGTGTTCACGTTGCACCTGCCGTCGACGGGCGAGCAGCCTGCCGTCGCGCCGACTGAAGTGGGCTCGGACTCACGTCGCGGCTCGGAGCGGATCCTCCTCGTCGAGGACGACGAGCTCGTGCGCAAGCTCACCTACGAGATGCTCTCTCGCGCGGGCTACTCGGTCGTGTCCGCCGACAGTCCGGAGGACGCGCTCGAGCACGACGAGGATTGGGATCTCCTGCTCACAGACGTCGTGATGCCGAGGATGAACGGGCCTCAGCTCGCTGCCCGCCTCGCGAGCGAGCGGCCGCCGTTCCGCGTCCTCTTCACGTCCGGCTACTCCGGCGAGACGATGATCGAGCGGGGCGCCCTCGACCCCGCGGCACCCCTCCTCCAGAAGCCGTTCACGAACCACGAGCTCGTGCGCAGCGTCCGCGAAGTCCTCGACCGCCCCTCGTCTGAAGCCAGCGCCTGACGTTCAGGCTTCGAGGTCGTCGCCCTCGAGCTCGCGGAGGAGCTCGCGGTAGTCGGGTGGGATCTCGGCGGAGAGCCGTGTCTCGAGGTCGACGAGGACGAGCGTTTGGGAAGCGGTCACCATCAGCGCGTCGTCGGCCATCCGGTAGGCGGCGCACTCGTAGGTGGCGCTCGTCCGGCCGATCCGGGCCAGCCGAACGAAGATCTCGAGCAGGTCGTCGAACCGCGCCGGGGCGTGGTACTCGACCGACGAGGCGCGCATCACGAAGTCGCGACCCGGGATCCAGGGGCCCGTGATCCCGAGATGCCGGTGGTACTCCGTGCGCGCGTGGTCGAAGTAGGGGAGGTAGCGGCCGTAGTAGACGATCCCCTGCGCGTCGGTGTCCGAGAACCAGACGCGCGCGATCGCCGAGTACTTGAACGGCGGCTTGCGGCCGGTCAGCCGTCCCAGCTCGGTCACCGGGTCATGAGGCGGATCGGCGGTCACGAGCGGATCAGGTCGAGCACCTCGTCGCGCCTCGCCACCATCTGCTCCTCGGAGAGCGCCTCCAGGTTGAGCCGGAGGAGAGGTTCGGTGTTCGAGGGGCGCACGTTGAAGTGCCAGTCGTCGTACTCGACCGAGACACCGTCCAGATGGCTCACCCGGCCGTCCGAATACCGCTCCTGCAGCTCCTTCAGCTTGGCGGCGACGTCGGCGACCGGTGTGTTGATCTCGCCCGTGATGAAGTAGCGCTCACGGAACGGCCGCAGGAGCTCCGAGAGCTTCTTGCCGCGCTTCGAGATCAGCTCGAGCATCAGCAGGAACGGGACGACGCCCGAGTCGGCCTGGGAGAAGTCGCAGAAGTAGTAGTGCGCCGAGACCTCGCCGCCGAAGACGGCTCCGTCCTCGCGCATGCGGTGCTTGATGTACGCGTGCCCGACCCGGTTGATCAGCGCGGTCCCGCCTGCCTCCTCGATCGTCTTCGGGACGGCCCAGCTCGCGCGGACGTCGTAGATCACCTTGCCGCCCGGTTCTTTCTCGAGCACCGACTGCGCGAGCAGGGCCGTGACGAAGTCGCCGGGCACGAACTCGCCCGTGTCGTCTACGAAGAAGCAGCGGTCGGCGTCGCCGTCGTACGCCACGCCGAGGTCGGCGCTCTCCGCCTGCATCCGCTCGACGATGTACTCGCGGTTCTCGGGCAGGAGCGGGTTCGGCTCGTGGTTCGGAAACGTCCCGTCGAGCTCGAAGTAGCAGCGGACGGCGTCGATCGGCAGCCGCTCGAGCACCGGCGGAAGCATCGCTCCAGCCATCCCGTTGGCAGCATCGATCACCACGCGCAGCGGCCGGATCGCATCGACGTCGACGAACGAGAGGACCTTCTCGACGAAGCCGTCCCAGATATCTTCCTGCCGCACCTCGCCCCGCTCGACGGCCGCTCCGAAGCCCTGGAGCGCGCGGTCGCGCACGTCGAAGAGTCCGGATTCGCCGCCGACCGGCAGCGCCCCGGCCCGGACGATCTTCATCCCCGTGTACTCCTTCGGGTTGTGCGAGGCGGTGACGCAGATCCCGCCGTCGAGGCCGAGCTCGGTGACCGCGAAATAGACCATTTCGGTGCCCACGAGCCCGAGGTCGTGGACGTCGGCGCCCGCGTCGGCTGCGCCCTCGATCGCGGCGGCCGCCATCGCCGGTGAGGAGATCCGCGTGTCGCGTCCCACCGCGATCGCCCGCGGCTCGAACTGCTCCACGAACGCGCGGCCGATCGCGTAGGCGCCGTCCTCGTCCAGCTCGGACGGATGGAGCCCTCGGACGTCGTATGCCTTGAAGACCTTCGGATCGAGCATGCGCCCGATGCTAAGGGAACCCTCAGAGCGCGGGCGGCGCCCCCGGTTTCGGGCGGGCTCGTAACTACAATCACAGGGTGGAGCGCAAGCTCGCAACCGTCGTCTTCGTCGACCTCGTCGGTTCGACCGAGCTCGTCTCGTCACGGGATCCGGAGGTCGTGCGCCGGCGCGTGACTTCCTTCTTCGAGCACGTCTCGACCTGCATCACGCGGCACGGGGGAATCGTCGAGAAGTTCGCGGGCGACGCAGTGATGGCGGCGTTCGGGATCCCGACCGCGCACGAGGACGACGCCGAGAGAGCCGTGCGGGCCGCCGCGGCGATCATGGACTCGGTTCACGGGCTCGGGCTCGAGGCCCGGATCGGGATCGAGTCCGGCGAGGTCGTCGCCGACGAGTCCGAGTCGACGTTCGCCACTGGGGAAGCCGTCAACGTCGCTGCCCGGCTGCAGCAGCTCGCGGCGCCCGGGGAGACGCTGCTCGGCCCGCTCGCCTACCGGTTGACGCTCAGCGCCGCCGAGACGGAGGATCGTGGTCTGGCCGACCTCAAGGGCTTCGGCGACCCGCTCCCGTACTGGCGGCTCGTTCGCGTGCTCGAGTCGTCCGGCCGCCCCGCCACGGTGCGCGCGCCGTTCGTCGGCCGCGAGTTCGAGCTCGAGCTCTTCCACACGACGTTCAGCCGGACCGTCCGCGACCGCCGGGCCCAGCTCTTCACGATGTACGGGGAGCCCGGGGTCGGCAAGAGCCGCCTCGTCCGCGAGTTCGTCGACGGGGTCGAGGGCGCGACCGTCCTGTTCGGGCGCTCATTGCCCTACGGCGAGGGGATCACGTACTGGCCGATCGCCGAGATGGTCAAGGTCGCGGCCGGGATCACCGACGACGACCCTGTCCAGGAGGCTATCGCGAAGCTCCGGGCGAGTTGCGGCGACGACGCGGTGGCCGACCTGCTCGCGCTCGCGGTCGGAGTGCTGGAGGGGATCGAGCTCGAGCGAAGCCAGCAGGAGATCGCGTGGGCCGCGCGCGAATGGGCAGCCGAGCTGGCCGACGCGCAGCCGCTGATCCTCGTCTTCGAGGACATCCACTGGGCCGAGGATCCCCTCCTCGATCTCGTCGAGCACCTCGCGGAGCGCGTCAAGGACGCGCCGCTCCTGATCATCTGCCTCGCGCGACCCGAGCTCCTCGACCTTCGTCCCGGCTGGGGCGGTGGCCGCGTTCGCGCGACCGCGATCGAGCTCGAGCCGCTGGCGCCGACGGAGAGCGAGGAGCTCGTCGACGCCCTGCTCGCCGACCGGGACCTCTCCGCCACAGACCGGGCCGCGCTCCTCGAGACGA
>DATLXM010000017.1:0-19515 GCA_035575835.1 Gaiellaceae bacterium
CGGCCCTTCCGGATCACGAGGTAGTAACGACGCGACGCGGCCGGGACGGCACTCGCTGCCCGGCCGCGTCGTTTGTTACAAGCACGCTGTGCACGATCCCCGCCTCGACCGACTCGCGGAGCTGATCGTCGGCTACTCGCTCGCGCTCCAGCCGCGCGAGGTCTTCCGGATCGAGGGCGGCGATGTCGCCGAGGAGTCGGTGCTCGCGCTTATGTCGAGTCCATCGAGAGCGCCGCGCTCGCACGCCAGCGGCTCAAGGTACTTCAGCGCAAAGCCGGATTCCGGAAGCCGTTGCCCGAGAGCGTCTCGGTCACGGTCGGCAGGTACGGCCAAGACGACCTGCGCGATCTCAGAGCGATGGCGCGGATCGCGTCCGGGACGGACTACTGATGCCCGAGACGGCGGAGAGGCAGGACGGCGTCCACAACGCAGCGTGGAGCCTCTTAGTGCTTGTCGAGGAGCCGCACCTGTCCAACCGTGGCAACCCGATCCCGGCGAAGGTTCGGATCGATTCCGAGGGTGCGATGTCGGCGCTTACCCCCGACAGCGCCAGGGAACTCGCGGAAGCTCTCCTGCGCGGCGCTGATCGAGCCGAGGAAGTTGACGCAGCTGTTCTCCATCACCTCTCTGCCGCGTCGTCGGCGCTGGCCCACTTCTTCTCTGAGGAAACCGCGTAGTTGTGGACGTCATCCTCAAGAGCGCCGAGAAGCGGATCACGATGTCGCCGGTCTACGCGCCGGACACCATCGACAAGCACGGAGAATGGGCATCGTCCGACGAAATCGAGAAAGCCGTAGTCGAATTCCACCGCACCGGCGACCGCACCCTGCGGCTGCAGCACACCGAACGCGCCGCAGGTGAAGTCATCGCGCTGTTCACGTGGCCATATCCGGTCGAGGCGGACGTCTTCGATCATCGCCGCATCCTCAAGGGAAAGCAGACATTCCCGGCTGGCACCGCGTTCGCAACCGTGCGCTGGACTGAAGAGGCTTGGGGTCTGCTCCGTGCCGGGAGGCTGACCGGACTAAGTATGGGCGGGTCGGCCCGCAGAATTCGTATCGAGGCTGATACTGAACCCGCGGTTGCGAAGCGTGCGCCTCAGAGCCTCCGGCGTGGCGGCTCGCTGATCGAGCGGGTCATGCGCGAAGGCAGCGTGCGGCTCTGAGCCGCTTCCAGTTCCGCAACCGCGCTCAGGAGGACGAGCGCTTCGCGCAGGAGGTCGGCGTTACGAAGTGCGGGCGCTGCGACTGGGCACACGAAGGAGCGTTCTCGGCCGGGATCGAGATAGCCCGCTCGCACAGGCGCTCAGCCCATCCTGAACTGCCCGAACGATCTCCCGCCATCGTCAAGCCGCGACGAACGGATGAGCTAGACAAGATCCGCAGCGCGGAGCGCGAACAGACAGTTCTGGCAGCGCTCCGAGAAGCAGGGCGTCCAATCCGCGCTTCTGAGCTTGGAGACAAGATCGGCATCACCGCGTCGACCGTCTCGAAGATCCTTCGCTCTGGATCCTCTGAAGTACGCGTGCTGGGGAACGGCCTGTATCTGCACGCGCTCGCCCCTGAACCGGAGACCCAGCCGCAGCCGAAACGGAGCCGGGGGAATCGGGGCTCGGAGATCGAACGGAAGCGAGCCATTTTCAACTCTGCTGTTGAGCAGCTGCGTTCAGACGGCCGCACTGACGCGTCGTCGGCGGACATCGCTGCAGCGAGCGACGGTCTCTCCGCGATTGCGGTCGGGAAGTTCCTCGGCTCTGCTGGCTTCAACCAGACCGCTGATCGCACAAAAACGGTCGGTCGGCGGAATCCCGTCTTGTGGGGGATCGCCAGGTGACGCTCCTCTGCGGCTGTGAGGTTGTGTGGGATCCAGAGACCGGACTCGGGACGGTCGACCACGTCTGCAGCCCGCCTGCACCTCCCTCCCCGGAAGCACACGCTCCCGAGAAGGGTCACTACTCCGCGGAATCGCTGCTCGATGACGCGGTCAGGCGCGGTCGGCCGATGCTCGGCGGATTCTGATCGCCCAGAGCGCCGCTCGCAACCACTCGTACTTCGCAGAAGCGTGGCACGACGCAGGCAAGCGGCAGCCAGAGACGGACTAGGAGGCTCTACTCGCCTCCTGAACGAGAGAGAGCGGCAGCAGCCGCTCGTCCCTCGGGCGTGGGTCGGGTCGCTACTCGGACTTCGCTGCCTTGAGCTTCGCGGGCTTCGTCGTCACCTCGACCGGAGTGATCTCGATCACTCCGTCCTCCTCGCGGATCGTGAACTCGTACAGGGCAGCTACTTCGTCTTCGGCTCAGGGTGTCGGTGGCTCATAGGGCGACGGCTCGAAGTGCGTGCCGGAGGCGGTCTCTCCCGCTCCAGACTCGACGTCCTTGATTGCGGTACCCAGGATCTCGACAAGTTCCTTCGCATCATCAAGGCCGAGGGCCAGCTCGATCTCGTCCTCCGCTGACGTGATGGTGAGGGCGACGCCATCCCCCGGCATCGTCTCAAGGCGCGTCACAGGCTGGCGGTTCATGAAACTAGCCATCGGGCTTCCTCCTCTACGTCGGGAAGCTCGGGACGCTACTCGTTCGAAGCGATGAGGGTGCAGCACCTCGGACTAGGCAAACGCTGCGGCCGGTTCGCGCAATCGGCAACTTCCAGAGCAGGAAGATCGAGCCGAACATCCCGAAGAACATGAAGAGCGACGCCAGATTGGCGAGTGCGAAGGCCGGGATGCGGAAGAATCGCATCGGCAGCATCGGATTCTCCGCCCGAAGCTCCCAGGCCACGAACGCGGCGACGAGGGCGAGGCCGGCTACCAGGGAGCCGGCGACCTCCAGGCTCGTCCAGCCCTGGCCGTTGCCGCGGATCAGGCCCCAGACGATCCCGAAGAGGCCAGCACTCGCAAGCCCGAGGCCCGGCAGGTCGAGTTTGCCGCCCGGCCCGAACGTCTCCTGCAGCCGGTTCAGCGAGAGCGGGATCAGGAGGATCCCGATCGGCACGTTGAGCCAGAAGATCCACTGCCACGAGAGCCCCTGCACGACGGCGCCGCCGACGACGGGGCCGAAGGCGATCGCGAGCCCGCTGATCCCACCCCAGGCGCCGAGCGCGAGCCCGCGCTTCTCCTTTGGAACCGCAGCGCTGAGAATCGTCAGCGTCAGCGGCATCACGATTGCGCCGCCGAGGCCCTGCAGGGCGCGGGCGAGATTCAGCGCCTCGACGTTCGGGGCGAGCGCCGCGGCGATTGAGCCCAGCGTGAAGACGCCGACGCCGATCGCGAAGACCCGCCGCCGGCCGAAGCGGTCGCCGAGCGCCGCTCCCGTCAGGAGGAGGACGGCGAACGTGAGCGTGTACGCGTTGACCGTCCACTCGAGGCTCTCGAGTGATGCGTTGAGATCCGTTCGGATCACCGGGATCGCCGTCGTGACGACGAGGTTGTCGAGCGTGACCATGAAGAGCGCGATCGAGGTGATCACGAACGTCCAGATGGTCTTTGTTTTGGCCGTCATTTCATCCCTCCGTCCTGAGTAAGCGGTTACTTCCAATCATTTCGAAAAAAAGGTTTGGCGCCGTGCGGTTCTCCCTACTCCTTCCCGCACCCGGCGAGCAACCGGTCGCCCCAGGGGGTCGGCTCGTCGAAGAGCTGCATCGCCATCAGGATCGTCATCAGCATCCCCTTGGCGAAGAACGCGCTGATCACCTCGGGCGGCTCGCCCGAGCGCTGCTCGGCCAGCTCGACCAGGTCGCGCCAGACGGAGCGGACGCCCTCGCGGACGTCGTCGTCGTCGCAGCCGGAGAAGCACTGGAGCATGAGGAGGATCCGATCCCGGTCGGCCGCGGTCAGCTCGGTGTACGCACTGCCCATCGCCTCGAGTGCCTCGGGGCCCGTCTTGCCGCGGGAGACGCGCTCGAACGCGGCGTAGGTCTCTTCCATCTTCCGCGCGGTGGTGGCGAGATAGAGGTCCTTCTTCGTTCCGAAGAGGCGGAAGAGGTAGGGCTGCGAGATTCCGGCGGCGCTCGCGATCGCATCGGAGGAGGCGCCGTGCAGGCCCTTGTGGGCGAATTCGTGCGCGGCGGCCTCGTACACCGCTTCGCGCCGCTCGTCCGCTGTCTGCCTCGTCGTCACCACCATAGGTAGTGATATTCACTTACATAGCTCTCTTGTCAAGCGAAGCGGGCAACGCCCTCGGCGACCCGGTCGAGATCCGCGTCGGTCAGCTTCGAGTGCAGCGGCAGCGCCAGCGCCCGCGCGAATGCCGCATCGGCTCCGGGGAACGGCCCCTGATCCCGGTATGCGGAGAGGTGGTGGAGCGCGTAGGTGCCGATCTGAACCTCGATCCCCTCGGTGCGAAGCTCTGCCAGCGCCTCGTCGCGGCGGTCGAGCCGGACGCAGTAGGCCTGCCAGCCGTGGGTGTCTCCCTCGTCCGCGTCCGGGAGCTCGACGACGCCCGCGAGCCGCTCCGAGTAGGCGGCCGCGATTCGCGTCCGCTCGGCGAGCAGCTCGTCGAGCCGTCGCAGCTGCGGGATCCCGAGCGCGCAGAGGATGTCGGCGAGCCGGTAGTTCGTGGACGGCGAGGCGATGTCGGCGCTCTCGTCTATCCCGTGATGGCGCAGGCGGCGGATCGAAGCGGCGAGCTCGGCGTCGTTCGTGGTGACGGCGCCGCCCTCCCCCGTGGTCACGATCTTGCGGGGGTGGAAGGAGAGGCAGCCGAGCGACCCGAGGCCGCCGCACGGCATCCCCTGCCAGCGGGCCCCGAGCGCGCCGGCCGCGTCCTCGAGCAGGTGAATCTCCGGTGCGACCGCGCTCTGAAGTGCCGTCCAATCGAGGGGCCGGCCGAAGAGATGGACTGCGAGCACCGCCTTCGTTCGCGGAGTGACCGCCTCGTAGACCCGGTCGACGTCGAGGTTGAACGTGGCCGGATCCACGTCGACCAGCACGGCCTTCGCACCCGCGAGGCGGACGACGTTCGCGGTCGCCGGGAAGGTGTAGGCGGGCACGATCACCTCGTCGCCTGCACCGATCTCCAGTGCGAGCACGGCCAGGTGGAGGGCAGCGGTTCCGTTCGAGACGGCGACCGCGTGCTCGACCCCGCAGGCGGCTGCCACGAGTCCCTCGAGCTCGGCGACCTTCGGCCCCATCGTCAGGTTGCCGGAGCGGAGCACGGCCTCGACCTCTGCCAGCTCGGCCTCACCCACGTCCGGCAGCGCCAGCCTGATCACGTCTTTGCCCTCGGGTGCCGCAGGGCGGACGTTCACGCGAGCGCAGGCTTTCGTTCGCGGTACCACGCGATCGTCCGCGAGAGTCCTTCGTCGAGGTCGACCTTGGCATCGAAGCCGAGCACCTCGCGCGCCTTCTCGACGTTCGGGATCCGCAGCTCGACGTCCGCGTAGTGGAGCGGCTGGAAGACGATCTCGACGTCCGCCTCGGTCAACCGGCGGATCCGCTGCGCGAGGTCGTAGATCGTGACGGTCGAGCGCGTGTTCCCGATGTTGAAGGTCTGACCGACCGCATCCGGGTGCTCGAGGCAGCGCAGCGTCCCCTCGACCATGTCGTCGACGTAGCACCAGGCGCGGATCTGGGAGCCGTCCCCGTGGATCACGAGGTCGCGCCCGGCGAGGGCGGCCTCGATGAACGCGCGGATCGCGCCGCCACCGATCTGGCCGGGACCGAAGACGTTGAAGGGATGGACGGTGACGGCCGGGAGCCCGAGTTCGTCGTGGTAGGCGTGCGACATGTGCTCGCCCGCGAGCTTCGAGACGGCGTACGTCCAGCGTGCCTCCCCGACCGAGCCGATCGTCGAGACCTGGCCCTCCTGAACCCGGAAGGCGTGCGTGCCGAAGACCTCGCTCGTGGAGAAGTCGACGAAGCGCTCGAGCGTGTCGAGCGTGCCGAGCGCGGCCTCGAGCACGTTGTAGGTGCCGATCACGTTGACCCGCATCACCCGGACCGGGCTCTTGAGCACGTCGTCGACCCCGGCGATCGCCGCGCAGTGGACGATGTGAGTCGACCCGTGCGCGAGCTCCGCGATCGCGTCGAGGTCGAGGATGTCGGCCTGCTGGAGGGTGAAGTTCGGGTGGTCGGCGAGCGGGGTTCCGCTGAGCGCGTCACGGTGCAGGTTGTCCGCTGCGACCACCTCGTTCGCGTCGACGAGGCGGCGCGCGAGCGTGGTTCCGATGAAGCCGGCGCCACCGGTGATGAAGATCCGTTTTCCCTCGAGAGCCACGCGGCGAGTCTAGCGCCGCGCTACTTTCTCCCTGGATGAAGAGGCTCTTTCTGCTCGCGGTACTCCTTGCGCTCGCGGCGCCGGCCGCTGCTTCGGCCGCGGGTGCCGAGCTGCGGGTGACCTACTGGCCCGAAGGCAGAGGGAGCGGCACGCCGCTGCGCTGGACGCTCCGCTGCGAGCCTGCGGGTGGCTCACTGCCGCGCGCCGCCGATGCGTGCCGCAAGCTCGGGGCGATGTCGAGGCCGTTCGCGGTCCCGCCGAAGGATCGAGTCTGCACCGAAATCTATGGTGGCCCGCAGGAAGCGATCGTTGCCGGGACTCACGCCGGCCGCCGGATCTGGATCAAGCTCGGGCGCAGCAACGGCTGCGAGATCGCCCGCTTCCACCGTCTTCGCTTCCTGGTGCCCGGGTTCGTCGGCGGCGGTACGACGTGAGAGTCGCGCTCGCCCTGGTGGTCGTCCTCCTCGCGGGCTGCGGCGGCGGTGGCTCCTCCGACGACGCTGTCCAGGCCACGACCGACTTGAAGGTGACGGTGTGGCCGAACGGGCTCGGAGGCGATGAGACGTTCTGGCAGCTCCGGTGCGATCCCGTCGGCGGCGACCACCCCGACGCAGAGACCGCGTGCGCAACCCTCGCCGCCCTGAAGGATCCCTTCGCGAAGTTGAAGCCGACCCCCCGCTGCGAGGAGATCCCGGGCGCGTCGCCGGAGGTCGCCCGGCTCGAGGGCACCTATCGGGGCAAGGAGGTCGACGAAACGTTCGATCGCTCGAGCGGCTGCGTGTTCGAGCGCTGGGACCGTGTGGCCCCGGTCTTCCCTACTGGATTCTGACCCGCAGATAGCATCGCGCGGTGCCTACCGTGCTCTTCGTCGGTGCCGGTCGCCATCAGCGGCGGGCGATCCTCCGGGCGAAGGAGCTCGGGATCCGCGTCGTCGCGGTCGACCGGAACTCCGACGCCCCGGGTCTCGAGGAGGCCGACGTGGCCGAGGCGGTCGACTTCCTCGACGTCGACGCGGTGATCGAGGTCGCGAGCCGGAACGGGGTGGACGGGGCGCTGACCGTCTCCGCGGACCGCGCCGTTCCCATCGTCGCGGCTGTGACCGAGGCGCTCGGCCTGCCCTCGATCGGAATCGAGACGGCGCACCAGATGACCCATAAGATCGCGATGCGGCGGACGCTCGCCGACGCGGGCGTGCCCCAACCGCGTTTCGCCGCCGCGCGCGACCTGCAGAGCGCACGGGCGGCACTCGAGTCGGTCGGGCTCCCCGCTGTGCTGAAGCCGGTCGACTCCGGCGGCCAGCGCGGGATCTTCTTCATCGGCTCCGCGGACGACCTCGACGCTCACCTGCACGCGGCGCTCGCGGCCTCGCCGACCGGAGAGGCGATCGTCGAGGGCTTCCACGACGGCCTTGAGATGAACGGGATCGTGATCGCGCGTGACGGCGAGGTGATCCCGCTGACGCTCTCCGACCGGCTCCGCCCGCCGGGGGCCGGCTTCGGGGTCGGCTGGATCCACGTCTACCCCGCCTCGATCTACGGCTACGTGCTCGAGGAGGCGGAGCGAATCGCCGTCCACGCCGTCCACGCGCTCGGCCTGCGGAACGGGATCGCGTTCCCGCAGCTGATCGCCTCCGCCGACGGGTCGGTTCAGGTGGTCGAGGTCGCGGCGAGGATCCCGGGTGGCCAGATGGCCGACCTCGTCCTCCACGCCGTCGGCGTCGACCTCGTCGAGGTCGCGCTCCGGCAAGCGCTCGGGCAGGAGATCCCCGACGAGCTCGTGCAGCCGAGCTTCAAGCAACCGCTCGCGATTCGCTTTCTCACCGCCGAGCCGGGACCGCTTCCGACCGGGAAGGTCAAGCGGATCGGCTCGCTCGAGCCCGTGCTCGCCGCGGAGGGAGTCGTCCAGGCCGACACCTACCTCCAGGTCGGTGAGACGATCAGGCCGGTGCAGCTCGACGGCGACCGGCGTGGATATGTGATTGCGACCGCGGACACCTCGGTCGAAGCGCTTCAGCGCGCCGAAAACGCGGCGCGCCTCCTGGAGGTGGAGGTCGAGTGACTTGCGCCTTCGACCTCGCCCACTACGACGAGCTCCTCGAAGCTGCGAAGGCCGGCGGCTACCGGTTCGCGTTCTTCGAGGACGCGCCGAGCGAGGGCGACCTGATCCTCCGCCACGACGTCGACCTCTCGCTCGACGCTGCACTCCGGCTCGCCGAGCTCGAAGCGGCGGCCGGTGCTGCCTCGACCTACTTCCTGATGACCGGCAGCATCTTCTACAACCTCGCCTCGCCCGAGGGTGAGCGTGCGCTCGAGCGGTTGCGCGAGCTCGGCCACCGGGTCGGGCTGCACGCGGTCTACCCACGTCTCGAGCTGGACGAGCGATTCGACCCGGTGGTCGCCTGGCACAACCCGGATCCGGAGTACATGCGGGCTCCGGTCGAGGACGCGATCAACGTGATGGAGACGCCGTGGTTCGACCCGGAGACCTACCGCTCGGACTCGAACCAGCACTGGCGCTCGGGCTGCCCCCACGAGGAGCTGCGCGCCGGCTCGTTCCCGTGGCTGCAGCTCCTGACCCACCCGGAGATCTGGGTCTACCCCGGCGAGCGAATGGGCGAGACGATGCGCGCGATGCTGGAGGAGGAGAAGGAGCGGCGCCTCGATCAGCTCGCCGCCGACCGGATCGATCTCGCGTGAAGGAGATCACCGTCCTCGTCTCCGCCTCGGGGGCGCCCGGGACTGCCGCGCTCCTGCGCGGGTTGCGCGAGAACGGCGAACGCATGGTCCGCCTCGTCGGGACGGACATGGGCGAGCGTGCGATCGGCCGCCAACTCTGCGACGCCTTCCACCTCGTCCCCGCGGGCTCCGATCCCGGCTTCGCCGACGCGATCCTCGACCTCGTCGAGCGCGAGGGCGTCGACGTCGTGCTTCCGCAGTCGTCCTTCGACCTCGAGGGGCTCGCGGCGCATCGCGACCGCTTTCCAGTGCCGGTGCTCGTCTCGAGCCCGGACACGATCCACCGCTCGAACGACAAGGCCGAGACCTACGCGCTCCTGCAGCAGCTCGGGATCACGGGGCCGGAGTTCCGCCGCGTCAACGGAGCCGGCGAGGTCGAGGCCGCCGCCCGCGAGCTCGGCTATCCCGATCGCTCCGTCTGCTTCAAGCCCGTCTTCTCGTCCGGGTCTCGCGGCTTCCGGATTCTCGACCCAACCGTCGATCGCGCTCACCAGCTCCTGAACGAGCGGCCAGGCGCGGTCGCGATGCGGCTCGAGGAGGCCGTCGAATTGCTGCCCGACGAGGGCGGCCCCGACCTGCTCGTGATGGAGCTCGCGACCGGCGGCGAGCGCACGATCGACGGAATCGCGGATGGCAGGCGCGTCGTCCTCGGGCACCCGAAGACGCGCGAGGCGATGCGCGCCGGGCTCGCGATGTACTTCGTCACGCTCGAGGACGACGAGTTGATGGCCACCGCGGACAAGCTCGTGGAGGCGCTCGCGATCGAGCACTTCTTCAACATCCAGCTCGTCGGCGAGCACGTGATCGAGATCAACCCGCGAATCTCGACGATCGTCTACCAGGACGACCTGAACCTTCCGTATCTCGGGGTCAAGCGGGCGCTCGGCGAGATCTCCGACGATGAGCTCGTGGCGCTGCGCTCGCGCATCCAGCCCGGCCGCGCGAGCCTGCGCTTCTTCGACCAGGTCGACTTCGACGGCCCGCTCGTCGACTCGCGCGCGCACGCGCGTGGCTGAGCGACCCCTCCGCGTCACCCTCTGCCCGGTCAACACGGCCGGGGTGCCGTGGACGACCGCCGAGGCGCTGCGCGGCCGTGGCGTCGACGCGCGGCTCGTGGTCTTCGAGCGCTACCGGCTCCATCCCGAGGCGGACTGGTCGCTCGAACTCTCGGGCGGGATCGTGCGCCGCCAGCCGAAGCAGTGGGCGGCGTTCGCTCGGCTCCTCCCGAAGACGGACGTCTTTCACTTCGTCTTCGGGCTGACGCTCGTGCCGCAGTCGGTGCAGTTCCCGATCTTGAAGGCGCTCGGGAAGAAGTCGGTGCTGCACTACCTCGGGTCGGACATCCGCGGCAAGGCGCCCGAGCAGCTCGCCTATGGGCGGAAGGCCGGCGCGCAGATCGTGGGCAGCTACGACGCGATTCGCTGGGTTCCCGAGGCGGAGGTGATCCCGCCCGGGATCGACCTCGGCAGGATCCAGCCGGCGCCCCCGGCCGAGCGCGAGCGGCCGCTGATCGTGCACGCGCCCTCGCATCGCGGGCGCAAGGGCACCGAGCACGTGCTCGCCGCCTGCGCGGGGCTCGACGCCGACCTCGAGCTCGTCGAGGGCCTCCACCACGAAGAGGCCTTCGAGCGCTATCGCGCTGCGGACATCGTCGTCGACCAGCTGAACGCGGGCTGGTACGGGCTCTTCGCGATCGAGGCGATGGCGCTCGGCAAGCCGGTCGTCACCTTCCTCCACGATGAGGCCGTCCGCCGCACCGAAGAGGCGTTCGGAGTCGAGGTACCGCTCGTCTCGGCGACGACGAAGACGCTCCGCGAACGGCTGAGCGCGCTCGTCGCCTCGGCGGACGAGCGTCGGCGGATCGGCGCCGCCTCGCGCGCGTACGTCGAACGGGTGCACGACCTCCAGCGCGCGACCGACCGCCTGCTCGATGTCTACGCTCGGCTGTAGATGACCCTCGGCGCTCAGATGCGGCGGCTCGGGAAGCACTCGGCGATCTACGGGCTCGGCGGGATCGTCTCGCGGGTGATCGCGGTCTTCCTGCTCCCGCTCTACACCCGCTACCTCGAGCCGACCGACTTCGGGGCGGTCGGCCTCCTCGTCGGCCTTTCCGCCGTGCTCGTGACGATTCTCCGCGCCGGGATCTCGAGCGCGTTCTTCCGCTTCTACTTCGACGCGACGGACGACGCGGGCCGCCTGCTCGTGCTCCGGACGTCCTTCTGGTTCACGATCGTGAGCGCGACCGTCGGGCTCATCGTGGGCGTGCTCCTCGCCGAGCCGATCGCAGACCTCCTGATGCTCGACGACGCCAATCTCGTCCGCGCCACGTTTGTCGGGATCTGGGCGCAGATGAACTACGAACAGCTCACGTCCCTCTTCCGGGTCGAGGAGCGCTCCGGTCTCTTCGTGCTCGCGAGCCTCGCGAACATCGCGATCACGATCGGGATGACCCTCGGCCTCGTCGTCGGCTACGACCAGGGGGCGCTGGGCGTGATCGTCGGTAACTTCACCGGGACGCTCGCCGTCTATCTCGCGCTCCTCGGCTACCGCCGGGCGCAGCTCGGGTTCGCGCTCTCCCGGCCGCTCCTGCGCGAGATGAACCGCTTCGGCGTCCCGCTCGTCCCGTCCGCCCTGGCGCTGATCGCCCTCAACTTCGGCGACCGCTTCTTCCTGAACGAGCTCGTCGGGACGGCGGAGGTCGGCCGCTACGAGCTCGGCGTCCGGATCGCCTCCGCGATGGTGCTCCTCCTGACGGCGTTCCGGATGGCCTGGCCCGCCTTCGCCTACTCGATCGAGGACGAGGACGAGGCGAAGCGGACCTACGCCCACGTCCTCACCTACCTCGTCGCGCTCGCGTCGTGGCTCGCGCTCGCGCTCGGGCTCCTCTCGCCCTGGCTCGTCCGGCTGCTCGCGACACCGGAGTACTACGAGGGCGGGCGCGTCGTCGCGCTGCTCGCGTTCGGGAGCGTCGCCTATGCCGCCTACATCGTGATGGCGATCGGCGTCGGTCGAGCGAAGCGAACCGGGTTCAACTGGGTGATCACCGGCGTCGCCGCCCTCGTCAGCGTCGCCCTCAACCTCCTGCTCGTGCCACGGTACGAGCTGATCGGATCGGGGATCGCCGCCGCGAGCGCCTACACCGTGATGTTCCTCGGCATGTGTTGGTACGCCCAGCGGGTCTACCCGACGCCGTACCAGTGGAGGCGAGTCGCGACAGCCGCCGGCGCCGCGGTCGCCCTGACCGTGCTCGGGAAGCTGCTCGACGTCCCGCTCGCCGTCGCGCTCGCGCTCGTCGCGTCGTACCCGCTCGCCCTGCTCGCGCTCGGCTTCACGACGCCCGCCGAGCGGGGGCGGCTTAGCCGGCGATCAGGCCCGTCACGTACATGACAGCGATCCCGGCGAGGAAGCCGCCGATCGCCCAGCCGGAGCGGATCCCGGCGGGGTCGCGCTTCAGGACGTAGCGACCGACCTCGACGACGACCTCGAAGGCGGCTCCCGCGGCGGCACCGAAGAAGAGAACGGCGAGCACGTCGTTCGCGACGAAGCCCCCGAGCCAGGTTCCGAGGATCGCAGGTGCGCCCGCGATCAGGGTCAGCGCGACGAGCCGCCAGGGCGAGAGACGGGCGCCGTCGTCGGCGGCCGGCGCCGCGATCCCGAGGCCCTCCGTGATGTTGTGGATCATGAAGCCCACGATCAGAAACGAGCCTAGCGTGAGCTGGCCGAAGGCGAACGACGTCCCGATCGCGAGACCCTCGCCGAGGTTGTGCACCCCGATCCCGACCGCGACGAGGGTCGCGAGCGCGACTCCCGAGACGACGCCTCCGCCGCTCGAGTCCGCTGCCGCGAACCGGCCGGAGATGAATGTCATCGTCAGGTAGCTGAGGGCAACTCCGAGCAGGACGATTCCGGGTCCACCGAAGGCCGCCGGTACTGCAGCCTGCAGCTCGAAGGCCTCGAAGAGCGCCTCGACCCCGAGGAAGGAGAGGAGCCCGGCGGTCAGCGCCATGAACGCGGTCAGCCACTGCTGCTGCACCCGTCGGAGCGCGGGGAGCCAGAGGAGACCGAGGCCGACGGGCAGGATGCCGACGAGGAACCCGATGATCGCGTAGCCGAGGAAGCCGCTTCCGGAGACGCCCGGTGTCTCGACCGCCGCGGGGATCTCCTCCAGCGTCTCGATCCCCGTCGAGCTCGTCAGCCCGACCGAGATCGGGTCGTCCTGCACCCACTCGAAGGGGATCACGACCGTGCTCGAGCGAAGGCGGCCGAGCGTCGAGGACCCGTCCACCACGAAGGGGACAATCGCGTCGTCGACCGTGACCGACGCGACAGTCAGATCGTCCTCCTGCGGGTTCGTGACCCGCACGCGGATCTCGCCCGGCTTGAACTCCACCCGCCTGATGTCGAACGCGTCCGCCTGGGGCGGGTTCTGACCGATCAGCTTGACGATGGACGAGCCGCCGGCGACGAACGCCGCCACGGCCGCCGCGAGGAGCAGGATCGGAAGCAACGCCCAGAGGCGCCAGCTCAGGTCGCCACCCCCCTTCGCCGAGCGTGCCTCCATCAGTCGACCACGTTGAAGAAGCCCATCCAGCCGAGCTCCGTGAACTCGGAAACGTGGGCGTGGAACATGAACATGCCCGTGTTCTTGAAATCGATCTCGATCACCCCGCGCTGCCCCTGCACCTGGCTGATCGTGTCGGTGAACTCGAAGAAATCCGTCGAGCCGGTCGGGTAGTACCGGAAGAACTCGCCGTGGAGATGGAACGTGTTCAAGAGGTCGAACTCGGTCAGGTTCGCGAGAAAGATCCGCACCGTCTGGGAGCGCTTGACGAGGATCGGATACTTCGCGTAGTAGAACGTGCGCCCGTTGACGGTGTAGAAGTTGTTCCCGCCGTCGCCGTCGGTGTCGTAGCCGTTCATCACCATCACGAGCTCCTGCGCCGGCGGGCGCGGCTCCTTCGGGTCGATGATGAAAGCGCCGTAAAGGCCCTTGTGGATGTGCTTCTTGAGCGGGGTCGAGTGGCAGTGGTAGAGCTGCATCCCGGCCGGCCTTGCGGGAAACTCATACGTGAACTCGCCGCCCGGCGGGACGATCTCGAAGACGCCGTCCATGTTCGCCGGATGAATCCCGTGGAAGTGGATCGTGTGCGGGTGCGAGCCCTGGTTCACGAACCGCAAGCGGAGGATGTCGTCCTCTGTCACGCGGATCACCGGACCCGGAATCGTCCCGTTGTACGTCCAGCCGGGGAAGAAGATCCCGGGTGCGATCTCGACGTCCTTGTCGATCGCTCGGAACTCGTACTCGCGCACGCGACCCGGCTGATGCGGCAGCGCCGGCGGTGGATAGAGGAGCGCGTCGAGGTCGTTCGGGCCGCCCACGGCCGGGGCTCCCTCGCCGATCATGGCCGCGTGGCCCGAGGCGGTGTGACTGTGGACGTGGCCCTGGAGCCGGCGCTGTCCAGTCGCGGCGTTGCCGTCGAGCGCGAGCTTGCCGAGAACGGGCGCGGCGACGAGCGGAGCGGCACCTGCGAGGAGTCGGCGGCGAGTGAATTTAGGCATGGCTAAAATCTAGCAAATTTTTAGGCACACCTAAACTCGACCGTGGGTGACGAGCTTCCGCGACACGGCATATGGTTCGACGCATGGGATTGCCCGAGCCGACTCCGTCGATGAAGCCGGCACGCTCGCTCGGCGCCCGCCAGGTGCGGGCGCTCGCGCATCCGCTGCGGATGCGGATGCTCGATTCGCTCAGAGACGGGCCCGCGACCGCCTCGATGCTCGCGCGCGACCTCGGCGAGTCGAGCGGCGCCACGAGTTATCACCTGCGTGCGCTCGAGGCCGCCGAGCTCGTCGTCGAAGACCTCGACCGGCGCAAGGGCCGGGAGCGCTGGTGGACGCGGAATCCCGCGCGCTCGGGCCTTATCTCGAGCGTCCCCGCCGACGACGCCGAGTACGGTGCAGCGCTGGCCCAACTGGAGAGCGTGATCCTCGCGCGCGACGAGGACGCGATCGATCGCTACTTGCCGAATCGGGAGCGCTTCTCCGCGGAGTGGCAGGAGACCTCGTTCATCGGCGGCTGGATGGCCTATGCCACGCAGGAGGAGGTCGAAGAGCTCTCGGGGCTCGTCGTCGGGTGGCTGAATGCCCGCCGCCGGCCGGGTGAGGAGCGCCCCGACGACGCGGTCTTGATGTACGTCACCTACCGGGCCCTCCCGCAGCAGCCCCCGGGTCCGAGCACGACCTAGGCCGCCGGGAGCACGACCTCGAAGAGGGCTCCGTGGGGACTCATCGGCCGGTAGACCAGCTCGCCCCGATGGGCGCGCGCGTACGAGCGGGCGATCGCCAGCCCCAGCCCCGTCCCGAGCCCGTCCGACCCGGCGCGCGCGAAGCGCTCGAAGAGCTGCGGCACGAACTCGGGCGCAACCCCCGGCCCCGAGTCCTCGACCACGATGCTGAGTCCTGCTGCCGCCGCGCCCGCCCGGACGACGACCGGTGGACTGCCGTAGCGAAACGCGTTCACGAGCAGATTCGAGACGATCCGGTCGAGCGCGGCCGCGTCGACGGTCGCCTCGAGCCCGGGGTCGGCGTCCACGCGGACGTCCGACTCGTTCGCGGGAACGGCGCCTGCCACGATCTCGCGCAGCCGGTTGCCGACGAAGAGCCGTTCGGGCTGGATCGGGACGGCATCCGCTTCCAGGCGCGAAAGATCGAGCAGCTGGCCGACGAGTGCGCGGAGCCGGTCGATCTGATCGTAGAGCTGGGTCTCCATCTCCGCCCGCTGGCCCGGTGCGAGCTCGTGTCCCCGCCGCCGGATCGTCTCCGCGAATCCGTAGATCGTCGTCACGGGCGTCCGGAGCTCGTGCGCAGCGAGGGCGATGAACTGCGTCTTCAGCTCGTCTGCGCGCTCGAGGGCCTCGCGTGCCTCTCGCTCCTGCGCGAAGAGCCGGGCGCGATCGAGGGCGACGCCCGTGAGGGAGGCGACCGAGGCCAGGAGCTTGCGCTCTTCGTCCCCGAAGTACGGCGTGAACGCCGTCGTCTGGACGACGAGGCGTCCGGCCGCGAAGTCGACGGTCGTCGTATCCGAGTCCTCCGTCGGGACGGCGTTGTGCGAGGCGATCACGTTCCCGTCCGCGTCGTAGATCGCCGCGCAGCGGGCCCCGACCATCTGAGCCAGCGGGGGCAGGACCTGGCCGGCGACCTCCTGGGGCGTCGTCGCGGTCATCAGACCGGTGATCGCCAGCTGGAGTTGGGCCTGCTCCGGCCTGCGCCAGAGGAGGCGTAGGAACCACGGCGGTGCGAGCCCGAGCAGGAAGCTCAGGGCGCTCAACGTGGAGAGGATGCCGACGCCGAGCGCGAGCCACGAGTCGCTGTCCGGCCCCGCCGCGGCGATGAAGAGCGCGACGGTGAT
The DNA here is from genome assembly GCA_035575835.1 of Gaiellaceae bacterium. GTDB lineage: Bacteria > Actinomycetota > Thermoleophilia > Gaiellales > Gaiellaceae > Gaiellasilicea. Next base: position 16,355 of record DATLXM010000017.1, read on the forward strand.
CAGGATCGCCGCCAGTGCGAGCGTCCGCATCCGGCGCCGGGCGACGCTCGGCTGGCCGCTCCCCGCGCGCCAGAGCCGCACCGCGACGGTCACGAGCAGGATCGTCCAGTGGAGCAGGAAGAGGGCGAGGTAGAGGCCGAACCACCAGGGCCGTGCCTCCCCTTCGCCGGGGAAGTACGGAAGGGCGAACGTGGCGACGAGCAGCACCGCGGTCATCACGGCGAGGAAGCGCTCCAGTCGGGCCGTAGGAGGTTGGAAAGCCGTGGTGAAGCGATAGAGGAGATACGGGAAGAGGACGAGCACCGCGATGTCGATGCGCTGCGCGACGTGCTCGATCAGCCGATCCGGGTCCTCGGGGATCAGGGCGCCTACCACGACGACGAAGGCGAGCGCGACGAAGGCGAGCGCAGCCCAGAGCCCCGCCTTGTTGTTCGGGTTCGAGCGCCACTGGCGGACGGCCACGACAGCCGCGAGCGCGAAGAGCAGCAGGTTGGCGATTCCGACGATCTCGACTGCCTGACGCAAGCGACCCCCCTCTGTGACAGGAGCATCCTAGGGACGCGGAGCGAGCACGGCAAACGGTGCGTTTCCCGCCACGAGCAGGGGATACGTCGTGAGATGCAAGCGAGCTCTCAGGGCAGCGTCAGCGGCACGAAGCTGAATTCCGGCCGGGCTCCGAGCTGACGTACGTCGCTACTCGCCGGGTCGAGTTCGTTCGGTGAGAACGTCGGCTCGATCGTCACCTCGACCCGGAACGGAACCGTCGCGGGGATCAGGAGCTCGGGCGGGCCGAGCACCTGGCACTGGTGCAGGACGCCGCTTCTCGTCTGGAGGACGCGGCCGAGCGCGGGTTGGTTCTTCGCGCCGACGACGACCGTCCCGACCTTGACAGTCACCTTCCCGGGCTTGTCCGGCCCGCACGAGGCCACGCGCGAGAGGACGATCTTCGCGTAGCCACGGGGATTCGTGGTCGTCGCGAACTGGTTGTACGAGGCCTCGGCTGCCATCCAGCCGTCCCCCGTCAGACCGGTGAAGGACGAGACCAGGCGAACCGCCCCGTCCGTGCGGTAGAGCTGCAGCACCCCACGGGGCTCGCCGATCTTCGTTCCCACGACGGCGGCGTCGTTCTCGGCGACGACCCAGCCGACCTCGGGATCCGGGAAGAGCGTCCCGTCGGCCCGCCCGAGGTCCGTGTTGATGAACGGCCCTGGACCCGGTGCACTGCCGTCCGTGGCCCAGACCTTCTTCAGCGACCGGTTCCAGAACTCGAGCAGGTGCACGCCGTTGGCGTCGTCGATTCCGGCCCCGAGGAAGAGGGTCGGCTCGCCCCCGTTCGCCTCGTCGACCCAGTTGACCGGCTTGGGGAGGTTCCCGTAGAGCTGGTCTGCCTGGGCCTCGAACCCGCGCGAGGCGTAGACCTCGGCAGTCAGGTTCCAGCCGATCAAGAGCGCGCCGACGCCCGCGGCGAGGATTGCCGCGTGGCGCGGCCGAACGAGCGCCTGCGCGACGAGCAGGACGAGGCAGACGACGAGGACGACGACGAGCGCCTGCTCGATCCGGGCTCCGTCCCAGCCCCAGTTCCGGTTCGGGAGCGAGGCGATCGAGAGCCCGGGCGCGTCGTAGTACGGGTAGCGGTCGAGCTCGAGCGGCGTCGTCACGAGGACGTAGAGGCCGACGATCCCCGCCAGCGCGAGCGGCACGATCCGCAGCCGCGGGCGGGCGAGCGCCAGCGCCGTGGCCGCGAAGAAGAGCGGCGCCAGGTAGATCAGGTTCCGCTCGACGGTGACCGTCCCGAAGCTCGTCGAGAGGTAGGACGCCTTCACCGCCGTGTAGAGGCCGAACGTGAAGAACGCCGCGAGGGACGTCGCCACGAAGGCGCGCACGCGGAGATCGGGATCGCGGACGCGCCCGAGCACGGCCGCCAGGCCGGCGACGAACGGGAGCACGCCCACTCCGATCACGAACGAGCCGAGTGCCCGGAGGCCGTAATCGAACATCCGCTGCTTGAAGAAGCCGGTGGCCGTGTACCAGGAGGTCGACTGGTGGCCGAGGAAGGCGCTCGCGGCGACGATCGCGCCGATTGCGAGCACGATGACACCGAGGTAGTCCGCCCGCGTCCAGCTCTTGCGGCACCTCCGGAAGCGCTCGTGCTCCCAGCCCGCGAACGCGAGCGCGAGCGCGAACACGGGCAGGAGGATCGCGAGCTGCCCGCGGACGAAGGGCGCGATCACGCAGCCCGCCGCGGCCAGTGCGAGCGTCTGGCCGCCCGGGCGGATCAGGCTGCGCACGATCAGCCAGAGCACGAACGTCGCGTACGGGTACGCCAAGGGCTCCTCGACGAGGAAAGGCGCATACGAGAGAGCGGGCACCGCGGTCGCGGCGATGGCGGCGCCGAGCGCCCACGGCTTCGTCACGATCGTCCTCGCGAGCGCGTAGGCGGGAAAGATGGTCGAAGTCATCACGAGGACGCCGATGAACTTCGCGACCTCGTAGGCGCTCGCGGTGTCGTCAATCCACCAGGCGGGCGCGACGACGTAGGCGTAGAGGGTCTGGAACCCGTATGCCTCGCCGCGCCGGGCGGCCTGGCCGGTCTCGGCGATCGAGCGCGAGATCTGCGCGAACTCGAGTTCGTCGTTGAAGATCGTGGGCGTGCTCCGCTGGCTCGCCTGCCAGGCGTAGAGGCAGCAGAGGATGACGTAGGCGAGGACGAGCGGCAGCGCATCGAGGGCGCGGTTGAGCCGCCGCCGGTCCGCGGTGTCGGCAGGGACGCGGGTGCTCACTCGACGATCGCCCGAGCGAGGCTCGCAGGTGCGACGACGGTGTCGCGCCGGACGAATCGGCACGGGACGCCGACTCCCGTGCAGGCGTCGAGCACCGGCTGGAGCCGCTCGACCGGAGCGTCCGGGATCGTCACGAGCACCTCGTCGAGGTCGGGCACGAAACGCGCCGCGTCGTCGAGGCTCCCGACCACGATCACACCCTGGATCCGGCGCCGGCGAAGCAGGAGGTTGTCGTCCAGAAAGCCGATCACGCGCTCGCCTGCAGTCTCCTGGAGCTCGCGGGCCAGGCTGCGGCCGGAACGCCCGGCGCCGACGATCAGGACGCGCTTGCCGGCGCGGTCGCGGAGCTCGGGGAGCGCGCGGAGCGCCAGTCTCGACGCG
>DATLXM010000018.1:0-14132 GCA_035575835.1 Gaiellaceae bacterium
GATTCATGAGCTTTAGGGGGTGTGGGGGAGCTTGGAAGCTCCCCCACAAGGCAGAAGAAGGGGGCTCGCGGGGGAAACCTGGTTTCCCCCGCGGGAGCAAGCCGAAGGCGGCGACTCATTCGTAGGCCTCCCGGTACTTCCTGACGAGCCGGATTGCGAAGACGTTCATCACGAGCGTCATCAGGAAGAGCGTCGCGCCGACCGCGAAGATCGTCTTGTACTCCGTGGAGCCCGTGGGCACGTCGCCCGCGCCGGTGGCCGCGATGAACGCCGTCATCGCCTCGGACGCCTCGCGCGGGTCGAAGGAGAGGTTGGGCTGCTGGCCCATCGCGACGAGCACGATCATCGTCTCGCCGACCGCCCGCGAGATCGCGAGCACGAACGAGGCGACGATTCCCGAGACCGCAGCGGGCACGACGATCCGCGTCGCAACCTGCACCTTCGTCGAGCCCAGCGCATACGCGCCTTCCCGGAGATCGCGCGGCACGGCTCCCATCGCATCCTCGGAGAGCGACGCGACGGTCGGGAGGAGCATCACGCCCATCACGAGCCCGGCCGAGAGCGTGTTGAAGATGTCGACCGGCACTCCGATGTCCCGGAGGAGCGGGGTCACGAAAGTCAGGGCGAAGTAGCCGAAGACGATCGTCGGGATCCCGGCCAGGAGCTCGAACGCCGGCTTGATGATCCCCCGAGCCCGCGGGCTCGCGTACTCGCTCATGTAGACCGCGGCGCCGAGACCGAGCGGCATCGCAACGAGGCTCGCGATCGCGGTGACGAGCAGGGTGCCGGCGATGAGCGGCAGCACCCCGAAGCTGGCCGGCTCGAACAGGGGCGACCAGTTCGTGCCGGTCAGGAAGTCGACGACGGGGACCTCGCGGAAGAACTCGATCGCCGGGACGAAGAGCGCGACGACGATCCCGATCGTCGTCGCGACCGAGACGAGCGCACAAAGGGCGAGGACGCCCTTGACGACGTCCTCGCCGATCCGGCGCCGCCCCACCAATATTCCAGCGCGGAGTATCGGCTCCGCGCCGGTGAGTCCCGGAGTTGCCACCTAGGGGGTTGCTGCCTCGAAGTCGCTCTTCGCCTTCGTCAGCTGCTCCTCGGTGAGGGGCACGTACTGCGAGCTCTCGGCGATCTGCGTCTCGTTGTCGAGGATGTACTGCACGAAGGCCTCGACCTCGGGCCGCGCGAACGAGTCCTTCTTCGCGTAGATGAAAAGCGGACGCGAGAGCGGCTTGTAGGTGCCGTCCTGGGCGGTCTCGACGCTCGGGGCGATGCAGCCGTCGCCGGCGTCGATCTCGACTGCCTTGAGCGCCTCCTGGTTCTCTTCGAAGTAGGAGAAGCCGAAGTAACCGAGGCCGCCCTTCTCGCCGGTCACGCCGGTGACGACCGTGTTGTCGTCCTCGCTCGCGCCGTAGTCCGAGCGGCTCGCGCCTTCTTGGCCGTTGATCTCGTCGGTGAAGTAGTCGAAGGTGCCCGAGTCGGTGCCGGGGCCGAAGAGGCTCAGCTCCTGATCGGGATAGCTCGGGTCGACCTGGTTCCAGTTGTTCACCTTCGAGCCCGTGTTCCAGATCGTCTTCAGCTGCTCGACGGTCAGGCACTGGGCCCAGTCGTTCTCGCTGTTCACGACCACCGTGAGGGCGTCGTTCGCGATCTGGAACTCGACGTACTCGATCCCTTCCTTCTCGCAGGCCGAAATCTCCTCGTCCTTGATCGCCCGAGACGCGTTCGAAAGATCGGTCTCGCCGCGACAGAAGCGCTCGAAGCCGCCACCGGTGCCCGAGACGCCGACGGTGACCTGGACGCCGGGCTCGACGCCCCGGAACGCCTCGGCGGCCGCCGTCGTGTACGGGCCGACGGTGCTCGAGCCGTCAGCCTGAATCCGTCCGGAAAGCGTGCCGTCGCCGCCGCCCGCGGTCGTGGCGGCGCTCGTATCCGCGCTGCCCTCGCGCCCGCCGCCGCAGCCGATGAGCGTCGCGGCGAGGGCGAGCAGGAGCGCGATCTTCGTGAGTGTTCCCCTGGCTGTATGCATGACCCGAGTCTTCCGGCGGCCACGCGTTCGATGTGGTGAAGATCTTGTGAAAGGGTGGTGAACGGTCAGTGCGTCGCTGGGAAGACGCAGCGCACCTCGAGACCCGATCCGCGGCCGCCGCGTGCCTCGACCGTGCCGCCCGCCGACGCGACGACGTGCTTCACGATCGCGAGCCCGAGTCCCGTGCCGCGCGATGCGCGCGAGCGGTCGGCCCGGTAGAAGCGCTCGAACAGGCGCGGCAGGTCCGATTCCTCGACGCCGGCCCCGTCGTCCGCAATCCGGAGCACCACGGCGCCCTCGACTCGCTCGACCGAGAGGCGCGCGGTCGATCCTGGGCCTGCGTACCGGATCGCGTTGGCCGCGAGGTTCTGCGCCACGACGTGGAGCATCCGCGGCCTGACCTCGATACTCGCCTCCGGGTCGCCGGACACCTCGACGGCGACACCCGCCCTGGCTGCTCGCTCCTCGAGCTCGGCAGCGACCGCCTCGAGAACGGGGAGAACGGGCGCTGCGCCGAGCGCGACCACGCGTGCCCCCGACTCGAGCTCGGAGAGGAAGAGCACCTCGTCGATCAGCTCGCGGATCTGCTCGACCTCGTGGCGGGCACGGTCGACGAGGTCGGGGACGTCCTCGCCGGGCAGGAGCGCCGTCTCGAGCAGGGAGAGGAGCCGCGCCAGCGGAGTCCGGAGCTCGTGCGAGACAGCCGCCGTGAACCCGGAGCGGAGCTCCTCGTAGGCGGCCAGATCGCCCACGCGGGAGAGGTAGACGAGCCGCTCGTCGCGGCCGTCCACGGTGTAGGGGACGATCAGCGCCTGCTCGCCCGCGAGGAGCGCGAGCGGGAGCGGCTCCCCTTCGCGGACGCCTTCGACCGTCTGGCGCGCCCGCTGGCTCGATGCGAGCACGATTCCCTCGGCATCGAGCACGACCACGGCCTCCCGGCTCTCCTCGAGCAGCACGCGGCCCCGTTCGGCGTCTCCTTCCACGTTCCGGTTGTAACAGAAGCGCGTTTACCAGACTCTCACCACTCCTTTACCCTCCGCAGGCCGTCCGGCGCTGCATGATTCACCCCATGGCGAAGGTTCTGATCATCGAGGACGACGACGTGATCGCCCAGGGGATGGCGCGCCATCTCGGCGTCGCGGGCTTCGAGGCGGTCGGGGTCGCGAACGGCGAGACCGGGCTCGCGCGGCTTCGCTACGAGCGGCCGGACGTCTGCGTGCTCGACCTGATGCTGCCCGGCCTCGACGGCTGGAAGGTGATCGAGCAGGCGCGGAGCGAGGGGATCGGAACCCCGATCGTCGTCGTCAGCGCCCGCGGGACCGAGCACGACCGCGTCCATGCGCTCGAGATCGGAGCCGACGACTACCTCGTGAAGCCGTTCTCGATGAAGGAGCTCGTAGCGCGCGTCGGCGCGGCCGCCCGGCGCGGAACCCGCGCTCAGGAGTCGCGGCGCGGCGAGGAGATCGAGATCCAGGAGCTCAGGCTCGATCCGCGCAACGTCCAGGCCTACGTGGACGGCGCGAGCGCCGAGCTAACCCCTACCGAGTTCCGCCTGATCTATGCGCTCGCCGTCGAGGAGGGGCGCGTGCTCACCCGCGACGAATTGCTCCAGCGCGTCTGGGGCCGGCGCGCCTCGCACCGTGACCGCACCGTCGACGTCTTCGTTCGCAAGCTCCGCGAGAAGGTCGATCACAAGGCGCCCCGCAACACCTTCATCCAGACGCGTTACGGCGTCGGCTACAAGCTCGAAGCGACCCCGAAGTAGCCCCGGCGCTGACGTCCGGCGGCCGAGCCGCCCGATACGCTCGCTCTCATGCTGACGCTCTACCAGGCCGAGTGGTGTCCGTTCTCCCACCGCGTCCGCGCGCGCCTGACCGAGCTCGGGGTTCCCTTCGTCGCGATGCAGGTCGAGCCCCGTCCCGAAGACCGGGACGAGCTGCGCGACGCCGCGGGCGCCGACTCGATCCCCGTGCTCCTGACGGAGGACGGGGAGGCGATCGCAGGCGCGGATCGGATCGTGGCCTGGCTCGACGACACCTACGCCGAGCCGCCGAGCGCACGCGGGCACCGGGCCCAGGCGCGCGCGCATCGCGTCTAGCTCTGCGCGGCGCCGATGTACAGGATCACGAGCGAGCCGCGGGGAATCTGGGCGCTCGCAGGCGGTGACTGGGAGAGCACCCGCCCGATCTTGCTCTGATCCGCTGTCGCCAGCTCGATCGCGAGGACCTCGAACTGCGCGTCCTCGAGCAGCGAGCGCGCGCGCTCCTGCTCGGCGCCCATCACGTTCGGGACGGCTGTCGCCGGAGCCGGCTCGGCTCCCGTCGAGACGTTGACCTGAACCGTGTCGCCGCGCCGGAGCTCCGTCCCGGCGGGCTGGGCCTGGGCGACGATCCTGCCCTGCGCCTCCTGTGAAGGCACGTAGCGCACGGCGACCTTCAACCCCGCGTCGCCAAAGCTGCGCGCACCGACCGCGAGCTCCTGTCCGACCGCGTCGGGAGCCGTGGTGGTCGCCGGCTGCGGCGGGGGCGCCGTCGTCGTGGGGGGCGGTGCGGCCTCGGTCGTCGTCGGCGCGGTGGTCGCAGCCGGCGTGGTCTCGTTGGCCGCCTGGGCCACATTCAAACGAACCTTCGCGCCGGACTTCGCGGTCGCCCCCGCGGCGGGGCTCTGCGCCACCACGGTGCCCGCGGGCCGGTCGGAGGGGACCGGAACGAGATTGACGCCGAGCCCCGCGTCGCGCAGCGCGGCTGTCGCCTCCGATGACGTCGTGCCGACGACGTCCGGAACCTCGACCGGCTCGGGCCCCTTCGAGACCGTGAGCGCCACCGACGAGCCCTCCTTCAAGTTGGCTCCGGCCGCAGGCTCCTGCGCGAGCACGACTCCGGCCTTCTTGTCCGAGAAGGCCTCCGTCACGTCGGACTCGAAGCTCGACGCCGTCAGGTCTGCAACGGCCGCCTCGGTGGTCTCGCCGACGACGTCCGGCACCGTCTCGCGGGGTGGGCCGTTGGACACGATCAGGAACACGGTCTCGCCCTCCTCGAGCTCGGTGCCCCCGTCGGGACGCTGGTCGAGCACGACGCCACGGGGCTTCGCGCTCGCCTGACGCTCGGACTCGGGCTCGAAGCCTGCTTCGCGAACGTTCGCCTCGGCACCCTCCTGACGCTGGCCGACGACGGCCGGAACCGTGCGCTCGTCCTCCTGGGAGAAGTAGTAGTAGGCGCCGAGCCCACCGAGCACGAGCAGCAGGAAGGCAAGGAGCCACGGCCAGACCAGCGGCGGGCGCCGAACCGGCACGACCTCCTCTTCCTCCTCGACCACCACCGTCTCGTCGCCGACCACCATGGTCTCGTTGCCCGCGATCACCGTCTCGCCTGTCCACTCGTCCCGGACCATCGTCTCGTCCATGGGGTCGAGCGAGTACGGATCGCCGGGTTCGATCGGGTCGACAGGATCGAGCGGATCGACCGGGTCGACGGGATCGGACGGGTCTCGGGGCGGAGGTACGGACATCTGGCGTAAGAGTTCCCCGGCTCGCGCGATTCTCATGCTTCGTAGACTCAGGCGAGTGACTCAAGCCCTGGTCTTCGGCGCGGTCGCAGCGGCCGCACTCGTGCTCGGAGCTGCGATCGGCGCCCGCTGGTCGCTCCCGGAGCACCTCTACGCCTCGCTCCTCGGCTTCTCGGGCGGGGCACTGACGAGCGCGCTCTCGTTCGAGCTCTTCGCCGAAGCCAAGGAGTACGGCGGCGTCTGGCTAGCCGGGCTCGGGCTGCTCGGCGGTGCGGCAACGCTGATCATCCTCGATGCGCAGTTGATGAACCGGATCAGAGGCAGCGCGGTCGGGCTGGCGCTCCTCGCTGCGGCGATCCTCGACGGGATCCCGGAGAGCCTCGCGCTCGGGGTCAGCCTGATCGAGGGCGCGAGCATCGCGCTTCTCGTCGCGATCGTGATCGCGAACCTCCCGGAGGCGATCGGCGGCGCCTCGCGGATGCGTGAGAACGGCAGATCGAGCATGTTCATCCTCTCCGTCTGGTCTGGCGCTGCGCTCGCGATCCTGGCGTCGGTGGTGCTCGGGCGCCTCCTGCTCGGCGGCGCACCGGGCGGCGCGCTCGCGCTGCTCCTCGGGTTCGCCGGTGGGGCGGTGCTGGCGGCGATCGCCGGTTCTGTCCTGCCCGAGGCCTTCGAGCACGGCGGGCCCTACGTCGCGTTCTCGACGGTCGCCGGCTTCTTCGTCTCGTTCGTTCTCTCGGAAGGGTGAGCGTGGAGGCCTACCGAACCCCCGACGAGCACTTCGCGAATCTCCCCGGCTACCCGTTCGAGCCTCACTACGTCGAGCAGGAGGGGCTCCGGCTCCACTACCTCGACGAGGGCTCCGGCCCTCCGGTGCTGCTCCTCCACGGAGAGCCGACGTGGTCGTACCTCTATCGCAAGGTGATCCCGGAGCTGACTCCGACGGCTCGGGCAATCGTGCCGGACTACCTCGGCTTCGGACGCTCCGACAAGCCGACCCGGATCGAGGACTACTCCTTCGACTTCCACAGCGGCTCGATCGTCCGGCTCGTCGAGGAGCTCGACCTCCGAGACCTGACCGTCGTCGTACAGGACTGGGGCGGCCCGATCGGGTTGCGGCTCGCGGTCGAGCACCCCGACCGCGTCGCCCGGCTCGTGATCATGAACACCGGGATCGGCGGCGGGCGCCCTCCCTCGGACGAATGGCTCCGCTTCCGCGCGTTCGTCCGCCGCCACGGCAGCGACCTCGTCCCCGGCCAGCTCGTCCGGATCTCGTGCGTGCAGCCGATGGACGACGCGGTCGAGGAGGCCTACAGCGCGCCCTGGCCTGTCCCCGACTCGATGGCGGGCGTCCTCGCCTTCCCCGAGCAGGTCCCCACGGAGCCGGAGCACCCGAACACCGCCCCGCTCCTCGCCCTCCGGGAGTCGCTCGGCCGCTGGGAGAAGCCGGCGCTCGTCCTCTTCTCCGACTCCGACCCGATCTTCTGCCCCGCGTCGCCGAGCGAATCGCCGAGCACATCCCGGGCGCGTTCGACCCGGAGATCGTCACGGGCGCCGGCCACTTCCTCCAGGAGGACAAGGGCGAGGAGATCGGCGCGAGGATCGCGCGCTTCGTCGCTACGGGACGCTGACGGGCCGCGTCTCGGGCGTACGCTCTGCGGCTTCGATCTCGAAATGAGGCAGCCACTCGAGCCAGCTCGGCAGATACCAGTTGCGCTCGCCGAGCAGCTCCATCGCCGCAGGCACGAGCACCGAGCGGATCAGGGTCGCGTCGAGGAAGAGCGCGATCGCGACGCCGAACCCCATCTGCTGGAACATCACGAGCTCACCGCTTGCAAAGCCGGCGAAGACGACGATGATGATCAGCGCCGCACCGGTGATCAGGCGCGCGGTCGAGCGCACTCCCGCCGCCACCGCCGCGCTCGAGTCCCCCGTCTCGAGATAGCGCTCGCGGATCCTGCTGAGCAGGAAGACGTGGTAGTCCATCGAGAGGGCGAAGAGAACCGAGAAGAGGAAGAGCGGCAGCCAGGCCTCGATCGCGTCGACGCGGGCGAAGCCGAAGAGCTCGTTCCCGACCCCCTTCTGGAAGACGAGCACGAGTAGGCCGTAGGCGGCTCCCACCGAGAGCAGGTTGAGCACGATCGCCTTCGCGGCGACGACGATCGAGCGGAACGCGATCGTGAGCAGGAGGAAGCTGAGGGAGAGCACGAAGCCGAAGACGAGAGGCAGCCAGGAGGACATCAGGCTGCGGTAGTCGAGGATCTCAGCGGTCTCCCCCGTCACGTACGTCCGCGCGCCGGTGCCGCCGAGCGCTGCCGGCACGACGTCGGAGCGCAGCCGTTCGATCGCCCGGACCGCGGCCTCGTCGCGGCTGTCCCCGCCCACCAGGGCCTCGACGACGGTGATGTCGCGGTTGGGGCCGATGCTCACGTCGGGGTCGCGGAACTCAGGATCGGCCGCGATCGCCGCGCGCAGCCGCTCGACCCCGGCGGCGACCTCGGGTGCGTCCGCGTTGCCGTCGACGACGATCGTCGCCGCATCGACGGTGCCGACACCGAACTCGCGCTTGAGCGCGAGAAACCCGTCCTTCGAGGCGTAACCGTCGGGAATCGTACGGACGCCGGCCGACCCGGTACGGAGGTCGAGCGCAGGCAGCGCGAGCGCGACGAGAATGCCCACGGCAGCGAGCAGGCTGAGCACGGGAGCACGCTGGACGCGGGTGACGATCGCTCCCCAGAACCTGCCCTCGCCGCTGCCGCGGCCGATGAACGGAAGGCGAAGTGCATCGACGCGATCGCCGAGGAGCGCGAGGATCGCCGGCAGCAGGGTCGTTGCAACCGCGACCGCCGTGATTCCGACGAGCACCGCCCCGGCCGCGAGGCTGCGCAGGATCGTGTCCGGAACGAGCAGCATCCCGGTCAGCGCGATCACGAACGCCGAGCCGCTGAAGAGGACAGCGCGGCTCGCCGTCCTCCCGGCCGCCTCGATCGCCGCGAGCTGCGCCCGGCCGCGGCCACGCTCCTCCCGGAAGCGGGAGACGATGAAGAGCGCGTAGTCGACGCCGAGCGCCAGCCCCATCGCGGTCAGCATGTTGACGACGAAGAACGAGAGCTCCCAGGCCTGGCCGACGACCGCGACGAGCGCGAGCGCGACCGTGATCGCCACGATCGCGAGCAGGATCGGGATCAGCGACGCGACGACGGCGCCGAAGACGAGGAGCAGGACGAGCATCGAGGCCGGGAGGCCGAAGAAGAGCTCGCCCTCCTTCAGGTCGCGGTTCGAGATGCTGGTGAAGTCCTCCTCGGCGGTGAACTCCCCGGTGATCGTCGCCTCGAATGGCCCCGCATCGGCCCGCTCGACCGCTGCGATCACCCGCTTGATCCCCTCCTCGCCGTCGAATCCCATCCCGAGCGCGATCACGGTCGCGTCCTTGTCGTCCGAGACGAGCGTCCGGTCGCCGCCTACGTAGAACGTCTGGATCGACATCGTCGCCCGCGTGGCTTCGATCTCTGCGACGAGGCCCGCGACCGCGGCCTTCACCTCGGAGTCGGTCGTCACGTCCCGCCCGGGAGCGCGCACGACGACCAGTTCGTTCACGAATTCCTTCGGGGGTGGAAGCTTCGCCCGCAGCACGTCATAGCCCTGGCGCGACTCGGGCGTGTTCGTGACGTCGGCATCCGAGGTCAGCGCCGAGGGCAAGAGCGCGGCGATCGCCCCGATCGAGATCAGGAAGGCGGCACCCCAGATCGCCAGTGTGCGCTTGGGACGGCGGGCAGCGGCGCGGGCGAGCCTCTCGGTCATGGCTCGAAGCTACCGGCCGCGCCCGTCGGACTCAAATAGCGTTTGTGTTAACATTAGCCTCGTTAATGATTAGCCAGGTTATCGCCGATCCTCTCACCGTCGCGAACGAGCTTCGCCCTGTCCTGCTTCGGCTGGGCCGCGAGCTCCGCAAGGAGACCGAGGGCCTCGGCGTCACGAGTCGCCAGGTCACCCTGCTCTGGTTGATCCGTCACCACTCCGGGCTCAGCCTGCGGGAGCTGGCGGCGGAGGAGCGGATCTCGGCGCCCGCGCTCTCGGGCCACGTCGACCGGCTCGAGAAGGCGGGGCTGATCGAGCGCGTGCGCGACGACGCCGACCGGCGCCGCGTCGGGCTCGTCCTCACCGAGGACGGAGTCAGGCTGCTGAAGCGCGTCCGCGCCCGGCGCACCTCCTGGCTCGCCGACCGGCTGAAGGGGCTCGAGCCCGCGGAGCTCGACGCGGTCGAGGCCGCGCTCGAACCGCTGCTGAAGCTCCTGTGACCGCCCTCCTCCTCAAGCTGAACGCGCGCACCTTCGCGAGCCTGCGCCGGCACCGCAACTACCGGCTCTTCTTCATCGGCCAGCTCGTCTCGGTGATCGGGACCTGGATGCAGAACATCGCGCTTGCCTGGCTCGTGATCGAGCTGACCTCCTCGCCGGTCGCGGTCGGCGTCCTCGCCTTCTGCCGCTTCCTCCCCTTCACCCTCTTCGGCCTGTTCGCCGGTGCCGTCGCCGATCGGATCGAGAACCGCAAGCTCGTGATGGGGACACAGCTCTTCTCGATGGTGATCTCGGCGGTGCTGACGGTCGTCGTCTTCACGGGCACCGCGACGCTTCCGCTCGTCTATGCGCTCGCGATCCTCGGTGGCTGCGCACTCGTCTTCGATGCGCCCGGCCGACACGCCCTGACCTTCCAGCTCGTCGGCCGCGACGAGCTCCCGAACGCGGTCGCACTGAACGCGAGCCTATTCAACGCGTCCCGGATCGTGGGGCCGTCCCTCGCCGGAGTCCTGATCGCCGCCTTCGGCGTCGGCGTCTGCTTCGCAATCAACACCGTCAGCTTCCTCGCCGTGCTCACGGCCCTGCTCCTGATGCGCAAGGACGAGCTCGTCGCCGTCATCCGCGAGGTGGAGCCCCCCACGTTCATGCGCTCGATCGGGGACGGGATCGCCTACGCGCGCCGGACACCGCACGTCCGGCTGATCCTCGCGATCGTCACCGTCGTCAGTACGGTCGGCTTCAACTTCCACGTGATCCTGCCGCTGCTCGCGTCCGAGACGCTGAACACCGGGCCGGAGGTGTTCGGGATCCTCTCCGCATTCTTCGGTGCCGGCGCGCTCGTCGGCGCGCTGCTCACGGCCGCGCTCGCCCGGGCGAGCTGGAAGGTGCTCGTGCTCGGCACGGGCGGCTTCAGCATCGCCCTGCTCGCGATCGCGCCGCTCGAGTCGGTCTGGGCCTGCGCGATTTTGCTCTTCGTCACGGGCACCTGCTTCACGCTCTGGACCTCGAATGCGAACACGATTCTCCAGCTCGGCGCCCCGGATCACCTGCGTGGCCGCGTCGTCAGCCTCTATCTCTGGGCGTTCGCCGGGCTGGCGCCGGTCGGCGGCCTCCTTGCCGGCTTCCTCACCGAGGTGGGCGGAACCCAGCTCGCGTTCCTCGTCTCGGGAGGGACGGGGCTCGTGATGACGCTCCTCGCGGCCCGCGAGCTCCGCGTCCACCGGCCGGCGGTTTTACACCCCTCGAACACCTAGGGCATGACGTTCTGACGATCCGCGGCCACAATGCGGACATGCCCGCGAAGCGAACCCCCGGCAAGCGAGCCAAGGCGCTCTGGGCCGTTGTCGCCCTCCTGGCCGTGAACGCCGTGCTCCTGGCAGCCCAGCCCGGCTTCGCCCTGCCCGGTGCGCTGCCCGGTTCGCTGGGCAGCTACTTCTTCGGCTCGAACCTCGTCCGGGCGGAGGTTCTCGTCAAGGACGCGACGGGCCTCCACGACTACCGGATCGACCGCGGCGTGATTCGCGACCGGACGAACGGCTCGCTCACGGTTCGCGAGCGCGACGGGTCACTCGTCACGATCGCCGTCGCTCCGGGAGCCTCGGTCAGCCTGCGCGGGCGCCCGTCCTCGTTCTCGGCCCTCCGGCGGGGGATGATCGTCACCGTGATCCGCGACGGCGACGCTCCGGCGACCGAGATCCGCGCAGGCAGATGACCGCCGCGGTAGCGGGGTCGGCGGCCGGGCCGCAGCTGCTTCTCGTCGAGGACGAGGAGTCGATCGGCACGCTCGTTCGCGCCTACCTCGAGCAAAGTGGCTTCCGGGTCGAATGGGTTCGCTCGGGCGAGGAAGCGCTGCTCACCCTGGACAAGGTCAATCCCCGGCTCGTGCTCCTCGACATCGGCCTTCCCGGGCAGGACGGGTTCGACGTCTGCCGCGGGATCCGGGCGCGCTCACCGGTTCCGATCCTGATGCTGACCGCCCGGGACGAGGAGGCCGACCGTGTCGTCGGGCTCGAGATCGGGGCGGACGACTACGTCACGAAGCCCTTCTCGCCACGTGAGCTCGCCGCGCGAGTCAAGGCCGTCCTCCGGAGAACCGAGCCCGAGCCCGCGCCCCGGGCCGAGCGGCTCGAGCTGGGCGAGATCGTCGTCGACTCCGAGGCTCGCGAGGTCACGGTTGCGGGTGAACCGGTCGAGCTGACCGGCAAGGAGTTCGACCTCCTCGCCTACCTCGTCGAGAACGCGGGAATCGTGGTCTCTCGTGACCAGCTCCTCGACCGTGTCTGGGGCATGACGTACGCCGGCGGCACGCGCACCGTCGACGTCCACGTGGCCCAGCTCCGCCGCAAGCTCGGCCGACCCGAGGCGATCCGGACGTTCCGCGGCTCCGGGTACAAGGCCGTCCGGGTGTGACCCTCCGGCGGCGCCTGTTCGCGACGATCGCGCTCTCGGCGCTGCTCTCGCTCACGCTCGCGCTCGCGATCGGGGCGCTCCTCACCCGCCGTGCGGTCGAGCGGAACACGCTCCGCGACGTCTCGGCCCAGATGGATCTCCTCGTCGAGCGTGAGCGAGAGGCGCTCGTGCCGTTCTCCCGCCTTCGGTCGCTCCAGGAGTTTCTCGAGCGCCAGGACGAGCAGGTGATCCGGGTCGCACTCGACGGCTCCGCGCCGCTCCTCCCACCCGACCGGGCTGCTCGGCTCCGGCGCGGGGCGCGGCTCGACGGGGCGCTCGAATCGGACGGAACGCGGTATCTCTACGCCGCCCGACTCGTCGCGGGTAAGGGGTTCATCCTCCTGCGCCCGGCGAGCTCGACGAACAGCGCCTGGCGCCCGCACGTCGAAGGCCTCCTCCTCGCGGCCGTCGCCGCGGCTCTCCTGGCCGCCCTCGTCGCCTTTCTCAGCGCCCGCGCGCTCGCCCGGCCTCTGCGTCGGGTCGCGGACGCGACGCGAAGCCTCGCCACCGCCACCGGCGCTCCACCGGTCGTGCCGGTCGAAGGGCCGCGGGAGCTCGCCTCGCTCGCCCGCAGCTTCAACGAGGTCGCCGTCCACCTCGCGACGGCCCGCGAGGCCGAGCAGGCGTTCCTCCTCTCCGTCAGCCACGAGCTGAAGACCCCGCTGACCGCGATCCGTGGCTATGCGGAGGCCCTTCAGGACGAGGCGCTCTCGGTCGAGGAGGCCGCCGCGACGATCGTGGCGGAGTCGCGCAGGCTGGAGCGGCTCGTCGGCGACCTGCTCGACCTCGCGAGGATGCGCAAGGCCGAGTTCAGCTTCCGGCGCGAGCCGATCGATCTGCGGGACACGGCGCTCGAGGCGGTGCGGCGCTACGAGTCCCAGGCCCGGGAGTTCGGGGTCGCGCTCGCGCTCGTCGGCGACGACGCCGCCCCGGCGCTCGGAGACGCCGACCGGACACTCCAGATCGTCTCGAACCTCGTCGAGAACGCGCTCAGGCTCACTCCGGCGGGCGGCTCGGTCGAGGTCGTCGCCCGGCCGGGCGAGATCCAGGTTCGCGACACCGGTCCGGGCCTCGGCCCGGACGAGGTCGAGCGCGCCTTCGAGCGCTTCTTCCTCCACTCCCGCTACGGCCGCGAGCGGCCCGTCGGATCGGGACTCGGCCTGGCGATCGTGCAGACCCTCGCCGAGGGGATGGGCGGGTCGGTTGCGGTCGCGAGCGCTCCCGGCGAGCTGACGGTCTTCACGGTTCGGCTGCCGACCGCGGGTTTTACGCGCGTTTTACCTCCGGCGAACGAAGGGCTGACCGAGCCCCTCCAGGATCACCGAGTCAAGCTCTAACTGGAGGGACGTAACAAGATGAAGAGCATCAGAATCCTGATCAGCGTCGTCACCGTGATCGCCGTTCTGGTCGTGGCGAGTGCGGCGATGGCCCGCGGCCTCGATCGGATCAAGGCACCGACGGCAACGACACGCTGAACGGCACCTCGTCTGCCGACCTGATCCACGCCCGCGGCGGCGACGACACGGTCAACGCCGGCGACGGCAACGATCGGATCCTCGGCGGCAAGGGCGCCGACAAGATCGACGCCGGGGACGGCAACGATCGCGCCTGGGGCGGCGAGGGCAACAACTCGCTCGACGGCGGCAACGGCAACGACGTCCTGCGCGGCCGTGCCGGTGACGACACGGTCAACGGTGGCGACGGCAACGACGTGATCTGGGTCGGCCGCGGCGCCGACGTCCAGAACGGCGGCAACGGCGACGACCGGATGCACGCCCTCGCCGACGACAACCAGGTCGACCGGATCGACTGCGGCGACGGCAAGGACACGGTCTGGCTGAACAGCA